>JAVBQK010000124.1:0-5433 GCA_031549105.1 Eubacteriales bacterium
TGGTCATGTGGCTCCCGCGCGAGCTTATCACGTTGAGGGTGGGGGGGGAGCCTTTGGGGTGGAGTGGAGACGCCTGGGGGCTCTGCCCCCTGGACCCCCGGGAAGGGCGTTGCCCTTTCCAAACCCAACACTGCTCACGCAGGGGCTGATTATTTCATTAGGCTCAACCCGCGCGTGAGCGCAACATGGGTTTGGAAAGGGCAAAGCCCTTCCCGGGGGTCCAAGGGGCAGCGCCCCTTGGCGTTCCCTTCCCCGTCACATCTTGACTTATATCCGCGCAAAAGTTACAATATCCCATACAACACCCACACAAACACGCGAGAGGGGGATGCTTTGTGAAGGTAATCCTGCTGGCGGACGTAAAAGGAACTGGAAAAAAAGAGCAAATTCTGGAGGTTTCGGACGGGTACGCCCGTAACTTCCTGCTGCCGCGGAAGCTGGCGATGGAGGCGACAAACACGGCTGTCAACAGTGTTAAGCGCGCCAAAGAGGCAGAAGGCCACCGCGAGGATCTGCGCCGCCGGGAGGCGTCGGAGACCGCGGAGCGCCTGCGCAAACAGGTGATTTATATGAAGGCGAAGGCTGGCGACAAGGGACGTTTGTATGGTTCCATCACCGGTCAGGAAGTTGCCGATGCACTCGAGGCCCAGCATGGCGTGAAGATTGAGAAGCGGCGCGTGGAGCTTTCCGATCCGATCCGTGCGGTGGGGGAGTACGAGGCGTCCGTGTGGCTGTACGCGGGGATCACCATCCCCATGCGCGTGATCGTCGAGGCGGAGGCGTAATAGGCGATGCAAACCGCGCCGCTGCCACCCAATAACCAGGACGCCGAGCGTAGCGTGCTTGGCGCAATGCTGCAAGACCCGGAGGCGGTGCTGCTCGCACAGGAGCTGCTCACCGCCGCCGCGTTTTATCAGCCTGCCCATCGAGAGGTCTTCGACTCGATGATTGCGCTCTCGCGCATGGGCCGGCCCGTGGACCTGGTCACCGTCGATGACGAGCTGTCCCGGCGTGGCACGCTGGAAGGGATCGGCGGGACGCAGTACCTGGTGCAGCTAACGCAGTATGTGCCGACGACCGCAAACGTGCGGGCCTACATCCAGATTGTTGATGAGAAGTTCACACTTCGGCAGCTGATTGACTGCGCCAACGCGATCCTGCGCGACAGCTATTCGCAGGACAGGCCGCTGCAAGAGCTGCTTGCGTGGATTGAGAAAACCATTTTTGACATTGCAATGCACAAGGGCGGTACCGACACGCTGGTGCATATCCGCGAGGTGCTGACCAGCACTTACGCGCAGATTGAGACGCTTGCCCGTCTCAAGGGCGCCATTGATGGCGTGCCCACAGGCTTCATTGATCTGGACAAGCTGCTCACGGGTTTTCACCCGGGCGAGCTGGTGCTCATCGGCGCGCGGCCGTCCATGGGCAAATCATCCATTGCGATGAACATCGCACAGCACGCGGCCGTCAAGGCCGGTAAGACAGTGGCCGTCTTTTCGCTTGAAATGCCGCGTGAACAGCTGGCGATGCGTATGCTCTGCACCGAAGCCAGCGTGGATATGCAGGCGGTGCGCCACGGCTCCATTGATGATGAGGGCTGGATGCGCCTGACGATGGCGCTGGGACCGCTTGCCGCCGCGAACATCTATATGGATGAAACGCCGGGCATCACGCCCGGCCAGCTGCGTTCCCGCTGCCGCCGCCTGATGGCTGAGCGTGGCCTGGACCTGATCATCGTGGACTACTTGCAGCTGATGGCTACCGATAAGAGCAGCGAGAACAGGCAGCACGAGGTCAGCGAAATCAGCCGTGCGCTCAAGGGTCTGGCGCAGGAACTGCATGTGCCGCTGATTGCCTGTGCGCAGCTGTCCCGTGCGAACGCGCAGCGCGCCGACAAGCGCCCCGTCCTCAGCGACCTACGCGATTCCGGCTCCATCGAGCAGGACGCGGACGTCGTCATGTTTGTGCACCGCGAAGAGTACTATAACCCGGAGACGCCGGACAAGAATATTGCCGAAATCATCGTACAGAAACAGCGTAACGGCCCGCTGGATACAGTCAAGCTGGCATGGCTGGGCAAGTACACACGCTTTTCCAACCTGGCGACACATTAAGCTGGATGGCTTTTACCGCATTGCTTTTTTCAGGAATAATTGCCACTGGTATTTCCCGTAAAAATCCTCTATACTGTTTCCATGACCAGGAGATGGACGCTTTTTTTGCGCACGCTGAGCGCTGCGCTGTGTATAGGGTATCTGTACTTTGGGGCCTCCTGCGCTTCGGCGGAGGATGGTCCGTATTATCGTGCGCTTCTGATTGCGTGCGACCGGTTCATCAGTGTGCCGGATATGACGCCTGTCGGCAAGAACAACCTGGATATGATGGAAGCGGTGCTCGCGGAAGACTCGCGCGGGTTTGTCGTCTCGCGCCAGTACGGCATCACGTTCAGCCGCGAGGCGCTGCGTGCAGCGATCCAGGCCACGTTTGCCGGTGCGACGGAAAACGACGTATCGTTGCTCTATATCTCCACGCACGGCGAGTTCAACACCGCCTACAATAACCCGGAAGGTCGGCTGTATCTCTCGGATGGCTCGCTGGAGGATCAGGTGACCGCGCAGGAGTTGGGCGCGATGCTTGATGAGATCGAAGGCGTGAAGGTGCTCCTGGTGGACGCGTGCAATTCCGGCGCGCTGATCGGTAAAGGCGTGTCGCCCAAGGTCGGTTCCGCCCGCGTGACCCGCGCGTTCCAGACGGATGACTATAAGGTGCTCACGTCTTCGGGGGCTAGCGAGCCTTCGTGGTACTGGGGTGCGCAGGGCTTTTATGCGGTGCCGCCGGGCGGCTCGTACTTCACCACCGCGCTGGCGCTCGGCGCGGGGTATCTGGGCACTTTCGCGGCGGATGCGAACAAGGACGGCAAGATTACGCTGACGGAGATGTACAACCATCTGCTGGCAACGCAGGCAGGCTCCACAGCGCAGATGTTTCCGCAGGATGACTCGTTCCCGCTGATCGTGTACGAAAGGCCCATGACAGGCAGGGCGCAGCGCGGGGATATCACGAGCATTGTCTTTGGCAACACCGCGCTAAACGCAGAAAAACCGGTGGCGGTCTTCGCGTACACGGCGACGACGGCGACACGGGTGGGCTACCGCATCACATTCCTTCGGGACGGACAATGGGACTGGCGAAACGGCGTCACCCTGCTGGATGAGGGCGAGTGGGATGGGGACGTCGAACCCACGGGCGAAATCAGCGCGGGCCGCAAGCAAATCCACCTGGACCTGAGCGAGGTGCTGCCCGAGGACTGGACGTACGCGATGATTCACATCCTCAAGCCGGACGACCCGGACAGCGGCACTGCGCCGTTCATCTACGCGGGGCGGGTGCTGTCCGCGCAGATCGAGGGTGATCCGGAATTGTCCATCGGCGCACCGAAGACGTGGCAGCGGGCGTTCCGCCGGGAGCTGGAGATATTCATCGGCCACGCGTTGCCGTGCAGCATCTCGGTAACCATCCGGGATGAAGAAGGCGCGGTGGTGAGGCAGCTGTGCGTCAGCCGTCCAACCCGGCCGCAGTCGCTCACACCGGAGGGGACACTGCTCTATTGGAACGGGCTGGACGGAAAAGGCGCGAAGGTACCGGCCGGTATTTACCGAATTGAGGCGACCGCGAAGATCGGCCAGGAGACGTTCACCGCGGAGCATTTGGTGGTCATCAAATAGAATCATGCGGCCTGGAAGGCCCCCGCTTCTTTTGCGGGGGCCTTTTGCATACCTTCCTCCCAGGAGGGGATGCGCATGTCACAGTCGAGGACGAGGGTACAAGCGGCAACTGTCAGGAGCCGCGCGCCGCTGGCGCAGGTACAACAGGCAAAGCGCCACGTGGAGATGCCGCCGCAGGCGCCGGTGCCCCAGCCACCCCAAATGGAGGAAAGCGCGAAGGCCCTGGGCTTTGGCGAGAGGATGCTGCGGAACACGGCAATCAGCGTGACGCTGCTTCTTTGCGTGCTGGCGGCACAGAGCCTGAACACACCCGGGGCTACGGGAGCGACCAATTTGCTGGCGCAGGTGGTTTCGATGGACCTATCGGAGAGCCTGGGCAGCCTGCGCTTTGTTTCCAACCTGGTGCCGGAGAGCGCTGCGGTGTTTTGGAACCTAGGCGGCGAAAAGCACGCGCTGCCGTCCTCCGGGGCGGTGGTGCACACGTTCAGCGCACAGGAACCGTGGGTGGGGTACGACACGGGCGAGGCTGTCGCGAGCGCGTCGGGTGAGGTGATGAGCGTCGCGATGGACCCGACCGGGCGGTATGTGATCCGGATACGGCATGCAAGCGGCATGGAATCGCTCTATGGTAACCTCTTGGTGACGGAAGTGAACGAAGGGGACTGGGTAGAAACAGGGGAGGTGCTGGGCGCGGCCAAGTTATTGACCTATGAACTGCGCGGAGAAGGCCGGGCGATGGACCCCGCGCCCTTTCAGCAATGATTCCATTCGGCGCGGCGTTTGGTGTGCCGCTTAGGATGCACTTTGCCTTTCCGGTGCTGATGGCCGCATCCGTATGGCTTGGGCATGGACGGGCATTGCTGATGACACTGGTGGCGCTGACACTGCATGAGGCGGCGCATGCGGTCGCAGCGCGCATCATGGGGCAGCGGTTTGAATCGATCGAGCTGATGCCGTTTGGCGGGGTGGCGCAGATGAGCACGGCGCTGTCGCTGCGTCCCGGGCAGGAGTTGATGATCGCGCTGGCCGGGCCGATAGCGAGCCTGTTGTTCTCGCTGCTATCTGCGGTAAGCGGCCTCCACGGACTGGTGGTGCAGGATTTCTTGCGCATCAACCTGATCCTGGCGGCGACGAATCTGTTGCCCGCGCTGCCGCTGGATGGCGGACGGGCATTGCGCGCCGCGCTCAGCGGGAAGCTGGGGCGTCCACGCGCCACCCGCATATTCGTGTGGGTGGGCGTGGCAATCGGCGTAATGATCGTAGGACTTGGCGTATACGCGGCAACAAAGGGCGTCATCAATCCCTTGCTATTCCTGATGGGCGTTTATCTGATCTACGCGGCGCTCAAGGAAAAGGAAACGCTAGCCGCCGCATGTTTTGAGGCGCTGCACGGCCGCGCCGACCGCCTGCGCCGCGAGGGGACACTGCCCGTCAAGTGGGTAGCCGTGGAGCAGTCAGCTAGCCCAGAGCGCCTGGCGACGCGCCTGACGGCGGGCAGCTATCACGTGTTTGTGATGGTGGACGAGGACCTACGCCAGGTAGGCACCCTGGACGAAGGCGAGGTGCTTCGCCGCGCCCTTGGCACGAGGATCGGGGTGGGGTGAGGGAGGGGCGGGGGGGGGGAGACGAGGGACCGGGGGGGGGGGGGGGGGGGGGGGGCGCGGGCGGCCCGCCCGGCGGCGGGGGGCAGCGGACCCAGAACACG
>JAVBQK010000056.1:0-9199 GCA_031549105.1 Eubacteriales bacterium
TGAGCAGCCTGCGAAGGATATAATCACGCATGACCGCGCTCCCTGTGCATGAAGAGAACGGAGAGCGCGGAGGAGCCGGGGAACGCTGGGGGACACGGTCCCCCAGGCCCCCTGCCAAAGGGCCTTGCCCTTTGGAAACCCAACATTTCGCCTCACGGCGGGAGGGTATAGCACAAAGCCAAAACCCAACCCTCGCGTGAGCGAATTTGGGATTCTTAAGGGCCAATGGCCCTTAAGCCGGGGGTCCAGGGGGCAGGCAGCCCCCTGGCGTTCCGTGTCGTTTCTCCGCCACTCCCCGTCCGTTACTCCGCGAAGTACGCGTTCTGCAGGTCGTAGGGGGTGGAAGCGCTGGGCACGAACCCGGCCAGCTTCGGCGCAGCCATGAAGTACTCCTTCGGGCTGGCGATGATGACGTTGGGGCATTCGTCCAGGATGATCTCGATCGCTTCCTTGTAGTACTCCTCGCGCTTGGCTTCGTCGGTCGTTCCGGCGCCCAGGTCGCACAGCTCATCCACGCGGGCGTTGGAGTACTCGGCGATGTTGGCGGTGTTGCCGGTCTTGAAGAAGAAGGCGACGCCGCGGCTCGGGTCGGAACCTGCGCCGTTCTGGCACATCATCATCTCGAAGTCATGGGCGCTCCACAGCGCGATATATTCGGCGTTCTCCTTGTTAACCACGTTAACCGTAATGCCGATTTCGGCCAGCTGCTGCTGCACCACCGCGCCCATGTCGCGCAGGCTGTCCAGCAGGCCCACGGTCAGTGTCACTTCAAAGCCATCCGCGTAGCCGGCTTCGGCCATCAGCGCCTTGGCTTTTTCGATGTTCTGCTGGTACATTGGGTGTTCGGTCACGTCCACGGCCCAGTGGCCCAGCGATGCGGGCACAAAGCCGGAAACTTCCGCTTCACCATTGTACGCCATGTCGATGACCTCTTCGCGGTTGATCGCGAGGGAGACCGCCTGGCGGACGCGCACGTCCCCAAACGGCTCGAACTTGGCAACGTTCAGGCACAGGCCGGCGTAGTTGCGGGACTGATAGGCCAGGGTCTGGATGGCAGCGTCGTTTTTGACCAGGGCAAGCATGGCCGTATCGGCGTTGATGACGTCGACGCTGCCGGTGCGCAGCGCGGCCAGGCGCGCGGAGCTATCCGTCATGACGAAAAACTCGATGGTGTCGATGACCGGCTTGTCCTCAAGGAAGTAGCCGTCAAACTTCTGCACGGACACCATGTTGTCCGGAATCCATTCGCCCAGCGTGTAGGGGCCGGTGCCGCCGTCGGCACGGAGCAGGTCCCCGTTCTCCTCGACGACTTCCTTGCAGACGATGGCGCAGTAGTTGCTGGACAGGCTGGCCAGGAACTGCGCGGTGATGGACTTGAGCGTGAACTTAATGGTGTACTCGTCCACCACTTCGATGGTGTCAATGTTGCCGGCATAGCTGCTGTTGTTGCCCAACATGCCCGCGTCCGGCGTGAGGATGCGCTCGAAGCTGTACTTGACGTCTTCGGCGGTCATCTTGCGGCCGTTGTGGAACGTCACGTCGTCGCGCAGGTGGAAGATGTAGGTCTGGTCATCCGGCTGCTCCCAACTGGTCGCAAGCTCCGGGATGACGTTCAGGTCGTTGTCGACATCGACCAGCGTGTTGTACAGCTGGGAGATAACGCGCAGCGACGCCACAGCGGAAATGGTGTGCGGGTCAAAGCCAGCCGGTTCCGCATCGGTACCAAAGCGCAACGTAGTGCCCTCGGCCGAGGCGGCCAGCGGCATCAGGCTCGCCAGCATCATTGCCGACAGGAGCAGGGCTAGAAACTTTTTCATGAGGTCCCTTCTTTCTTTCAGGTGATTATTCAAAGCGCGCTACGCAGGCGCGCCTTAAACCGGGAACAGTTCCGCCACAGCGCGGTGCAGCGCCCGGCGGTAGTCGTTGGTCATGTTAAGGTTTTTCTCGGGGAAGAACAGGCGGTTGGTGAACGTCACAACGCCCAGGTCGAGTTTCCGGGATATGTAGATGCTGGTACCGGTAAAGCCCGTATGGCCGCAGCCATCCGGGTACATGTCGCTTACCTGCCAGCCGAGGCCGCGCGTCGGGGCGCACTCTTCCTGCGCATGGATCAGCAGCGGAGACTTCGTGGCCAGGTGGAACTGGCCAAGCTTGCGATAAGCCGCGATATCGGCGAAAACACCCGCACTGCCCGCCGCGCCACCAAAGTAATAGTAGGCGTTGCCATCATTTGCCTCTCCGCGAACCGGCGTATGCGGACGCCATCCATCAAAAGCAATGCCCCGCTCGCAGCACATCTCCTCCTCAATGGGGTTGCCGTAGCAGGAGGGTGCGATGTCCCACGCGGGGTCGGGCCGGTAGGTAAGGCGGCCTAGCGACAGCGGTTCGGTCAGATTTTTCACGGTGCATTGATCCAGCGGCAGGCCGGACAGCTTTTCGAGTAGCTTGCCCAATAGCATGAAGTTCAGGTCGCTGTAGACCATGCCTTGGACGGGTGCGTAGCGCGCCAGCGCAGTATGCAGCACCGACGCAAAATCGCCTGTCTCCGCGTAGAAGGGGTACCATTCGACAATGGCGGACGTGTGTGTCAACAGCTTTTCCAGCGTAACATCCGCCAGCCGCTCGCGCAGCAAGTCATCCTGCGCAAGCTCAGGCAGGTGGGCAAGGATGCCGTCGGACAGCGCTGCGCGGCCCTGGTCGATGGCGAGCAGCACCTGCGTCGCCGTGGCGATTTTCGAAAGAGACGCCACGTCAAACACCGTCTGGGGCGTTGCGTCCCCGACGGCAAGTTCACACAGCGTATCCTGCCCTGTGAAGACGGTAACCGCCGCCGAGGGGAAGTAGCCCTTCTCCTGGTACGCGAGCGTAGTATCCAGTACTGCGCTGCAAAGTGTTTCTTTATGCGGTGTATTTACATTACTCATGGATGAATCGTACCATAGGCGCGCCCCGTTTGCAAGGGTTGGGGACCCCATGACTTTTCGGATTCTGCACAAAAAAACAGAAGTTTTTGCGTGGGCACGCAAACTAGCCCTTTGGCGGTACTTTTGCGGCCCAGCCCGCAACCAAGGCAAAAAGTAAGACAGATTGTCCGTTTTTGATAAAAAAATATCATGCAACGCGCAAAAACCGAAAAAATTCTCTTTACGGTAAAATCTTTTTTTATATCAACAGAATTCAAGAAATTATTCCGGAAATCAAGCAAACTCCTTTACTTTTTATCCTATATGGGCTACTATTGCGGAAAGCTAAGTAATGGAGCTGATTCCCTTGGATGAGATTGACAAGAAAATACTGCGCTGCCTGCGCGAGAACGCGCGCATGTCCGCCTCGGCGATTGGCCTTCGGGTGAACCTATCCGTATCCGCCGTCATTGAGCGCATCAAGAAAATGGAACATACAGGCGTTATACGTCAGTATACGGCGCTGATCGATCCGGCCTACATGGGGCGGGACATCTGCGCTTTCATTTCGGTGAGCCTGGAGCACCCCAAGCACAACGACAACTTTGCCAAAGAGGTCAACAAGAACAGCCACATTGACGAGTGCCACTATGTCACCGGCGACTTTGACTTCCTGGTCAAGGTAGCTACCGATTCCACCCGCTCGCTGGAAAGCGTGCTGGGGGAAATCAAGAGCATACCGGGCGTATCGCTGACGCGCACGCTGGTCGTGCTCTCCACCGTGAAGCAGGACGTTCCGGCCATCCCGGACGCTGCGAAATAAGCAACCAATAAACCCTGCAATAAAAAAGGAGGACCCCACAATGCTGATCGGAATCATCAAGGAAATCATGCACGGTGAGCGCCGCGTCTCCGCCACGCCGGAAACGGTCGCCAAACTGGTCAAGGATGGCGCGCAGGTCTGGGTGGAAAAAAACGCCGGCGAGGGCGCATTTTTCCATGATGCCCAGTACGAAGCGGTTGGTGCGAAGATCGTCGCCGACCCGGCGGAAATCTTTGCCAAGGCCGACGTGATCCTGAAAGTAAAAGAGCCGCAGTTCAACAAGCAGAAGAACCTGCACGAAGTCGATATGATGCACAAGGGGCAGGTCCTCATCACCTTCATCCACCCCGCCTCACCCGTCAACCATGAGATGGTTAAGAACATGGCAAGCAAAGGCGTCATCAGCCTGACGCTGGACGGCGTGCCGCGCATCTCCCGCGCGCAGAACATGGACGCGCTGACCTCGATGTCCACCTGCGCGGGCTACAAGGGCATCCTGCTGGCCGCCAACGAAATCCCCAAGTTCATCCCGCAGATCTTCAGCGCCGTCGGCATGATCAAGCCCATCAACGCGCTGATCATCGGCGTAGGCGTCGCGGGCCTGCAGGCGCTCGCCACCGCCAAGCGTCTGGGCGCAGTCGTGCATGCGGCTGATATCCGCCCCGCCGCCGTGGAACAGGCGCAGTCGCTGGGCGCGAAGATCGTCGACCTGGGCATTCCGACTGAGCTGGCCGTGGGCGAGGGCGGCTACGCGCTGGCGCTGAACCGCGAATGGACCGAAAAAGAGCGTGTAATCCTGGCAGACATCGTTCCGAAGATGGACCTGGTGTTCCTCAGCGCGCTGGTGCCCTCCAAGATCGCCCCGGTGCTGATCACCGAGGAAATGGTCAAGTCCATGAAGCCCGGCTCCGCCATCGTCGACATCTCCATCGATCAGGGCGGCAACTGCGCCTGCACCACCCCGGGCGAGACCGAGGTCAAGCACGGCGTCACCGTCATCGGCATCAAGAACATCCCGGGCATGCTGCCCGAGTCCTCCTCCTGGATGTTCGCGCAGAACATCTACAACCTCGTCAAGTACCTCACCAAAGACGGCCAGATCGCGCTGGACCGCTCTGACGACATCGTCAAGGGCATCCTCACCACAATCGACGGCGAAGTTGTGCACCAGGGCGCGCGCGAGGCGATGGGGCTGTAAGGGGAACGAGAGGAACGTGGGGAACGCCAGGGGGCTGCCTGCCCCCTGGACCCCCGGCCAAAGGGTCATTGACCCTTTGGAATCCCAATCTCCGGCTGCGGCCGGGGTGCGGAAAGAGATAAGCATAGTTGCAGTGCCCAACCCGCCCACAGGCGAAATGTTGGGTTTCCAAAGGGCAAGGCCCTTTGGCCGGGGGTCCAGGGGGCAGGCAGCCCCCTGGCGTCTCCCTTCCTTCCACTGAAAGGAGAGTGCCGCATGAGTCCGCTTCTGTTGGTTATTCTGTTTATCGTCTCGGCGCTGGTGGGGTATAAGCTCATCTCGGGTGTGCCGAGCCTGCTGCACACGCCGCTGATGTCGGGCATGAACGCGCTGTCGGGCATCACGATCCTGGGCGCGTTGGCCGCCACTGGCACCGCTGTGGCCGCGTCGCTGACGGGCCTTCGCGTGCTGGGTTTTCTGGCCATTGTGCTGGCGATGATCAACGTCGCGGGCGGCTTCGGCGTCACCGGGCGCATGCTGGCGATGTTCCATAAGAAGGAGGGGAAAAAATGAGCCAGACGGTTTATTACATCCTCTCTGCGGTTTTGACGGTGGGTGTGCTCATCGGTATCGCGATGATGAGCAAGGTCGAGCGCGCCAAGACGGGCAACATGCTCAGCGCAGTCTGTATGGCGCTGGCGATCATCGTTACGCTGCTGAAGTATGAGACGCTGACACTCGTGGAACTGTGGGCCGCGATGCTGGTGGGTCTGGGTATCGGCGCATGGGGCACGGTCAAGGTCAAGATGATCCAGATGCCGCAGGCTGTCGCACTGCTCAACGGGCTTGGCGGCGCTGCCTCACTGATCGTCGGCGTGATGGAACTGCTGCACCCCAGTGTGGTATCGCCGTTCTCCAGCGCCACCGCGGCGCTCGCGGTTGTGATCGGCTCGCTGACGCTGACCGGCAGCCTGATTGCCGCGGCGAAGCTGCAAGGTATGATGAAGCAAAAGCCCGTTGTCTGGCCTGCGCATGCCGCGCTGACGATGGGATCGATCATTGTCTCGCTGATCGCCGTCGTGGTGCTGACGCTTGACGTAGCAGTCGGCCCGATGACGCTGCTGGCGGTCGTGGCCGGCAGCTTCTTCGGTGTGGCGTTTGCCATTCGCGTCGGCGGCGCGGATATGCCCATCACCATTTCGCTTCTCAATTCTTTCTCCGGTGTCGCCGCGGGCATCGCGGGCTTGGCCGTGGCCGATCCGCTGTTGGTCGCCATTGGCGGCATCGTCGGCGCGTCGGGCCTGCTGCTCACGCAGATCATGTGCAAGGCGATGAACCGCCACCTGATGGATATTCTGCTGAGCAAAGCCCCCGCCAAGAAGGAAGCGCCGCGTGCAAGCATTCCGGTCACGGTGGGCAGTGCGCCCAAGACGGCGTCGCCCGCGCAGGCCGTCAAGGCCGCGGAAGCGCCCAAAGCCCCTGAGGCGGCACCCACGCCGAAAGCACCTGAAGCGCCCAAGGCTGATCCCGTAGCGTTGCTGAAGGCGGCAAAGAATGTCATCATCGTGCCGGGCTACGGCATGGCGCTGGCGCAGGCGCAGGAGCTGGTCAAGGCGCTGTGCGACAAGCTCGAAGCGCTGGGCGCGAAGGTCAAGTTTGCGATCCATCCAGTCGCGGGGCGCATGCCGGGCCATATGAACGTGCTATTGGCCGAAGTAGATGTTCCCTATGAGGAGCTCTACGAGATGGATGATATCAACCCCGAGTTTGACGGCTGCGATGTCTGCGTTATCATCGGTGCGAACGACGTTGTCAACCCTGCGGCCAACACCGCCGAGGGCACGCCCATCTACGGCATGCCGGTGCTGGAGGTCTCCAAGGCGAAGCACCTGATCATCTGCAACTTCGATACCAAGCCCGGCTACGCGGGGGTGGACAATCCGCTTTACACGCGCGAGACCGGCGTATCGATGCTGATGGGCGATGCAAAAGCGACACTGACGAACCTCTTGAAAGAATTTTAAGCGCGCCTGGGAAGAATAACCTGGTTTGATTCCCTCTTATGCTGTGGTATAGTACACGCATAGGAGGGATTTTTTCATGACAAAAAGAATTCTGGCCGCCGCATTGGCGATGTTGCTGCTTCTATCCGCGTCGGTGGCGCTGACGGAATCCGTGGTGAAAGCGAAAACCCTGCCGTTCGGCAAGTTTTCAGCTGCCAACATCCTGGATGAGGATGGCGAGCCTGTTACCGAGGCGATCTTTGCCGAGGCGGAGCTTACGCTGGTGAACATCTGGGCCACCTGGTGCGGTCCGTGCAAGGCGGAATTGCCCGACCTAGCCAAGCTAAACGAATCGACCGAAGGCCGCGCGCAGGTAATTGGCATCCTGCTGGACACTGACACGGACCCCTATGCCGTGGAGGATGCGAAGACGCTTCTGGCGGCTGCGAACGCGACCTATCCAGTGCTGATCCCAGACAAGTGGCTAAACATGCTTGGCGGCCTCGCCACCAGTATCCCCACAACGTTCCTGGTCGACAAGGACGGCATGATTGTCGGGTCACATATCGGCTCGCAGGACGAAGCTGGTTGGCTGAAGACCATCGAGGGCATCATCGGTGCGGAAAAATAGTCTGGCGCTGCCGCTGATTTTGATGGGCGCGGGCACGGTGCTCCTCGTGCTGGGTGTTTTCCGGGGCGAGGCGCAGGTTGTGCTGCGCAAGGCGGTGCGCATCTGTCTGGAGTGTATCGGCATTGGCTAAACAAAGGACGCGGCACCTCGTCCAGGCGTTATGGGCGGCTGCCACCAACAGCTACATCACCGGCTTTGTCACCGGGAAAATCTACCAGGGCAACCTGAAAACCATCTGCGTGCCGGGCTTGAACTGCTATTCATGCCCCGGCGCGCTGGGTTCCTGTCCCATCGGCGCGCTGCAAGCGGTGCTGTCCGAGCGGCGGTTTCAGTTTTCTTGCTATGTTTTTGGGTTTCTGACGCTGGTAGGCGCGCTATGCGGACGGTTCATCTGCGGATGGTTATGCCCGTTTGGTTTGTTCCAGGACCTGCTGCACAAGATCCCGTTCCCCAAGAAGCTGCAAACGTTCCGAGGCGACAAGGCGCTGCGGTACCTCAAATACGCCATTTTAGCCATCTTTGTGATTCTATTGCCGCTGTTCGTCGTGGATATCATCGGTCAAGGCGAGCCGTGGTTCTGCAAGTGGATATGTCCTGCGGGCACGCTGGAAGGCGGCATTCCGCTGGTGCTGCTGGATAGCGGGCTGCGCGGCATCGTCAGCTGGCTGTATGCATGGAAACTGTTCATTCTAGCGGCGGTGGTCTTCCTATCCATCGTGATCTACCGGCCGTTTTGCAAGTACCTGTGCCCGCTTGGGGCGATCTATGCGCTATTTAACCCCGTATCGCTCTGCCGCGTGAAGCCTGGCCCCATCTGCGCACACTGCAAAATGGGCGCGACGCCCAACAGCCGCGAGTGCATCCGCTGCGCAAGTCGGCCGGTGCTCGCAAAGCGCGCATCATCATCACCAAAGGAGAATGAAACATGACCCCTCCGCCCAAAGAAAAACCCTTGCTGCCGCCGGACCTGCCCGCGTCGCTGGAGGACGCCGACGGTATCACCGACGAAATGCGTGAGCTGCTCTATGACCGTGACGACATCGAAGCCGTGTGCTTCACCGGCGCGGCCATAGAAGGACTTTCCGCGCCGCGCCTGTCATTTCGCGGGTGCATGTTCGATAAGTGCACCTTTGCTCCGGCCGAAGCAGGCACGTTTGATTTCACCGACTGCGTATTTCGCGGGTGTGACTTTTCCGCGATGCGCTTTGACGAAGCCTCTTTCCTGCGCGTGTTGTTCGCAAAATGCCGGGGTGTCGGCGCCTACTTTACAGACGCGACAATGCGCCACGCCACCTTTGACGATTGCCGGATGGACTATGTAAACTTCGGCATGGCAAAGTTAACGAGCGTAGCCCTGCGCGCCTGCGACATGTCGCACGCCTCCCTTGGCTATGCGCAGATCAAGGATGTGCGCATCGAGGATAGTCGCCTCAGCGGCGCAGAGCTATTCGGTACACGCTTTTCGGGCATGGACCTGCGCACTGACGACATCGACGGCATCGTGTTGGGCGACCGGCGCGAGCTGGAGGGCGCGAAGGTGACACCAATGCAGGCGAGCGTGCTGGCCCTGCTGCTGGGGGTCGTGATCGAGTAGGACGAAGGTACGCCAAGGGGCTCTGCCCCTTGGATCCCCGCGAAGGGCGTTGCCCTTTCGAAACCCAT
>JAVBQK010000136.1:0-3490 GCA_031549105.1 Eubacteriales bacterium
TAACACAACCCTCCCGCCGTGAGGCGAAATGTCAGAGGTCCAGGAGGCATGCCTCCTGGCAGGGGGTCTGGGGGACAGAGTCCCCCAGCGTCCTCACGTTCCTATTCTTCTATGTCGGCGTGTTACACCAACGTCTCGCTGTCGTTCTCGATGGAGACCTCGTCCACATTGCGGATGGCCCAGCGGGCGAAAATCAGCTTGGTCTTTTCCGCGCCGACGCCCAGCGTGATCGTCTCATCCTTGATGCCCATGATGGTGCCGTGAATGCCGCCGATGGTGGTCACACGATCGCCCATCTTCAGGTTGGACAGCATGTCCTTGACCTTTTTATCTTTCTTGCGCTGCGGCCTGATCATCATAAAATAGAAGACCACGACGATCAGAACCATTGGCAGAAAGCTGCCCAGAAGCGCGATCAGGCTTTCCCCACCGGTTGCTACTTCCTCGGCGGCGACGTCACCGGCCACCTCAGCAAGTGCCCGCCCGGCAAGCCACATCAGGTTGTCTAGGTTCAAAATAAAACACCGCCTTTTGCAAAATCAATATGTATTATACCCTGGATAGACAACGCATTGCAATCCCTGTTTGTTTAACAATCGATTAAAAGTTACGCGACATGTCATAGCGTGCGTAAAAGTCTCGCACCAGCTGGGGCAGGTTGTCCGCGTCAATGGCTGCGCGGACCTTTTCCATCAGCCGAAGCAGGAAGCGCAGGTTGTGCACGCTGGCCAGATGCGCGCCGAGAATCTCCCCGGCCTTGAACAGGTGACGGATGTAGGCGCGCGAATAGTTGCGGCAGGTGTAGCAATCGCATTCCTCGTCCAGCGGCGCGAAGTCGCGCGCGTACCGCGCGTTTTTCACCACCAGGCGGCCGTCAGTGGTGAAGACGGTGCCGTTGCGGGCGATACGGGTGGCCAACACGCAGTCAAACATGTCGACGCCGCGCAGCACACCCTCCAGCAGGCAGTCCGGTGTGCCGACGCCCATCAGGTAGCGCGGCTTGTCCCGGGGTAGTTCGGGCGTGGTAACCTCCAGCAGCTCGTACATCTGCGGCTTGGGTTCGCCCACTGACAGCCCGCCGATGCTGTAGCCGGGGAAGTCCATGTCTGTGAGCGCGCGGGCACTCTCGATGCGCAGGTCCTTTTCAAACGCGCCCTGCACGATGCCGAAAAGCGCCTGATCCTCGCGCGCGTGGGCGCGCTTGCACCGCTCGGCCCAGCGAAGCGTGCGGAGCATCGCGTTCTCGGCGGTCGTGCGGTCGCAGGGGTAGGGCGAACACTCGTCAAACTGCATGATGATGTCCGCGCCTAGATCGTTCTCGATCTGCATCACTGTTTCAGGCGAGAGAAACCGCGAAGAGCCATCAATGTGCGAGCGGAACTTGACGCCCTCCTCGCTGATTTTGCGCAGGCCCGCGAGCGAAAATACTTGGAACCCGCCGCTGTCCGTCAGGATGGGCCGGTCCCAGTGCATGAACCGGTGCAACCCGCCGGCTTCCTTGACCAAGGCCTCGCCCGGGCGCAGGTGCAGGTGGTAGGTGTTCGACAGGATGATCTGCGCGCCGACGTCCTTGACGGCTTCAGGCGTCATCGCCTTGACGGTGGCCTGCGTGCCCACGGGCATGTAGCACGGCGTTTCAATGTCGCCGTGCGGGGTATGCACCCGCCCACGCCGCGCACCGGAGGCGGCACAGGTTTTGATTAGTTCAAATGAAAAGTTCTTCATCGCGGTGTATTATAGCATTGATTGCTCAATCGGGCAAACCCTGTTATACTATTACGCGAAATAAAAGAGGAGTGAAAGCATGGCAGCGGAGCAAAGGCGGGAGGCAATCCTGCAAATGGAGGGTGTACACAAATCCTTTTCAGGGAAACCGGCCCTACAGGGGTTGTCCTTTCAGGTGAATGAAGGCGAAATATTCGGGTTTCTCGGGCCCAGTGGTGCGGGCAAGACGACAACCATCAAGATACTGACCCGGCAGCTGCTGGCGGATTCGGGCGATATATCTCTGTTCGGCCAGGCGCTCAAATCGCTGCCGCAGAGCATGTACGACCGTATCGGTGTGCTCAGCGACAACAGTGGGCTGTACGAGCGTCTCAGCGTCTATGACAACCTGGCGCTGTTCGCGGACCTTAGCGGCACGCCGCATGCGGAAATCGACATTGCGCTTGAAACAGTGGGCTTGTTGGAAGATAAAAAGAAGGCGGCCAAGGCGCTTTCACGCGGGATGAAGCAGCGCCTGATGCTGGTGCGCGCGGTGCTGCACAAGCCGAGGCTCCTGTTCCTGGACGAGCCGACCGCCGCGCTCGACCCCGGCACCGCCCAACAGATTCACAAGATGCTGCGCGCGCTCAACCAGGAGGGCACGACCATCTTCCTGACGACGCATAATATGGAAGAGGCGGACAAGCTCTGCGACCGCGTAGCGTTCCTCAACCATGGCGGCATCGTGGCATGCGACGCGCCTGAGGCACTCAAGTTCGCCTACGCGCGCGACGAGATCATCGCCCGCACGCGCGGCGGCAAGTCGCTCCGCCTGCCTAAAACCGCGGACGGGCTGCGCGGCCTGGCGGACCAACTTTCCTCAGACGCGCTGCTAACGCTGCACTCGCAGGAGCCGAACCTGGAGGAAATCTTCCTGCAGTTGACGGGGAGGGAACTGGCATGAGCATTCGCATGAATAAGCTGCGCGCACTTCTCAAAAAGGATTTCAAGGACCTGATGAAGAACGGCAACTGCCTGCTGATGGTGGCGCTGCCGCTGCTCTTTACGCTATTGTACACCAACATGGACCTGGGCGGGGAAGGCCTGCCTGCCGCGTTTGTGCTGATGCTGTGCCTGCTGATGAACCTGTCGCTGATGCCCATCTCGGTGATGGCGATGGTGATCGCCGAGGAAAAGGAAAAGAACACGTTGCGCACGCTGATGCTTTCCAACGTATCGGCGGGCGAGTTTCTGCTGAGCAAATCAATCGTGATCTTCGTCATATCCGAGATCGTCAGCGTGCTTATTTACCTGATCACGGGCGTAGACAGCGTAAACCCCGTCAGCTTTGCGCTAGCCACCTCAGCCACCTGCGTGTGTATGCTGCTGTTCGGCGCGCTGGTTGGCATCCTCAGCAAGAACCAGATGACCTCCGGCTCGCTATCCGCGCCCCTAGCCCTGCTGATGCTGATGCCCGCGATCTTCGCGGAGATGAACGAAACGTTTGCCAAAATCGCGCAGTTCATGCCGACACGCGCGATGGTAGAGCTTTTGATGAGCAACGAGAAAACGTTGCTGAACATCGGCATCCTACTGATCTGGATCGTGCTGGCAGCCGCGCTGTTTACCCTGACTTACAGGAAGAAGCGTCTGGACTAAGGGAGGAGCGACCGGGGCGCCTCCGGCGGCCCAAGGGCGCTGCCCTTGGGAATCCCGGGAAGGGCGTTGCCCTTTCCAAACCCATGACTGCCCACGCAGGGGTTGGGGTTTTCTTGAATATACCCAG
>JAVBQK010000161.1:0-5348 GCA_031549105.1 Eubacteriales bacterium
TTCCTTTACTTTTTTCTCGTCCTCTGCACCATTCACTTTCTCTGTGCACCATTAACTTCTTTTACCTCTTCCCTTACCTCTGCACATTCAACTTACTCTTGCATTCTCCTTGAATAGTGATCTTTCTTTTTCATTTTAGGGCTGGAAGCCTAACGCGCATTTTGCGGTTGACATCCGTGCGCAAGGCCCGTATAATACTTGCAACGCGATGACGGGAAGAAGTACGCATTTCCCTGCGCCCAAGAGAGGTTCCGGTTGGTGCAAGGAACCGGCGCATAGGTGCGGAATACACCCCCGAGCACGGACGTGAAACGCCAGACGGCGCGTAGCGAACGCCGGTGCGCCGGATACAGCGCGCCCTGAGGATGGGTGTGCCGTGCGCCGCCTATCAAACGGAAGTGGTACCGCGTTTCACGACGCCTTCTTGATGGAGGGCGTCGTTTTTGTATCCGCGAAATAACAAGGAGGAAGCATAGATGAAGCAGGCGGAACTGACCTTTGCCAAACGGTTTGACGGTGTCAGCGGCAGCGCCATCCGGGATATTTTTAAGCTGCTGGGTGTGCCGGGGATGATCTCCTTTGCCGGGGGCAACCCGGCGGAATCGGCGCTGGAGGACGAACTGATCTCCGAGCTGGCGCTGGAGGTCCTGGCCGCGCACGGCAAGGCGCTGCTGCAATACGGCGCGACCGAGGGCTGGAAGCCCTACCGGGCGGAGGCCGCCAAGTTCCTCAGGGAAGAAGTTGGCCTGGACATCGACGAGGGTGACCTGCTGCCGACGACCGGCTCCACGCAGGCGATTGATCTGCTACTCAAGGCGCTGATTGACGAGGGTGATACGATCCTGGTTGAAGGCCCTTCGTTCCTGGGCACACTGCAGGCGATGAAGCTCTATGGCGCGAACCTGGTGCCCGTGCCGATGGACGAGGGCGGCATCCGCCTGGACGCGCTGGAGGACGCCATTCGCCGCCATCGGCCGAAGCTGCTCTATGTTGTGCCGAACTTCCAGAACCCCACCGGCTGCACGATGGCGCTGGACCGCCGTGCGAAGATCGCCGCACTGGCGGAACAGTACGATTTCGTCGTCGCCGAGGACGATCCGTACCGGGGCCTGCGCTACGCGGGCGAGCCGCTGCCGAGCATTTTCTCCTATGACGAAAGCGCGCGTGTCGTCTACCTGACGAGCTTCTCCAAGCTCATCTCGCCCGGCATCCGCGTCGGTGCGGCGGTGACGAAGAACCAGACCTTGCTGCGTAAGCTGACGATCGGCAAGCAGAGCGCCGATTGCCACACGCCCAGCATTACGCAGGCGGTCGTCGCCGAGTACCTGTCGCGCGGGCTGCTGAAGAGCCATGTGACCAGCATCTGCGGGCGATACCGCGAGCAGCTTAGCCACATGCTGGACGGCCTTGCGGGCTTCCCGGAGGGAACAAAAATCGTCAGACCCGAGGGCGGACTGTTCGTCTGGGTGGAACTGCCCGATCGGTACAACACGCTCGAACTGCTGCAAAAGGCTGTTGCCAAGGGCGTGGCATACGTGCCCGGCACGCACTTCTACGCCGACGGCGGGCATCTGAACACCCTGCGCCTCAACTTTTCTAACAGCGAACCGGACCGGATTGACCGGGGGATGACGATACTGAAAGAATGCATCATGGAGGAGGGCTAACCCATGCACGTATTGGATACGCTGAAGGAGCGCGGAATGCTCGCGCAGATCACCTTTGAAGAGGAGCTATACGAACAGCTCAAGGAGCCGACGACGTTCTACATCGGCTTTGACCCCACCGCCGACAGCATGCACATCGGGCATTACATCCAGGTGATGGCGATGGCGCACATGCAGCGTGCGGGGCATCGGCCCATCGCGCTGATGGGTGGCGGCACCGGCATGATCGGAGACCCATCCGGCAAGGCCGACCTGCGCAAAATGCTCACCACTGAGGACATCGACCACAATGTCGCGAGCATCAAGAAGCAGATGGAGCGCTTCCTGGACTTTTCAGAGGGCGGCGCGATCATCGTCAACAACGCGGACTGGCTGCTCTCGCTCAACTACGTGGAGTTCATCCGCGAGATCGGCGTGCATTTCTCCGTCAACCAGATGCTGACTGCCGAATGCTACAAGCAACGCCTGGAAAAGGGCCTGACGTTCCTGGAGTTTAACTACATGCTGATGCAGGGGTATGACTTCCTGGAACTGTTCCGCCGCCATGGCTGCCGCCTGGAGATGGGCGGCGACGACCAGTGGAGCAACATCCTGGCGGGCGCGGACCTGGTGCGCCGCAAGGAGCGCGAAAAGGCGTTCGCGATGACGACCAAGCTGCTGCTCACCAGCGACGGCGTGAAGATGGGCAAAACCGTCAAGGGCGCGCTGTGGCTGAACCCGGAGAAGACCACGCCCTACGAGTTCTACCAGTACTTCCGCAACGTCGACGACGCCGACGTGGAGCACTGCCTGGCGATGCTGACCTTCCTGCCGATGGACGAAGTGCACAGGCTCGGCGCACTGGAAGGCAGTGAAATCAACGAGGCCAAGAAGGTGTTGGCGTTCGAGGTGACCAAGCTGATCCACGGCGAGGAAGAAGCCGAGAAAGCCGCGCAGGCGGCGGCGGCGCTTTTTGGCGGCGGCGCGCTGCAAGGCTCCGTGCCCACGACCACCATCACCTGCGAGCAGCTGGCCGAAGACGGCCGCGTGGTCGCGCTGCTGGCGCAGTGCGGTATGGCCAAGTCGCGCGGCGCGGCGCGCAAGCTGATCGAGCAGGGCGGCGTGAGCATCGCGGACGAAAAGGTGACCGACGTGGACGCGCGCATCGATGCGGACGCAATCCCCGCAGACGGCCTGATGCTGCGCACGGGCAAGAAGACCTATCACCGCCTGCTGCTGGGCGAATGACCGACGGCTACAAGACCCTGAAAACCACAGGGTCGGACAGCTTCATCATCAAAAAGTCCCGGTTTATCGGGCATGGAAGTCCGGCGCGCTCCGAGGAGGAGGCGCTGGACTTTCTCGCGCGTATCCGCGCGGAGCACAAGGACGCCTCACACAACTGCTGGGCCTATATCATCGGGCGAAACTCTGGCATCATGCGCTACAGCGATGATGGAGAGCCGGGCGGTACCGCCGGGATGCCGATCATCGAGGTGATGCGCGCCCGCGCGGTTGTCGACTGCTGCGTCGTAGTTACCCGCTATTTCGGCGGCGTGCTACTGGGCGCGGGCGGCCTGACACGCGCCTACGCGCAGGGCGCCAAAACAGCGCTGGACGCTGCCCATGTCATCACCATGGAGGACAGCGTCCGCTTCTGGGCCGGTGTCGACTACCCACTGTGGGGCCGCCTGGACTATCTGCTGGAAAGCGTGCCAGTCCTCCGCGAACACGTAGACTTTGGCGCGACAGTCACCGCCACGCTCGTCGTGCGCCAGCGGGACAAAGACCCTCTCTTCGCCGAGATCACGCGGGTAACCGACGGCAAGGCGGAACTGCTGGAACTGGATGCGCTGAGCGTAGGATGGGAGGAAAATGAAGCGTAGCGAAAGCAACGCGCACGTACCTCGCCCCCTTGCGCTTTTCTGCGCTTTACGGTACAATCACCGCCAACACAGCAACCAAGGGAGCGTTTGATATGGAGTTCATCAAAAAAACTGTTTCCGGCGTGGATATTGCGGTAATGCGAAGCGACGAGGTGGCACTAACAGACGTTCAGTCCGCACTGGATTTGCTGGCCACCATCCGGTATGAGACCGATTGCGACCGGATCGTCGTGCCCAAAGCTGCCATTATAGAAGAGTTCTTCGACCTAAGTACCCGCATTGCCGGAGAAGTGCTGCAAAAGTTCGTCACCTACGGCAGTAAGATGGCCATTGTCGGGGACTTCTCGGTGTACAGCAGCAAGAGCCTGCGCGATTTCATCTATGAGAGCAACAAAGGAAATCATTTCTTCTTCGTTGCCACCGAAGAGGAAGCGCTTGAGAGGCTGTCGCGGGTTTAACTTGCGCCTCTCGTGGCAGTAACCTTACATACCCCTCCCGCCGTGAGGCGAAATGTCGGGTTTCCAAAGGGCAAGGCCCTTTGGTGAGGGTCCAAGGGGCAAAGCCCCTTGGCGTTCCCCGTCCCCGCAAGTTCCCTTTCGCCTGCACTCTCACCTGCGCGCGACGCGCCCCGGCATTTCCGCAAGGAGGTAATCCGACCGGCAGATCATGCGCATCCATGGCCAGGCGAACCGTGCTTCCCGGTCCTGCGTGCTGAGTAGCCACTCATAGTCCGGGTCTTCCATTACCTGCTCAAGCACCTTCTCCCAAACGCCCTTTTCCCGCCAGCGGCAAAACCGGCGGTGGAGGTTCTGCCAGTCGCCATACTCTGCCGGAAGCTCGCGCCAGAGCGCTGCGTTCCGCAGCACCCAGAACACGCCGCTGACAAACTGGCGGTTGTCCTGAGCGACCCCGCCCCATGAGCCTTCCCGGCCAGGCAGATACGGTTCAATAAGTGCCCAGACTTCATCGGATACATCATACCTTTGATCGCCGATCTGCATTGGAAGGCCCTCCTACTATGTTCTCTTTTTTATTGTAGCACATAGGCCACATAGGCACAATGCGGTGTTTTGAACAAACGGCTATAGCATATCGCCAGTTTTTTTCAATTCTTCTAAAAAACCTCGCAGCAATGCGCTGGACGCGCCCAGCAAACGCTGACCACGCTCATCGTAAAGCCGCTCATTTCCACGAAACATGTTGCTGCGTACAAAATACAGGCTGTGCATCAGCGAAACTGTCCGCTGAGCACGCGTGCGTTTTCCGTCACAGAGCTGTTGATAGGTCAGCACGCGGGCCTCCTGGCGTGAAAAGGGGCGCGCATCCTCAATGGGCCCGGCATAAAACGGCAGGATGCCTTCTTGCTGAAATGCGTCAAACTGCAGCAGCACATCCATTTGCTCACCGCAAAAATCTGCGATGCGCTCTATCTCCCCGTAGCATACGGATTGATTGTATAAAAAGTCAAAACAACTCCACCGAGCAGCAAAACTCACACTGGGTGTATTCTCGTTTTTGAGTGCAAGTTTGAGCATCTCTCTTGCGAAGCTGTTTGCATTTTGGACTGCCATCTATGCAACCCCTTTTTCATTTCCCCTGATATTCGTCTGTTCGCGGTAATTCGCGCATACCTTTGTTGCTTATTGGCATTATATAACACAAGTCCGGTGTTGTAAAGACTAATTAAAAGGGTTACACCTAACACTGCCTGATTGTTACAATGGTGATCGGGAGATGATCGCGCGATATGTTGGTCCGCCTAAAGGAGCTTCGCATGGAACATGGTCTCAGCCAACAAAAGATGGCGGAGATTATT
>JAVBQK010000006.1:0-52509 GCA_031549105.1 Eubacteriales bacterium
CGGCCAAAGGGCGTTGCCCTTTGGAAACCCCCCATTTCGCCTCACGGCGGGCGGGATTGCATTTCATGACGAAAGCAACCCGCCGTGAGGCGAAACGCTGGGAGTCCAGAGGGGCAAGGCCCCTTTGGCTGGGGGTCTGGGGGACAGCGTCCCCCAGCGTTCCCTCGTCCTTTTTTGTCTCCCTACACCCGCACGTCCACCCATTTTCCCCGGGCGAAGCGTAGCCCCATCAGTGTACCGCGCACGGCTAGGTCCGCGACCATCGCGATCCATGCGCCGTTTACGCCCAGGCCCAGACGGATGGCCAGCAGCCAGGCGAGCGCCAAGCGCACGCCCCACATGCCGATCAGTGACACGTAAAAGGGCATCTTGGTATCGCCCGCGCCGCGCAGTGCGCCCGCGCCTACTTGGTTGAGCGCCATGAAGGGCTGCTCCAGCGCACAGATGCGGATCAGGCTCGCGCCGATAATGCGCACGGGTTCGCTCGGTGTCAGCAGCGCGATCAGTGTTGGCGCGAACAGGAACAGGGCAATGCCGATTGCGGACATGACCAGAACGCCGGAGCCGATTGCCAGGTTGCCGCGCCGCTTGGCGGTCTGCGGGTCGTTTGCGCCGAGCGCCTGGCCGACGAGCGTGGTCGCGGCGATGCCGAAGGCGAACCCCGGCATGTAGGAGAGCGATTCCACGGTGATGGACAGATGATGCGCCGCGAGCTCCACGGTGCCGAGCGAGGCGATCATGCCGACGAAAAAAATCTGCCCGATGTTGATCGTCAGACGCTCCATTGCGGTGGGGATGCCCACGCGCAGTATGCGGCGCAGGATGCCCATGTCGGGGTGGATGCCGCGCAGTTTCAGGCGGAGGACGCTCTTGGGCCGGGTGATGAGCACCACCATCAGCACGCCGGAGAGAATGGTGCTGATCGCCGTGGACAGCGCCGCGCCCTGCACGCCCATGCCAGCACCCCACATGGGGATGGAAAGCCCGGCGATGACAATGGTGCGGGGCGAGAAGATTAACAGGTAGTTGCCGACGACATTCAGCAGGTTTGCCGCCATCGCCAGGCGCATCGGGGTTTTCGTATCGCCCGCGCCGCGCAGCACCGCACCCAGCGCAACGCCTGTGAAGTTGGGGATGAAGCCAATGGCGACGATGCGCATATAGTCCGCTGCGTCCTTGTGCAGCACGGGGTCCGACTGCATCCAGATGGGGACTTGCCCGGCAATGGCCATAACGATCGCACACAGTATAGTAGACAGCAAAAGGATGCCCAGAAACACCTGCTGGCAGGCGGACTCCGCGCCATCGCGATCCCCGGCCCCGACCATGCGGGCGACGAGCGCTGTGCCACCGACGCTGATGGCCATCACCAGTCCGTTGAACAGCCACATCGGTGTGGAGGTGACGGCGACCGATGCCGTCGCATTTGCGCCAAGGCCGCCAACCATCGCCGTATCGACAAAGGAAACAAGGGTAATGAGCAGATTTTCCATCAGCGCGGGCCAGGTCAGGCGCATCATGATGCCCAGATCATCCCGATCAATGCGCGGGAGTCTTTTCATACGCGTCTCTTTTCTACGTGTCTTTCGGTATCCGTGTCAGGAAGGTATTTCCGCTTATGAAGATGTGCTGAGAAACGCTTCCCGCGTTTTCCGGTAGAACGCCAGATGGCCCGGGAGCGTCTCGTAGGGCTTCAGGCCATAGGGGCAGCGCTTTGCGCACAGACCGCAGCGTGTGCACGCCTCGACATGCTCCATGGCGTCGGCCCAGTCCGGCGCGAGCCAAGGCGCGACAGGGGAGCGCTGCATCAGCTGCGTGATACGGTTTGCATTCTGGATGGGGATGTCGGCGGGGCAGGGCAGGCAGTAGCCGCAGCCGCGGCAGAACGAACCGGCTAGCTCCGTGCGGTCAACCTCAATGCGCGCCTGCATTGCCTCGTCCAGCATGGGCGGCTGCCCGGAGAGCGCGATGAGCTGCTCTAACTCTTCCGGCCGCTGGAAACCCCAGATCGGCACCACGCCGGGGAACTGGCTCAGGTAGGCAAACGGGATGGACGCATCGGTGATCAGCCCGCCGGACAGTGCCTTCATGCAGATGAATCCGACGCCCTCCGCTTCGCACAGCCGCGCCAGCGCGACCTCCTCATCCGTTGCGAGGTGGTTGAACGGGTATTGCAGCGTATCGTACAGGCCGCTGAGCACGGCTTCCTTTGCTAGCTCGAGGCTATGCTGCGTGATGCCAATATGGCGGATCAGCCCCTGGCGCTTCGCTTCTATCGCCGCGTCATACAGGCCGTCCGCACCGCCCGGCATGGGTACAAAGGACGGGTTGTGGAACTGGTAGATGTCGATGGTTTGTATGCGCAGCAGCGAAAGGCTCTCGCGCAGGTGGCCCCATAGCTCTTCGCCAGTCTTGGCGTGCGTTTTGGTTGCCAGCACATAGGATTCGCGGGGGATACCCGCAAACGCCTCACCGATTTTCTCCTCGCTATCGGTGTAGACGCGCGCGGTATCAAAGAACGTGATGCCCGCCTTAAGCGCGCGGCGCAGCAGCGCGGCAGCGTCTTCCTTTGGTATGCGCTGAAT
Source organism: Eubacteriales bacterium (assembly GCA_031549105.1). Classification (GTDB taxonomy): domain Bacteria; phylum Bacillota; class Clostridia; order Christensenellales; family Aristaeellaceae; genus Avichristensenella. Next base: position 2,586 of record JAVBQK010000006.1, read on the forward strand.
CGGCAGGCAGCCAAAGGCCGTTTTGGCAATGGAAAGGCCAGTCCGGCCTAGAATCATCGTTTGCATGCGTGTTTTTCTCCTTCGTTATTGTTTTCCGGCGATGGAGCGGTCGACTTCCACCACGGCATAGAACGACCCATCCAGCGCGCGCACCATGTGCATGATCCGCTGCTTGATCTCCCGCTCCGTCAGCTTCACATCGAATGGGACGACGACATCAAAAATGACGTTGGTATGCGTCGGCCCGGTGACCATGCGGAAATCATGGATCGTCGCCCGCTCATCCAGGCCCTTGACAACCTCAGCTACCCGCTCACGCGTGTCGTTCGTCAGCGTATCGTCGGTGATGACAGGGTCCATATGGATGACCGCGAGGCAGCCGAGCTTCTCGCGCAGCTCTTTTTCGATATTGTCGATCGCGTCATGCATCAGCAGGATATCGCCGGTGGCGGCCACCTCCGCGTGCAACGACACCATCCGGCGACCGGGGCCATAGTCGTGCACGATCAGGTCATGCACGCCGATGACTTCCGGGCGTGACCAGACGATGGACTCAATCTCCTCAATAAACGCCTGTGTGGGCGGCTGCCCCAGCAGCGGATTGATCGTCTCCTTGATAGCACGGAATCCGGCGAAGAGGATGAACACGGCAACCAGCAGGCCGCACCAGCCGTCAATCGGCACGCCGGTGAAGTGGGCGATGGCGGTGGAAACAAGGACGGCGGTCGTCGCGGCGCAGTCGCTGAGGCTGTCGATCGAGGCCGCGCGCATCGCGGACGAATCCAGCAGCGTGCCGAAGCGCCGGTTGTAGCGGAACATGTACAGCTTCACCAGGATGGAACCGATCAGGATTGCGGCGCCCAGCAAACTGAATGTCACCGGCGCGGGTGTGAGGATTTTGTCAACCGAGGACTTCAGCAGCTCTATACCCATCAGCAGGATCGCCATGGCGACCACCAACCCGGCGATGTACTCCATCCGGCCATGACCGAACGGGTGCTCCGTATCGGGCTTTTGCTGCGCGAGCTTGAAGCCAAACAGTGTGATCACCGACGTGCCCGCGTCGGAAAGGTTGTTAAATGCGTCTGCTGAAATCGCTATCGATCCGGATACGGAACCCAGGATCAGCTTTGCCGCGAAGAGCAGCACGTTGAGCGCAACGCCAACCATGCCGCACAGCATGCCGTAGCGCTGCCGCACGCGCGGGTCAGCGGCGCTTGGCGTTTCCTTGATGAAAAGCTTCGCCAGCAGCGAAATCACACGCATTCCCTCCGATACGGTAGGGATTTCTGTCGAAATCCCATTATGGCGCGATATCTTCGAATACGCGCCGCACTTTGATCATGGAAGACCGGTTCAGTACCGGTCGAATATGGCTTGCAGCGCGGCGAAATCCCGCGTTTTGGACAGGCCCAGCATCAGCAACACGCGGGCCTTTTCAGGCGAGAGCGTTCCGGCGGCGATGGAGCCGATGTCATCGTCCGGCATACCGGCGTTGCGGAACACGGCCCCGTCCGGCACGCGCGTCGCCCGCACGATCGGGAAGCCCCCCGCGCATAGCGCGCGCATGCGTGCCTCCCAACGAAGGCTAACGATGCCATCGCCCGCACCAGCAATGATCAACCCATCGTGCTCCTCTGCCAGCGCGTCCAGGATGCCGGGCTTTGCGTCCACATGGAAATATGCGACCGCCACTGACGGCAGCGACACCGTGCAGGCCGGATCAAACTCGGTGGCGGTGGTGTGCGGCCTCAGCGACGTGTGATAGAACACAGGCAGCTCATCGCGCATGAGGCCAACGGCCCCCATATCTCCGCCGGTGATCGCATGTGTGCGGTAGGAGTTGCCCTTGCGCACATCGCGCGCGCTATAGATGCCCTCGCTAAACAGGACCAGCACGCCCTGCCCGCGCGCTGCGTCGCTGGCGGCCAGCGCCACGGACTGGTACAGGTTTAGCGGACCATCCGCGCTGGTGGCGGTCGCGGGTCGCATTGCGCCGGTGAGGATGACGGGCTTCTCCGTCTTCAATGCCAGATGGAAGAAGTACGCGGACTCTTCCAGCGTATCGGTACCGTGCGTGATGATGAAGCCATCGTACACGTCCTCGGCCGCCAAACGGTTGATCCGCGCGGCAAGATCGAGCCAGATCTCCTGCGTAATATCATCGCTGTTGAGGTTGGCATACTGCTCGCCAGTCACCTCAGCCAGGCTTTCCATGCGTGGCAACCCGGACAGCAACGCGTCAATTGACAGCACGCCCGAGGCATAGCCGCCCGTTGCGCCGTGCGCACCGACCCCGGCAATCGTGCCTCCGGTTGCCAGGATGTGTATGCGCTTCCGCTCGCAATTAGGCAGCATCGTTCATTCCTCCTGTCAATGTCCCTCATCTTAGCACGGCGCGCGGGAAAGCACAACCGGGTTTTGCGGCGGGGGAAGGGAGTGGGGGGACGGCCTCCGGCGGCCCAAGGGCTCTGCCCTTGGGGAACCCGGGAAGGGCTTTGCCCTTTCCAAACCCATGACTGCTCACGCAGGGGTGATTTTCTGCTATAGAAAGAACTCCACCTGCGCGTGAGCGCAACATGGGTTTGGAAAGGGCGAAGCCCTTCCCGGAGGTCCAGGAGGCAGAGCCTCCTGGCGTCTCTTCTCACACGCCCCAAAACTCCCGATACCGCGCCACGCCTTGCTCGACCTCGGCCTGTGCTTCGGTGTCCAGTGGGTGATAGGGGAGGGCTTCGGCGGAGGCTCTTTTGTCCGGTGGGTGGCACCATGTGCCTTCTATGCGACCGGCGATGACGAGCCAGTGGCTGGTGAGGGGTGGGGGTTCGGGTGGTGGGCGCATGGGGGAGAGGACTTCGCGATCCTTGTAGGACATGCCGTACTCGTCGTAATCGGGCATGAGGAAGGTGGCGTGCGCGTTGATGGGGAGGACTGTGGGCGGTTGGAGGAGGTGATAGTCGCCCTCCCGCACAAAGCGAGCGGAGAGGGATGCGGAGGCGGTGCGCGCATCCCGCGTCGGCAGGCCGGACCAGGTGGCAAAGTCCTTGGTGGTGGCAGGTCCGCGCGTCGCAAAATAGCGCTCTGCCAGGTGGGCAAGCGCTTCTTCGCGGGTAGGATGGTTTTGCATGGGTGCTTTTTGCTCCAGCAGCGCATAGGTGAACTGCTTGCCGCGCCGTGGGCCGCTGCATAGGATGCCTTCCAGCTCCGCATACATCATGATGTAGGAGAGACGGTGTCCACTCGCGGAGAGACCATGCTGCGAGAGAACTTCGGCCAGTTCGTTCCGGGTTTGTTCCGGCGTTGCCGCCAGCGACCTCTCTAGGATGCCGGCGGCGGTGCGGAGCGTGTCCGGGTCCAGCCCCTCGCGTCGGTACATGAAGGCGTTCAGCCGATGGACATGCGGCGCGGTCAGCCGAAGCAGCCAGCGTATATCGTCTGGCACGACAAAGTGCCATGTGGGCCTGAGCAGATGGGTGCGCAGAATCTCCCCACGTGCAAACGCGTCTTCCACATCCGTGGCGGTAAGGCCCTCAGCGCGCAGGCCCACAGCCCATTGAGCCATCTGGTATTCCTGCGCCTGCATCGCACCAAGGCGAGCCACCACCGCTGCCGGTGTCCCCGCCATGGGGGAGAGGATTCCCTGGTTCAGCAGGCGGAGGCGGCGGATATCTTCGGGCTGCATGGCCGCTTAACTCGCCAGCACCGATACATCCTCGTACCGGTAGATGCCGGTGTTTTCATTGGCAAAGGTGGGCATGCCGGACGGCATGGGTTCCTTCTCGATCTCGCCGCGCATGATGCCCTCAACGCACGCCTTGAGCTTGCGTACGGTGTCCATATCGGTTTCCAGTTCGCCATGGGCGCAGAAAATGCGCCTTACCATGCCGCCGTGTTCGTCCTGCTCCATGGCGAGGATACGATCCATGCTGCGCAGAAACGCCTCCTGCGAAGCGCCATCCAGGCAGAGGAAAACCGGGCGGCCCTTGGCGACCGTGTCACCCGCAAACAGAAAGCCCGTCTGCGCATCCCACACGCCGATGCTTCCGGGAGAGTGGCCCGGCAGCCCGACGATCTGCAGGATGCGACCGCCTAGGTCGAAGCCGAAGCCGTCGCCCACCGGCCGTGCCTGGAACCCGGCCTTTGCCATCGGACCTAGCTCCAGCGGGTGCGCAAACTGCATATCAAACCCGCCATTGCCGCTAATATGGTCGAAATGCGAATGGGTATTGACCACGCGCACCGGCAGAATAGTGCAGCCGCGCACAGCGGCCTGTAGGTTCACACCGCCCGCGCCGGTATCAATCAGCACCGCACTGGTATCCCCCGCGACAAGGAAGGCGCGCACCATATTCATCTCAATCGCCCAGACGCCGCTATCCAGCTGCGTCATTGTGTATTCTTGCTGGCCTATCATGTAGCATCTCCTTTCCGAATCATAACTGTATGATAAAGACAAAGGCCGCCCCGGGTTCCCGGCGACGGCCTTACGCCCATACGCTATTTGGCGAAATCAATCGCGCGGGTTTCGCGGATGACGTTGACCTTGATCTGGCCGGGATACTCCATCTCGCGCTCTATGCGCTTGGCGATTTCCTTCGCCAGCACAAGCGTGCCCGCGTCGGTGATGTCGTCAGGCTTGACCATGACGCGCACCTCGCGGCCGGACTGGATGGCGTAGCACTTTTCCACGCCGACAAACGAGTTGGAGATCTCTTCGAGCTTCTCCAGCCGCTTGATGTAATTCTCCAGCGATTCGCGCCGGGCACCCGGGCGGGCCGCGGAGATCGCGTCGGCGGCCTGCACAAGCACGGCCTCGACGGTGGTGGGCTCTACGTCGTTATGGTGGGCCATGATGGCGTGGATTACGTCCGCGCTCTCACGATACTTGCGCGCAAGCTCCGCGCCCAGCGTAACGTGCGTGCCCTCGGCTTCGTGGTCGACAGCCTTGCCGATATCGTGCAGCAGGCCGGCACGCTTGGCAATCTGAACATCCGCGCCCAGTTCGGCCGCCATGACGCCCGCCAGATGGCTGACCTCGATGGAGTGCTTGAGCACGTTCTGACCATAGCTGGTGCGGTAGCGCATGCGGCCGAGCAGCTTGACCAGTTCGGGGTGGATGTTATGCTGGCCGGTCTCAAACACGGCCTGCTCGCCCGCCTCGCGGATCTGGTTTTCCACTTCCTTCTGGGCCTTCTCGACCATTTCCTCGATGCGCGCGGGGTGAATGCGGCCGTCCAGAATGAGCTTTTCCAGCGCAAGCCTTGCAACCTCGCGGCGAACGGGGTCGAATGCCGAGACAATAACGGCCTCGGGCGTGTCGTCGATGATCAGGTCAACACCGGTGGCTGTCTCCAGCGCGCGGATGTTGCGGCCTTCGCGGCCGATGATGCGGCCCTTCATGTCATCGTTGGGCAGCGTGACGACGGAAACAGTCGTCTCCGCGACATGGTCGGCGGCGCACTTCTGGATCGCCAGCGTGATGATGTTGCGGGCCTTTTTCTCGGCCTCTTCCTTGGCGTTGGACTCAATTTCGCGCACGAGCACGGCGGCGTCGTGATACGCCTCTTTCTCAATGCGGGAAACGAGCACATGGCGCGCCTCGTCCTGTGTCATGCTGCCGATGCGCTCCAGCTCGCTCTGCTGGCGGCCGAACATCGCGGCAGCGTCTTCTTCCATCTTGGTGATGTCTTTTTGCTTCTTGTTGAGGCCATCCTCGCGGGCATCCAGGTTGTCCGACTTTTTGTCAAACGATTCCTCGCGCTGTGTCAGGCGGCGCTCGCTGCGGGTCAGTTCGTTGCGGCGGTCGCGGATTTCACGGTCCAGCTCGTTCTTCAGCTTAAGAATTTCTTCTTTTGCCTCCAGAACGCGCTCCTTTTTGTGCTCATCAGCGCGCTTTTGCGCATCGTCCAGCAGGTTGCGGGCGAGCCCTTCCGCGCGGCCTATTTTGCTTTCCGTTGCGTTTTTTCGATACTGATATCCGAACAGCGACCCCAGCACGCCTGCGATGATCGCCGCGAGAATAATCCATACGATGTCCATAAGCTGTGGATACCCCTCCTTCTTATCATAATAGTTGAGCAAAAAGCCGGGCTGTTAAGCCCGGCGCAGAGTGTCAGAAAAGGGTAAACCAATCCTCATCGAACGGTTTTTATCAAAACAAGACAGGACACGAACCCCGTCTTTAACCCTTTTGAACAGTCTGGCGGTTTTTCCGACCATGCTTAACAGAACTATTCTACAAGGTGAGGGGCGCATTGTCAAGTGCCGGCGGATAGGGAAAAAGTGAACGCGGTCGGAGGCCGTTTTGCGGTAAAGGGCATTGTTTCGGCAAAACCGCAACAATGCCCTTTACGAGCCGCAATCCCGCGTTCCGCTGTCAAGAGAGTGGTCTGAAGCCTACTATGGCCGACCCGGATTTTGGCGTGGAGTTCCCGCCGGAGACATCATTGAGCGCATCATCATCCAGGATGCCATCCTGTGCTGTTTCCTTGTTTTCATCCGGGGTCGTGCTGGGGATTTCCTTTTCGTGCTGATTCATGTGGCTACCTTTCCGATATATCGTTCGCATTGTCAATCCCAGATTAGTTTAATTCCTACTACGCCCCCAGCGGGAGATTGAGGGGGAGTTCCTCCCGAGACATCCTCCAGCGCCTCATCATCTAGGATATTATCCTGTGCTGTTTCCTTGTTTTCATCCGGGGTCGTGCTGGGGATTTCTTTTTTGCACTGATCCATGGTGCACCTCCTCAATGCCAGTGTGACTTGCCTGTGGGGTAACGCCGCCCTGTCAGGAACTGGCCTGCGTTCCGCTGTCAAAAGACTGGTTTTCAGCCCTTTGGCCTTTCCTTGAGCGTTAGCGGGAGAACCCCTCCCGTGACACCATTGAGCACCTCGTCCTCCAGGGCGTTATCCTGTGCTGCTTCCTTATTTTCATCCGGGGTTGTGCTGGGGATTTCTTTTTCGTACTGGTCCACGGTGCACCTCCGCAATTTCACATTTTCGACGGGTCCACCGGAATGCTAGGCCCCATGAGCGGATTACGGGGACTGTTTGCGGACAGGGCTCCTCCCGTGATATCGTTCAGCGCCTCATCACTCAGGGCGTTATCCTGTTCCGTATCCATGTTTTCATCCGGGGTTGTGTCCAGGTTTTCTTTTTTTTGCTGGTCCATGGTGTACCTCCATAATGTTGACGCTATTTGCTTGCAAGGTGACGGCCGCGCTACCCAAAACTGGCGGATAGGGATAGCTTGGCAGCGGGTGCGGGCGTCTGGTTATTACGGCGATGTGTTTTTCGGTCCTGCCGCAAGGTCGACCGTGGGTAGTACAGGGGCCCCGCCAGAGACGTCAGCCAGCATTTCGTCATCCAGGATGTTATCCTGTGATGTTTCATTGTTTTCGCCCGGGGTGATGGGGGTTTCTTTTTCATTCTGGTTCATGTGGGGTACCTCCTTCGTGTTTATGCTGCTCGTTTGCAGGGCTATGGCCGTGCTGCCTGGAATTGCTAGGTAGGGGTGCCTTGTTATTGCTGTGCTGTTGTTTATTTCAGCAAGCTTGTTACCGGGGCGACCAATGGCAGTGTGCCCCCGCCAGAGACGTCGGCCAGCATTTCATCCTCCAGGATGTTGCTCTGCGCTGCTTCCTTGTTCTCGTCCGGGGTGGTGGGGATTTCTTTTTCGTGCTTGTTCATGATGTACCTCCTTAATATTTATGCCGTGTGGCAACTCTTTCGCTTATATAGACGCGGCAGGGGAAGGTTTACTACACGCCGCTGACGTTTTTTTAAATTCAAGCCGCCGGAAGTGATTGAGCCGCCGCCTGGCAAGTACGCCGGGCGGCGGTTTTGTTTGGGCTAGTTGCCTTGGAGGAGCGCGACCAGCCGGTCGACGAACTCCTCGGGCGTGGGTCGCCTGCCGTCCACGGCGATAAGAGCGGGCGTCCGGCGCCAGAGGGTATCAATCAGCTGTTGGATTTGTTGCCGGACTTCATCGGGGTTCCGCTGGTGGCGCGAATACAGTTCGGCACAGAGCGAGGGAATGTTCATAGGGCCTCCTTAAAATAAACACGTTTTAGGCACGCCGTGTGTTTATTTCTGCATTATAGCAGATACTGGAACTAAAATGAACTTAAAATATGTTCATTTGGAGGTCGTATGGCTATAAAAAGCCTTTCCATCCGCATTGACGAGGATGTGTTGCACAAGCTGCACGTAGTTGCTGATTATGAGGGACGTTCTGCGAACAGCCAAATCCTGGTCCTCATTCGCGACGCGATTGAGGCCTACGAAGCCAAGCACGGAGAGATCGAACTGCACCCAAAGAAGTAATCAAATCATTCCCTTTCTTTCTCATTTTTGCTTTTCTTTTTGCGCGTTTTGTGGTATACTAGGAAGGCTCTATATAATAGAAGAAACCACCGCAAAGCAACCCTGAAGGAGGCTACCTGATGCCCAACGTGGCAAACCATTACGACGAGACACAAATCCAGGTGCTGGAAGGTTTGGAGGCTGTTCGCAAGCGCCCCGGCATGTATATTGGCTCCACGGACGCGCGCGGTCTGCACCACTTGGTTTACGAAATTGTGGACAATGCAATTGACGAGGCCCTGGCGGGCTTCTGTACCGAGGTTGTGGTCACGCTGCACCAGGATGGCAGCGCCAGCATTCGCGACAACGGGCGTGGCTTCCCCGTCGGCATTCACCCCAAGATCGGGCGGCCGGCTGTGGAGGTCTGCCTGACGATGCTGCACGCGGGCGGCAAGTTCGGCGGCGATGGATACAAGGTTTCCGGCGGCCTGCACGGCGTGGGCGCGTCGGTGGTCAACGCGCTTTCGGGCTGGCTCAAGGTCGAGGTCCGGCAAGATGGCAAGATATATGAGCAGGAGTACAAGCGCGGCAAGCCGCTCTATGACCTGCGCGTGGTGGGCGAGACGGCTGAGACCGGCACGTTCATCGTCTTCATGCCCGATGTGAAGGGCGAGGAGAACCCCGACGGCGTCTTTGAAACCGGCGATTTCCAGTACGAGACGCTCAAATCGCGCCTGCGCGAAATGGCGTTCCTCAACAAGGGGATCAAAATCGCATTCTCAGACGAACGCACGGGCAAAAGCCGCACGTTCCATTACGAGGGCGGCATCATCGAGTTCGTCAAATACCTCAACAAGAATAAAGAGACGCTGTTCCCAGAGCCGATCTATATCGAGGGCGTGCGCGGCGATACGACGATTGAAGTCGCCATGCAGTACAACGACGGCTATTCGGAGAGCGTGTTTTGCTTTGCCAATAACATCAATACCGTCGAGGGCGGCACCCACTTGGTGGGCTTCCGCACCGCGCTGACCCGCGCGATCAACGACTACGGCAAGCGGTTTAATATCCTCAAGGGCGAGGGCGCGAAGCTGGAGGGCGAGGACATTCGCGAGGGGCTGGCGGCGATCATCTCCGTCAAGCTCGTCGAGCCGCAGTTCGAGGGCCAGACCAAGATGAAGCTGGGCAACAGCGAGGTGCGCGGCATGGTGGACAGCCTTGTCGCCGAGAAGCTGACGCAGTTCCTGGAGGAAAACCCGTCGATCGCCCGCGTGGTCTTGGACCGCTGCATGAGCGCCGCGCGCGCCCGTGAGGCGGCCCGCAAGGCCCGTGAGCTGACCCGGCGCAAGTCCGTGCTGGAGAGCGCGAGCCTGCCCGGCAAGCTGGCTGACTGCACCGAGCGCGACCCCTCCAAGTGCGAGATATTCATCGTGGAGGGCGACAGCGCGGGCGGCTCCGCCAAGAGCGGCCGCGACCGGCACTTCCAGGCAATCCTGCCGCTCCGCGGCAAAATCCTGAACGTCGAGAAAACGCGCCTGGACAAGATCCTGGGCAACGCGGAAATCAAGGCGATGATCACGGCGTTCGGCTGCGGCATCGGCGAGGATTTTAACCCCGATAAGCTGCGGTACCACCGCATCGTCTGCATGACTGACGCGGACGTGGATGGAAGCCATATCCGCATCCTGATGATGACCTTCTTCTACCGCTATATGCGCCCGCTGATCGAGCAGGGCTACGTTTACATCGCGCAGCCGCCGCTGTACAAGGTAACGCGCGGCAAGTTTGAGCGCTACGTCTACAACGATGAGGCGCTGGAGGCTCTTCTGAACGAAATCGGCCGCGACCCCAAGCCCGAGATTCAGCGATACAAGGGTCTGGGCGAGATGAGCAGCGAGCAGCTCTGGGACACCACGATGAACCCTGAGAACCGCAGCATGCTGCGCGTCACCGCCGAGGACGCGATCGCCGCCGACGAGACGCTCTCCCTGCTGATGGGCGACAAAGTCGAACCCCGGCGCGAGTTCATCGAAGAAAACTCCAAGCTCGTCGTAGACCTCGACGTGTAACCAGCGGCCATAGAACAGTGGTACTCAAACCCAACCCGCCCGAAGGGCGGAAGCTGGGAGTCCAGAGGGGCAATGCCCCTTTGGCCGGGGGTCCAGGGGGACGGCGTCCCCCTGGCGTTCCCCCAAAACCGTAACGAAGGGGACCTCACATGGACAACGACCTGATGCGCGAGCGCCTGACGGATATTAACCTGGAAGAGGAGATGAAGCGATCCTTCATCTCGTACGCGATGGCGGTTATCATCAACCGCGCACTGCCGGATGTGCGGGACGGGCTCAAGCCCGTGCACCGGCGCATCCTCTACTCGATGACGGAACTGAACATGACGCCGGACAAGCCGTACCGCAAGAGCGCGCGCCTTGTCGGCGACGTGCTGGGCAAGTACCATCCGCACGGCGATAGCTCCGTGTACGACGCGATGGTGCGCCTTGCGCAGGACTTCTCCACGCGCTATCTGCTGGTGGAAGGTCAGGGCAACTTCGGCTCCGTCGATGGCGACGGCGCCGCCGCGATGCGGTACACCGAGGCGCGCATGTCCAAGATCAGCATGGAGCTGGTGCGCGACCTGGAAAAGGAAACCGTCGACTTCTACCCCAACTTTGATGAGACGCTGATGCAGCCGGCGGTGTTGCCGGCCAGGTTTCCCAACCTGTTGGTCAACGGCTCCAGCGGCATCGCTGTGGGCATGGCGACCAACATCCCGCCGCATAACCTGGGCGAGGTCATCGACGGGCTGATTCACCTGATCGACCACCCGGATTGCACGATCCCGGACCTGATGGAGCACATCAAGGGCCCGGATTTCCCGACCGGCGGCATCATCCTGGGCCGGAACGGCATCTACGAGGCGTACACCACGGGGCGCGGCCGCATCATCACGCGCGCCAGGACCGAAATCGAGGCGATGAGCGCCAACCGCAGCCGCATCCTGGTGACGGAAATTCCGTATATGGTCAACAAGGCGCGGTTGATTGAGAAGATCGCCGAGCTGGTGCATGAGAAGCGGCTGGAGGGCCTGTCCGATATCCGTGACGAGAGCGACCGCCAGGGCATGCGCATCGTCATTGAGCTGAAGAAGGACGTCAACGCAGCCGTCGTGCTCAACTACCTGTACAAGCATACGCAGTTGCAGGAGACGTTCGGCGTGATCATGCTGGCGCTGGTGGACAGCGAGCCGAAGTGTCTGACGCTCAAGCAGGTGCTCCACCATTACCTGGAGCACCAGAAGGACGTGATCGTCCGCCGCACGCGGTATGAGCTGGACAAGGCGGAGCAGCGCGCGCACATCTTGGAAGGTTTGCTGATCGCGCTGGACCATATCGACGAGGTCGTGGCGATCATCCGCGCCAGCCGCAGCGCGAACGAGGCGAAACCCCGCCTGATGGAGCGCTTTGCGCTGTCCGAGCGGCAGGCGCAGGCGATCCTGGATATGCGCCTGGCCCGACTGACCGGCCTGGAGCGCGAGCGGCTGATGGAAGAACTCAGCGAGCTGCGCACGCTGATCGCCCACCTGCGCGAAGTGCTGGCGAACGATTGGATGGTGCTGGACATCATCAAGACCGAGGCGCTGGAAGTGCGCCGCCGCTTTGCCGACCCGCGCCGCACCGAGCTTACCGCGCTGGAAGGCGAGATTGACCCCGCCGATCTGGTGCAGGAGCAGGATATGGTTGTCACACTGACGCACTTCGGCTATGTGAAGCGCTGCGCGAAGGCCGTCTACCGCACGCAGAACCGCGGCGGGCGTGGCGTGGCAGGCATGACCACGCGTGACGAGGACTACGCCGAGCAGCTGCGCGTCGTTTCCACGCACGACGACATCATGTTCTTCACCAACCGTGGCCGCGTCTACATGATCAAGTGCTATGAAATCCCGGAGGCCGGGCGCACCGCGCGCGGCACGGCGATTGTGAACCTGTTGCAGCTGGAAGGCGGCGAGAAGGTCACCGCGATGATCCCGATCCCAGAGGACGCGGCGGAGCATAACCTTGTTATGGCCACGCGCGGCGGTCTGATCAAGAAGACGGCGCTGGAGGAGTTTAGGAACCTGCGCCGCGCTGGCCTGATCGCGATTATTCTGCGCGACGAGGACGAGTTGATCGGTGTGGTGCTGACGAATGGCGAGGATGAGCTGTTGCTGGGTACGCGCGGGGGCATGGCGATCCGCTTTGCCGAGTCGGACATCCGCAACATGGGCCGCGCCAGCATGGGTGTCAAGTCTGTGGACCTGTCGGACGACGATAACGTCATCAGCCTGAGCATTGTGGAGGAAGGCGCGCATGTGCTGTCCATCACCACGGAAGGCTACGGAAAGCGCACGGAGATTGACGAGTACCGCATGCAGGGACGCGCCGGCAAGGGTATCCTGGCGATGCGCCTGACCGAGAAAACCGGCGACCTGGCCGCGCAGCTGCTGGTGCAGCCGGGCATGGACCTGATGCTCATCACCGACGACGGCACGATCATCCGCACGCCTGTCGACAGCGTGAGCGTGCTGGGGCGCAACACACAGGGCGTGCGCCTGATGCGCGTCACCGAGGGCGCGAAGGTTGTCGGGGTAGCGATAGCCGAGCCGGAAGAGGAAGACGAAGAAGAAGTGGTTGAGGGCGCGGAAGAGAACGGGGGAGACGAAGGGAACGAGGAGTGACGCCAGGGGGACTTTGTCCCCCTGGACCCCCTACCAAAGGGCCTTGCCCTTTGGAAACCCAACACTGCTCACGCAGGGGTTGGGTTTTCTTTTATCTCGATAAGCCCATCCTTGGCGTTCCGATCACGACGATTCCTTGCCCTTTTGTGCTATAACAAGAGATCTTTTATGAGGGCATCAGACCACACTTGCGCCTCTACGTAGGCTGGCTGAGCGAAGATAGGGGCATGCACAGGAAAGGAGTCCTGCGGCAAGCCGTAGCGATCGATGATGTCCAGTATTTCTGGATAGGTGTAGACCATTTGGCGGTACTCCAGGCCATCCGTCACATGCGGACTGAAGGTGGGGAACGTGTCGCCGTAGGTGAAAGATACGGTCTGCATGTCGAATGCTGTTATGGGGACCTTGATGTAGGCGCTTTCTTCGTACCAGGAGGCCAGCCAGGGGCATTCGCCGATTACCATGTAGTGTGGAGTGCTCCGTATGGGCTGCCCACCTTTTTCGATGAAGCGGGAGCGAACCAGCTGCTCCAGGTATTGACGGCGTGCAAGATATCTTTCATTGCGTTGCGCGGCAAAGGTTTTGTTTGCGGCTTTAAGCTGATCCTGGAGTCGCTGCGCCTCGCCCAATGGCAGGCCGGAAAGGCTAACAAAGGGGCCTGTTTTGCGCTCGTAGTAATGATAGAGGTAGATCATCGTGCCAACTCTCTCACCGTCGCCAGCGCGTTTTCGTGCCGCACGGCCTTCACATCGAACTTTAGCACCTTGAACGTTGCCTGCATGGTAAAGCTGATGCCGAACACGTAGAGTATTGTGCCTATGCCGACCTTTGCGCCCATCGCCCAGCCAATCGCTAATGCCATGCCCTCAACCATGCCGCGCACCGCGCCGATCGGCACGCGCGGCAGGCGCTTGCCCAGCGCCACCATCAGCGAGTCGCGGGGACCGGCGCCCAGGCCCGGGCCCACGTAGAAGAACACGCCCAGGCAGATGATCAGCTGGCCCAGCAGGAGCAGCAGCACGCCCGGCACGAAGCTTTGTAGCTTGGGAATGGGGTCTATTAGGTTCAGCAGGTCGATGAACTTGCCGATCAGCAACGTGTTGAGGACCGTCGCTACGCCGATCTTTTCCTTCAGCAGCACATCGATCACGAGGATAAAGACGCCGGACAACACGATTACATCGCCATAGGAAAGGCCCGTGACACCGGATATGCCGACGCCAAAGGCCTCCCATGGGCCCAGGCCGATGTTGGCCTGGATGCTCAAGTAGGAACCGAGCGAGTAGAGAAACAGACCGAACAGGACACGAATGATCTTATACACAAATGCTTTCATGGCGCATAGGGTACGCCACTTTGCGGCACTTGTCAATATTTGTGGTAAAAGTAGAGTTTCAGCCCGATGCGCAGCAGCAGCACGCCCAGCGTGGCGCACATCAGCGTGATGAACACCGTCCGGTCAAAGCTTCCTGCGATCAGCGCGCCCAGCGCCAGCATGCCGATGGCCAGGTTCATGCCCAGCCCGCCGATCTTGTCGCGGATCATGCGGTTGCGCTCGTCCGTCTCCTGGATGTAGAATTTTTGCAGCAGCGCGTCATTGTGCAGCGCGCGGGAGTAGCGCACGGTCATACCGGCCATCACAGCCGCCATCCCGAAAAGCCAGCCTACCTGCATGCCATCGAAGAAGCCATCCGTAAAGCCGCCACCGTTATCGGATGAAAAGAAGCCGACAGTCAGGATGACGCCGATTGTTAGCACAACAAGCCCGGAGATGATCATCCATATCCGCCGCTTGCCCAGGGTTACACGATATTCCGCCATGTCACATTCCCTCCTCTGAGAAATCGAAAACATCTTCGATGGACAGCCCGAAGTATTTGGCGATCTTGTAGGCCAGCACCAGCGACGCCGTGTACTTGCCCACCTCCAGCGACGTGATCGTCTGCCGGGTGACGCCCACCGCCTGCGCCAGCTCTTCCTGAGACAGCTTGTTTTTCCTCCGCAGTTCCGGAATTCTCGTCTTCATAGCAAGTCCTTTCTGCAATGCATGCTTTGCAGAAAAAGGATAGCACGCTTTGCATTTGATGTCAAGCATGCTTTGCAAATTTATTTTGAGAAATAGCTATCCTAAGATTTTTTGGTCTGTGTCGGCAAGCATCTCGGCGCGAAGCGCCTTCAGGAAGGGGAACGCCTCGGCTTCCGGTGCGCCGTATGTGCGCTGTAAGTCATACTCCAGTGGCAGCCAGGTGGAGAGGGGGCTTTCATTGTGCTGCAACACGGCTTCGAGTTTGTCCAGCGTCTTGAACAGGCGCGCCTCAGGTGTCGCAAGCGCGTCCACCTCGGCGAAGAGCGCTGTGAGTTCCGTGCGCAGGCCATCGGGCAGCGCAGAGAGCATGCCCTGGATGGCATCTGCTTCGGCAAGCTCGTCCGTTTCGCCCTTGAGGAAGGAGGGGATGTCACCGGTGACGGCTTCGCCGAAGTCATGCACGAGACACATGGCGATGACACGGTTCATATCCAGGTCCGGGAATTCGCCGCGCAGCAACAGCGCGATGGTTGCCAGCCGCCAGCTGTGCGCCGCGACTGTTTCATGTCGGCCGGTGCTGGTCCATGAATGGCGCGTGTTGCACTTGAGACGCTCTAGCACCGACAGGAATTCAATGAGTGATCTGGGATTCACGCGCAACCCTCCCGTTGTTTTGCAGCGATGCTAGAATGATGCCGCCGAGGATGATCCCTGCGCCGATGAACCCCTGCGCGGTCATCGTCTCGCCGAGCAGCAGATATGAAAACAACACAGTAAAGACCGGTTCTGTGCAGAACGCGATGGACGCGAATGTCGCGGGGATGTGCCGCATTGCCTTGTTCTGCAAAAGGCAGGCAAGGCTGGTGCTGCCCAGCGCGATATAAAGCACGGCGCCTGCGCCTGTCCAGGTCATGCGCGAGAAATCGTACATGCCGTCAAAGATCAAGGCACACACTGCGCCCAGCACCCCGGCGACGGCGCACTGCATGGCGGAGACGGTGATCGGGTCCATGCCCGCCATGTGCTTTTCGCTCAGCGTCAGCATCATCGCGTAGCAGATGGAGCACAGCACGGCCAGCACCTCGCCCAGTCCGAACACAAACGCGCCGTCACCGCCGCAGAGCAGATACATCCCCACGCATACCAGCGCGATGAGGGGAAGGATGCGGGCGTTAAACCGGGTTTTTAGCAGCAGCGTCTCCAGCAGCGGCGTGAAGATCACCGCCAGTCCCATCAGAAAACCAATCGTCGTCGCCTTGGAGAAGGTCAGCGCGAAGCTGCCGAAGATGAACGCCAGCGCCATGAACAGGCATACCGAAAGGCACGGCACCAGCGGGATCACGCGCAGCTGCTGAATGATCCGGCGACCCGCGAACAGCATGAAAACCGCGAAGGCAATGATAAACCGGAAGGCGATCAGCGTGAAGGGCGGGACGGTTTCCGATCCGATCTTGATGACCGGATTGCCCAGACCCCAGAATACGCACACCAGGAGGATCAACAGGCTGGAAACCGTCTGTTCACGCTTCATCAGGCTCTCCTAGATCGAATGCAAACGCATGGAGGAATAGGCGCAGCAATGCCTGCTTCTCGGCCCAGAACTGCCGCGCCAGCGGGGTGACCATCGGGTTGTGCGCCAGGCGCTTAGGTTCGTAGCGCCGCATTTGCGCAAGCGCGTCCTCATACCCCGCGCCCAGTGCGCCCGCCGTCATACAGTCCACCACCAGGCCCATCGCGCCCTCTTCGTCGAGAAGGTCCGCTTCCATCAACAGGATCAGATCGCGCGGGGCGTCTTTGCGGGGCAGCCAGTCATCCTTGTTTGAGTGCTCGGCGACCAAGAATACCGCGCGGTCCAGCAGTTCTTTGGGCAGGCCGTTGGCATCGCCGTAAGCGCGCAGAATATCCGCGCTGTAACGTGCGTGCTCTTCCTTGCTGTGGGCATAGCCGACATCATGGAAGGTGACGGCCAGCCGGAGCGGCTCGGGATCATCCACCAGGCCCTGGGCAAGCAGCCTTTCCAGCCACATGGCGACCCGCGCGATGTGACTTGAGCGCGTGCGGAACATCTGGCCTGGACGCCGGTGCGCACGGTCGCCATCGTGGTCGGTCAGGTATTTGCGCACATACGCGAAATGTTGACTATCCATCAAAATAGCCCAAATATGTCGCCGCCGTCGGTGACGCCAATGCTATCGGCGGCGGGTTTGTGCGGCAGGCCGGGCATCGCGATGATGTCTCCGGCAAATGCCACAACAAACCCCGCGCCGCGGGAAAGGCGCACGCTGCGAATGGTAATGGTGAAATCTTCCGGGGCGCCGACACGCTTGGGGTTGTCGCTGAAGGAATACTGCGTCTTGGCGATGCACACGGGCATGCTGCGGCAGCCTTCATCCTCCAGCAGCTTTAGCTGCGTAAGCACGCCGCGACCCCACTCCACGCCCTTCGCGCCGTAGATGCGGCGGCAGACGGTCTGGATTTTGTCCTTGAGCGGGATGTCGTCTGCGTAGGTGAAGCGGCACTCGGCCGGCGTCTCCAGGCTGCTGAGCACTGCGCGGGCGACTTCCTCGCCGCCTTCGCCGCCCTTGGCCCATACGTCGCACAGCGCGGCCTTCGCGCCTGCCTCTCCCACCGCCGCGAGCACCAGGTCGATCTCAGCCTGCGTATCGGCGCTGAAGCGGTTGACCGCGACCGTCGCGGGCAAGCCCCATACTTCGCGGATGTTGCGCAGGTGGCGCAGTAGGTTGGGCAACCCAGCGCGCAGCGCGTCCAGGTTTTCGGTGGCAAGCTTATCCTTGGGCACGCCGCCGTGCATCTTTAGTGCGCGGATCGTCGCCACGACCACAACGGCACTGGGCTGAATGCCCGCCGTGCGGCACTTGATATCAATGAACTTTTCCGCGCCCAGGTCCGCGCCGAAACCCGCCTCGGTGACGACGATATCGGCAAGGCGCATCGCCAGCTTGGTGGCCGTCACGCTGTTGCAGCCGTGGGCGATGTTGGCAAACGGGCCGCCGTGTACCAACGCGGGCGTATGCTCCAGCGTCTGCACGAGGTTGGGCTGCATCGCATCGCGCAGCAGCGCGGCCAGCGCGCCGGGCGCGTTTAGCTGGCCAGCGTAGACCGGCTGCCCACGCATATCGCGCGCGACCAGGATGCGGCCCAGCCGCTCGCGCAGGTCGGCCATGCTGCTGGCGAGGCAGAAAACAGCCATTACCTCGCTCGCGGCGGTGATGTCAAAGCCATCCTCGCGCGGCATGCCGTTGGACTTGCCGCCCAGGCCCGAGACGATTGAGCGCAGCTGCCGGTCATTCATGTCCATGCAGCGCCGCCACAGCACCTGTCGGGGGTCAATATCCAGCACGTTGCCCTGCATGATGTGGTTGTCCACCATCGCGGCCAGCAGGTTGTTGGCCGTCGTGATGGCGTGCAGGTCACCGGTAAAGTGCAGGTTGATGTCCTCCATCGGAATAACCTGTGCGTGCCCGCCGCCCGCCGCGCCGCCCTTCACGCCGAAGACCGGACCCAGCGACGGTTCCCGCAGTGCCAGCATGGTCTTTTGCCCCAAACGCGACAGCGCATCCGCAAGGCCGACGCTGACAGTTGTCTTGCCCTCGCCCGCAGGCGTGGGGGTGATCGCCGTCACCAGCACCAGCTTGGCCTTCAGCGGCAGCGCCTCGTAGGCCGCCGCGTCCACCTTTGCTTTTCCGCGCCCGTAGGCCGCCCATGTATCCGGAAAAAGCCCTGCACGGGCCGCGATGTCGCCAATCGGCAAGGGCTGCGCCAGGCGCGCGATGTCAAGGTCAGATGGCATCAAAGTCCCTCCTTTTATATGTCGCTGCAATATGTTTTCGTTACGCCTAGTATAGCCTGACGCGCGGATAATCGCAAGCCGAAACGGCAAACTACCTACAAGGAGGGGTGTATAATGACGGAAAAAAAGCAACCGGACGAGCGCAACCGGCGCATGAACCTGCTCAAGTGGATATCCCAAATGGACAACAGCGATGTGGACGGCAGCTACACTGGCACGGCACAGGACGGCAGTGAGCCGGTGCAGGACGCGGACGATTTGTAAGGCGAAGGTGTAGAGAGAGACGCCAGGGGAGCGTTGCTCCCCTGGACCCCTCGCCAAAGGGCATTGCCCTTTGGAAACCCAACACTGCTCACGCAGGGGTTGGGTTTTTGCTTTGACGTAAAAATTAGTCCTAGCCCTCGCGTGAGCGAACATGGGTTTCGAAAGGGCAAAGCCCTTCGCGAGGGGGGCCAGGGGGAGCAGCGCTCCCCCTGGCGTTCCCCGTATATTGACTTGCTCCCGAAAGTATGATTTACTGTTAGGGCAAGAAAGGCGGGGATGCGGCTGTGATGTTGGATATGAACTACCTGGATATTGCGGGCCGTTTATGCCTTGCGATTCTCGCGGGTGGGGTGATTGGGTACGAGCGGGAGACGCGGCGGCACCCGGCGGGCCTTCGCACGCACATTCTGGTGTGTGTCGGCGCGGCGATCGTGGCGCTGATCGATTGCATGATTGCCGGGCAGGTGTCGCAGGCCACTATGGAAGGTGCAAGGGGCGTTACGGTGACACTGGGCCGCCTCAGCGCGCAGGTAGTCAGCGGCATTGGCTTTCTGGGCGCGGGTACGATCATTACCACCAAGCGCAACATTGCGGGGCTGACGACTGCGGCGTCGCTGTGGGCGGTCGCGTGCGTCGGCATTGCGGCGGGCATGGGGCTGTACGGCCTGGCGCTCATTGGCGCGGGCTGCACGCTGGTGGTGCTGACGCTGATCAAGCGGCTTGTGGTCGGCCATTTCTATAAGATTGTTGAAGTTAGTTTCCTTCACCGAAAGGAAACGCTGTCATTCCTCAATGAATACTTGAGCTCTCACCATATCCGGGTGCACAACGTGGACTTTCGCGTGGAGGAAAACACGGATGGTGGGAACATATATACTAACGTATACACGTTGGATATTCCAAGAAAGCTGGACAGCGCTACGTTGGTGAATGACCTTGCAGAGCATGTCAACATACAGAAGGTGAGGACACGCGATCCGTGATCAAGAACCAATTGGGTGACGCGACATTCTGGAAGCCCGCCATACGGCTGGGCTTTCCTATTGCCATGCAGAACTTGCTGGGCAGCTCGTTTGGGCTGGTCGATACGCTGATGCTGGGGCAGTTGGGCGATATCGCCGTGGCCTCGGTGGGCATGGCCGGGCAATGGGTGTGGCTGATGCATATCTTTTTCTACGGTGTCTCCTCCGGCGCGGCGGTTTTCCTGTCGCAGTACTGGGGCGCGAAGGATTTCAAGGGCATCCGGCGCGCGTATGGGATCGTTTCTGTCTGCTGCGTCGCAGTCGCCGTGATCATGCTGCTGGTGGCCGTGCTGTTCCCACAAATCGTGATGCGGCTGTTCACCACCGACCCGGAAGTGATCCAGACGGGCGTGAGCTATCTGCGCATCGCGGGGTTCAGCTATCTGGCGCTGGCGTTTACGCAGATATTCAGCACGGTGCTGCGCTCCACCGAAGAGGTAAAGCTGCCGCTATACGCGAGCATTCTGGGTGTGCTGCTGAACACGGTGCTGAACTACGGCCTGATTTTCGGAAAGTTGGGCATGCCTCAACTGGGGGTGCCCGGCGCGGCGCTGGCGACGGTGATATCCGCGTGGTCGACGCCGATTCTGCTGTTCATCGTCTCACTCAAACGCCGCAACCTGCTGATCTGCCCGCTACGGGAACTACTCTCGTTTGATCGTGCGTTTGTGAAGAAGTTCGTCCGCGTATCGCTGCCGGTACTGGCCAACGAAGGCCTGTGGGCGCTGGGCACGATGGGCTACAACATGGTGTTCGGCCACATGGGCACAGTGCAGTACGCGGCGCTGACAATTTTCCGCACGATCGAGTCGGTCTTCTTCGCGTTCTACGTGGGTCTGTGTCACGCATGCGCGGTGCTGGTGGGGCGCGAGATTGGCGCGGGGCGCGTGGAAGAATCGGTCCGCTACGCCAACCGCTTTACGATCGTCATGCCGACGGCGACGGTCGTCCTCAGCGCAGTGATGATCCTCTCGCGCGGCCTCTTCCTGCGTCTGTTCGACGTATCGCCCGAGGTAGCCAGCCTCGCCAAATCGATCCTGTTGATCTACGCGATAGAAATGCCCATCCGCAACATCCCGTTCATCACCATCTGCGGCATCTTCCGCCCAGGAGGCGACACGCTCACGGGCATGCTCTACGACATCTTCTCCGTATGGATGCTGGCGCTGCCGGTGACAATCATCGCTGGCCTTGTGCTAAAGCTGGACTTTTTGCTCGTCTATATACTGATGGTGATCTTTGAAGACTGGATCAAGGCCGTGCTATGCGTCCGCCGCCTCAGAAGCCGCAAGTGGATCAAGCCCGTGGTGGACAAGGCACAGTGGGCGGTGGAGTAGGGGACGACGGGGAGGGGAACGCAAGGGGACGCTGTCCCCTTGACCCCTGCCAAAGGGGCATTGCCCCTCTGGACTCCCAATCTCGCCTGCGGGCGGGATTTCTTTTATGCTTCTATTGCGGTTAGGAACTCAAGATCCTGAGTTTTGCGACAGTAGACGATGAGCTTTTCGTGCATTTCCTGGCGCAGGGCGTCGAACTCTGGTGACAGGGCGAGGTTGGTTAGTTCATAGGGGTCGGTACTCAGGTCATACAACTCGGGCAGCTGGCCTGCGGTGTGTATGTACTTTGTGTGCCCTGTGATCAGCGCCCGGCCGATGACGTTCTCGCCATGGCCGTGGGTCTGGCAGACGGTGCAGTTATCCCACGGGGCGGATGGATCGGCGGCTTTCAACAGGTTTCTGCCTTGTACGGGGGTTTCGAATTGCAGGCCTGCCGCGTTCAGCAGCGTGGTGGGCACATCCAGGTTGCTGGCGATACGCGTGCTCTTTGCGCCGCCCGGCAGTTTGCCCGGCCAGGAGAGCAGCATCGGTACGCGCAGCACCTCCTCGGGCATATAGGAGCGTTTGTCAAAGTGACCTCCATGGCACGCCAGCGCGTCGCCGTGGTCAGCTGTCCAGACGATCAGCGTGTTTTGATCCAGTCCGGTCTCCCGTAGCGTGTCCAGGATCATCCCGGCCGCGGCGTCGCACAGCGTCTGCTGCGCGTAGGCACGGGCAAGCACCTGCTGCCACACCGGCCAGGGAAGCGGGTTCGGCGTGATCAGCTGCGTGTTCTCGCTGATATGCAGGTTGCCTTCGGTTCTGTACACGGCGGGCTTGGTGGACAGGTCGTCGGCAAAGTTGCCGTAGACCGGGATGTCCGCCGGGTTGTATAGGTCAGCGAAATCCTGCGAAGGGAAGTACGGCTGGTGCGGTCCCCAGAAGTCCACGCGCAGGTGGAACGGGGTGTCCTGGTTTCCGGCGGCGATGACCCGAAGCCTTTCGCACGCCAGATGGGCGAGAAAGTAGGCTTCGTGCGTCTCCTTGGGCGTCTTGAGGATGCCGGAATAGTGCTCGTTGCACCAGTTGCCCAGCTGGCGATATGTGTCGCCGGGCTTGGCATCACCCCAGAAAACCTGCTCAACCTCCACTTCTGGGAAGGGCAGGCCCATCTCGTCCAGATACGCCCGGTATTCCGGTTTGGTGTAGGGGTTGTTATAGGACGGGTAGTTCATCCCGTCGCAGCCGTGGTCAAACGCAGTGCCCGGCCCGGCATGCCACTTGCCAAAGTAGCTGCACTGGTAGCCGCTGCGGGCGAGGATATCCAGATATGCGTCCGTCTGCCAGGGCATCTCGCGGTCGTTTCGCGTTTCGCCGTGCACGCTGGGGAGAAGGCCCGTCAGCATTGACCGACGCGCAGGACCGCACAGCGGGCATACTGAGTACGCCTGTTCAAATAGCACGCCATCCCGGCACAGCCGGTCAAAGGACGGCCGCTGAATCACGGGGCCGCCATCCCATCCGTGTCGGTAATACAGCTGGTGATCAAACAGCAGAAACAACAGGTTGGGCCTGGTGGTATTTGCCACGGGTACCTCCGAAATGAATAATCGTATTATTTACAGCAGCTTCAACCTGTCCGTGCTGAGCCGCAGGTACATCTTTTCCTCCTGGGTGCCGAGCGTGACCACCTGCATTTCCCGCAGCGGGAACTGGCGCACGCCGTCCGGCGCGCCGAAGAAATCAAGCACTTCCATTGACGCGCGCAGGTCGTTGAGGTGCGTGACGCGGCCGGTGTAGGTATCCTCGGCGGTCATGATGCTGACCAGATCGCCATGCTCGCGAGCGTATTCCAGCATGGCGCGCAGCAGATCGTCGTCGGGTCCAGCTGGCGGGTCCAGCAGCGGGGCATAGGGTGTGCCTTCCATTTCCAGCAGCATTTGCAGGCGGATTTCATAATCATCGCCCATGAAGACCTGCAATACGTCCTCGGTGCGCTGCAGGCACCAGCCATCAAACTGGCCCCAGGCAGTTACCGACCAGAGCAGCACATGCCGGGGCGTGACTGCCTCCACATACCCGGCGCAGAATGCATCGGGATCATTTTGGTCGGTATAGAGCGATGCCATCACGTGTTGCTGGCTCGCCATGCGCAGCTGGTAGAAGCTGTATTTATTCGCCATCGGTCAAGTCCTCCATGACATGCGCCATTTTGCGCCCGAGTACGTCCACCGTCAGCAGCGCGGGGCTGCCCTCTAGCACTGGGATCTCCAGCCATTCGCGCAGCGCTGGGGTGGCCTTCGTGCGGGCGAGGTTGTCCATCGCATGGAACACACCGCCGCGCAGGTATCCGGCGGAGAGCTGGTCCACCGCCTGGATATCCGGCAGCGGGAGGCCGCATAGGCCTTCCTCCAGCTGATAGGTGGAGAGCCGTACCTCAGCCAGGCCCAGGCCCGGCGAAATGCTCGCCGAAAGCTCCGGCGCGCCCAAGCCGCACGGCGCCTCAATGCGCATCGCGCAGCCCAGCAGCCGCTTGCGCGCGATGGCCAGCGCGGTTTCCGCCGTATCCAGCGCGAGGAACCGCCGCCCGTGCTTCGCGGCGGCCACGGCCGTTGTGCCCGATCCGGCGAACAGGTCGCAGACCAGATCACCCGGGCGGGAGGAGCAGAGGATGATTCGTTCCAGCAGCTTCAGCGGCTTTTGGTTGTCGTATCCGGTGCGCTGCGGGTCTTTCTGTTGCAGATGAGATACGTCGTCCCACACGTCGCCGGGGTAGACGGGGTCGTCGTCGTAATAGCGGTATTCCTTGCCGTATGATATAATGGAACGGTATGTACGCCCACGCTCGTCCACCGCGCGCCGCATGTGGTTCTTGCGTGCGCCGGTGCGCGGGACGCCCACCGCCTGGATGTTAAAGTACGCGGCGGGGGTCTTGCGGTAGAACAGGATGATGTCATGCTTGCGGCTGAAATGCGCGGTAGAACGGCCGCCGGTCTGGTAGGCCCAGATGATCTCGTTGACGAAGTTGCGCTCGCCGAAGACGTCGTCCATCATCAGGCGCAGGTGCGCGTGCATCCGCGCGTCGATGTGCAGGAAGATCGATCCCTCGTCGCACAGCAGCGCGTGGGATAGTTCGACCGCCTCGCGCAGCATGGCCAGGAAATCGGCATCGCTGGGCCAGCGGTCGGAGTAGGCGGGAAGCGTCAGCATGGGCCTGCCGGTGGTCCATCCATCGGTGCCACAGCGCTGGCGGAGGAAGAATTCTTTGCCGGTGTTAAACGGCGGGTCGAGATAAATGGTTTGCACCTGCCCGGCAAAGCGCGAAAGAAGCGCCTCCCGCTTCTCCGCGAGCGAGCCGAGCATCAGCGTGCCCCCTTCTCCGGCGCCGGTATGAAGCTCCGCATCGCACGGCGTCAGCCGAAGCCGCATGAGAACACCTCCCTTTGTTGGGATCATTATACATCAGGAGGCAATGAACTGCAATGACACAGGGGGAGCGGATTTTGGCGGCTAGGGCGCTGCTTGTGGATATTACGCCGCTGAAGCGCGATTGCGGGCGGCTCTGTGGGGCTGCATGCTGCCAGCCGGACGCCGATGGGCGGGGCGGCATGCTGCTCTTCCCGGGCGAGGAGGCGCTGTATGATCCTGTGCCGGACTGGGCGGAGATTACCGATAGCGGCTTTTTAGCAGGGGACAAGCAGCTTGCGTTCCTCACCTGCAATGGGACCTGCCCGCGCGAGAACCGCCCGCTGGCGTGCCGCATTTTTCCGATGACGCCGCTGGCATCAGAAAACGGCGTGACGGCGGAGATGGACGTGCGCGCGTGGGCGGTGTGCCTGCTGATGGGCCATGGTAAGGATGGGCTGTCGCGCGAGTTTGTCGCGGCTGTCCGCGCGGCGATGGCGATCATCTGGGAGGACGCACAGGGGCGCGCATACATTGAGGCATTGACGGAGAGCCTCAAAGCGTATACGATGTTTTAGAAGTCTATCACGAATAACACAAAGGAGGGCGACCATGCGCATTCTGTACATCGACATCGATACCCTGCGTCCCGACCATATGAGCTGCTACGGGTACCAGAGAGAGACGACGCCCAACCTGGACCGCATCGCCGGAGAAGGCGTGCGGTTTGACCGCGTGTACTGCTCGGATGCGCCGTGTCTGCCATCCCGGGCGGCGCTGATCACCGGCATGTTCGGCATCCGAAACGGCGCTGTGGGCCATGGCGGCACCGCTGCCGACCGGCGGCTGCTCGGCGCAGAGCGCAATTTCACCGATGTGCAGGACGCCGATAACTTCAACTATATCTTCCGCCGCGCGGGGCTGCATACCGCGTCCATCAGCACGTTTGCCGAGCGGCATTCGTCGCTGTGGTACACGGCTGGATTTAATGAAACATACAATGTTGGCGGGCGGGGCATGGAATCGGGCGAAGAAGTGCTGCCTGTGGCACTGGATTGGGTGCGCCGCAACGGTGCGCGCGACAACTGGTACCTGCACCTGCATCTGTGGGACCCGCACACGCCGTACCGCACGCCCGCGGACTACAAAAACCCGTTTGAGGGGGACGAGCTGCCCACCTGGGTTACCCCGGAGATTTTCGAAGAGCAGCAAAAAATGGTAGGCCCGCACGGCGTCAATGAGATCAGCATGTATGACGATAGCGAAAGCCCGCGTTACCCCAAGCACCCCGGCGCGATCCGCAGCCATGGCGAGCTGCGCCGCATGATCGACGGATACGACATGGGCATTCATTACGCCGATAGCCTGCTCGGCCAGGTGCTGGACATGCTGCGGGCGCAGGGCGTGTACGACGACCTCGCGGTGATTGTCACGTCCGACCATGGGGAGAATATGGGGGAGATGGGCATCTGGGGCGAGCACGGCACGGCGGACGAACCGACCTGCCACATTCCGCTGCTGTTCAAATGGCCAGGTGGCCAGGCGGGCGCGGTGGATGATGGGCTTCATTATCAGCTGGACCTTGCGCCGACGATGGCGGAGCTGCTGGGCGTGCCCGCAGCGGACAGGTGGGACGGTCAGTCCTTTGCTCCGGCGGTGCTGCATGGGAAACCCTGCGGCCGGGAGAGCCTGGTCATCTCGCAGATGGCGCACGTCTGCCAGCGCGCAGCGCGGTTTGGCGACTGGCTGTACATCCGTACGCTGCACGATGGGTTCCATCTGTTTGATTCAGAAATGCTTTTCAATTTGCGCGAAGACCCGTATGAGACGCGCGATGTGAAAGGGGCTTACCCGGATATCTGCGCGCGGGGCGCAAAGATCATTCTGGACTGGCAGGAGGCGGCAATGCTGCGATCCGGCAGCGACGTGGACCCAATGTGGACGGTGCTGCGCGAGGGTGGGCCGTATCACACCCGTGGCAGGCTGGAAGGCTATCTCGCGCACCTGGAAAAAACTGGGCGAACAGACGGTGCGGCGAAGCTTCGCGCCAGACATGGAAAGTTTACGCAATAGGTAGTACCGGGGGAAGAATCCGGGTACAATCTACGTTAATTGGTTG
The DNA here is from genome assembly GCA_031549105.1 of Eubacteriales bacterium. Classification (GTDB taxonomy): domain Bacteria; phylum Bacillota; class Clostridia; order Christensenellales; family Aristaeellaceae; genus Avichristensenella. The sequence goes on from JAVBQK010000006.1 coordinate 29,564, forward strand.
GGAGCGTTTTCCACGGAAAGAGGTGAAATCGATTTGGAAGAATGCATCTTCTGCAAAATTGCCAGGGGTGAAATCCCGGCGAAGAAGGTGTATGAGGATGAGCGTGTAATCGCGTTTCACGACCTCGCGCCGCAAGCGCCCGTGCATGTGCTCATCATTCCCAAGCGGCATGCCGCGAACCTGCTGGAGGCACGCGAAATGGAGGACGAGCTGCTCGCGCATTTGATGCGCACAGCCGCCAGTGTTGCCCAGCAGCTGGGCATCGCAGGCAGCGGTTTTCGCATCGTATCCAACTGCGGGGCGGATGCTTGTCAGTCTGTCCAGCATTTGCATGTCCATCTACTGGGAGGCAGGCAGCTTTCCGGCGAAATGGTGTGAACAATTGTGAACTCGATGGAAATTTCTGTGATAATAGGTTGACGCACATCCGTAAACGCGCTATAATAACTCGCGTGTCCGCTGGAGTCAGCGGGGAGATGAGCGGAGGGGAGGGATAGTAAGTGTCAGAAGTCCGTATTAGGGAAAACGAATCCCTGGAAAGCGCTCTGAGAAGATTCAAGCGCCAGTGCGCCCGCGCTGGTGTTCTAGCTGAGGTTAGGAAACGCGAACATTACGAAAAGCCCAGCGTAAAGCGCAAGAAGAAGGCGGAAGCCGCCCGTAAGCGCAAGTATTGATCAGAGAAGAAGTCCCGCCGTGAACCGGCGGGATTTTTTTGTGCTTTCTTTTATGCGCGTCAGCGGTCCAGAATACGCTCGATCGCCTCACGGGTGGGTTGGTAGCAGGCGCTGAGGTCGGCTAGGTACATTTCGGCGTACTTGCCATCCCCAAGGCGCAGGCACTCCAGCACGTTGCCCGCGTAGGAGGACAGTGCAGACAGGTGCAGCGTGCAGGCTCTGTCAAACAGCGCGGCAGCATGCTCCTCGGCAGCGGCAAGGTTACCGGTACCCATCGCTGCGCAAAGGCTTTGGTAGGTGGTATCGGATAGAAAGGCATCCAGCTCGGCGGCCAGCTTGCTTTCGTCGCCGCCAAGGGCTTCCAGCGCCTCGGTCAGGCGCATCAGGCCTACGTCGGATTCTTCATCGGCATAACCCGGGCGAAGCGTGACGGCTTTTTTGGGTTCCGGCGCGGGTGCAGGTTCGGCGCTTCTGGAAAGCAGATGCTTCGCGGCGGCGGTCAGCATCGTATCCAGGTCGATCGGCTTGCCGACATGCCCATTCATCCCGGCGGCAAGGCTTGCCTGGATGTCTTCCTTAAACACATTGGCGCTCATCGCGATGATCGGCGTGCCCTGGGCAGGCGGCGGCAGCGCGCGAATGGCGCGCGTGGCCGCATAGCCGTCCATCACCGGCATCTGCACATCCATAAACACCAGATCGTAGGGGGTGCTTGTCACCATATCCACGGCCTGCTGGCCGTCCGTGGCCTGATCCATCGCGAGGCCTGTCTCCTGAAGCAGCTCAATCGCAATCAGGCGGTTGATCTCCACATCGTCGACGAGCAGCGCGCGTTTGCCGGCAAAGAGGCCCGCAATGTCGCCGAAATCCGGCGTGTCTTCCGCAACTGCGGAAGCGCCTGCCAGCGGCAGCGTGACGGTGAACGAAAAGGTGGAACCCTGACCATATACCGACGAAACAGCGATGTCAGCCCCCATCATCTGCACGATACGGCGGCTGATCACCAGCCCCAGCCCCGTGCCGCCAAAGCGCGCGGAGATGGTGCCATCGGCCTGCGAGAACGGCGCGAAAAGGCGGGCTAGCTGTTCCTGTGTGATACCGATGCCGGTATCGGCAACCGAGAAGAACAGCGCAATGTCCTGCTCCGTCTGCGCCCTCTTTTCGATGCGCAGCGTCACTTCGCCGCCATCGGGGGTGAACTTGACGGCATTGGAGAGGAAGTTGAGGAGCACCTGCGAGAGGCGCATCGCATCGCCGACCAGCCGGTCAGGAATGCTCGCGTCGAGCAGCGCCAGGTAGCGCTGCTTTTTCTCCTCGGCCTTGGAAGCGATCAGCGTCGCCATTTTCTGCACCATGGCCGAAAGCGAAAACGGTTCGGGCATCAGATCCAGCTTGCCCTCCTCGATCTTGGACATGTCCAGCACGTCGTTGATCAGCGAGAGCAGGTGCTGGGACGAAACGCCAATGGTTTTAATCGCGTCGCGCAGGCGCTCCTCACTGTCGGTGCGGCCGGCAATCTGCGTCATGCCGATGATGGCATTGAGAGGCGTGCGCATTTCGTGGCTCATGCGGGAGAGAAACTCGCTCTTGGAACGGTTGGCCGCCTCGGCGGAAAGCTTCGCGTCAAAGAGATTCTTCTCCAGGTCCTTCTGGATGGTGATGTCCACAAAGGTATCCAGCAGATACTCCTTGTCGTCAAAGCGAATCCATGTGCCGGTCTTGATAATGGGCAGCGCAGTGCCATCCGGGCGCTCGATGAAGCGCTCAGCGACGATGGACGGCTTGTCCTTTTCGTTGATGTGTGGGCATAGTTCGGGGCTGCGGTGGCAGAGAATATCGTAGCATTTGTGATGCAGGATATCACAGGCGGGAAGCTGCAGCATTTCCTCGGCAAACTTGTTGACCATTTCAATGGTATTAGTTTCCATATTGATGAGTACCATGCCGATGCCCGCGGAGTCCATGATCCGCTGGAAGAGGGCGTTGTTCTTGCGGATTTGCTCATCCTTGCGCAGCGCAGCTGTGATATCCTTCATGACCGCGGCGGTGCCATACGCGGCGCCGTCCGGCCCTAGAACCGGGAACACCTGCTGGGCGACGGTAATGGCGTGCCCATCGCGGTGACGGAGATAGCCCGTGCCGGACCAGAACCCATCCTGAAAAACGGCAGGCTGAATAACCTCCAGCGCGAACTTGTCAAAGTCGTTGGCGTGCACATCGGCGATGGTATCAAAAACCGGGCGCTCATCATCCCCATAGCCCATCAGCCGGTAGGCAGCGGGGTTTAGGTAAATCAGCCTGCCATCTGTATCCGCAATGCCGATGAAATCGGTAGAGCAGTCCGCGATGGAAGCCTTGACCCGGTCCAGATACGGGAGAGGCAAAGAATGTTTGTGCATGTGCAGCTCCGCTTTGCTAAAACTACATATTATTGTGTCCCTAGCACTATGTTACCATGCGGGAAGAGAGCAACCCCTGCGTGAGCAGAGTCGGGTTTCCAAAGGGCAGTGCCCTTTGGTAGGGGGTCCAGGGGGACAAAGTCCCCCTGGCGTCTCCCCATCACTGCATGTTCGCCTCAACAATCTCCTGCAGCGTAACATTCGGGTTCCGGAAGCGCGCGGCGCCTTTTTCCTTTTCCATGTGCAGCGCATTGGTGGGGCAGGCGTGCACACAGGCGAGGCAGACCTCGCAGCGGTCACCAAAGTCCACGGCCGCGTTGACAACAATGTTACCGGTAGGGCATACCTTGGCGCAGATGCCGCAGCGGGTGCAGCGGTCATCGATGCGATAGGTTTTGCCCTTGCTGCCGTTGTTGAGGGTCCAGAATCCCTTTTGGAATGCTGAGGAAAGCATCCGGTCCGCGCCGGTGATCGTGGGCAGCTGCTTGGTATGCCCCGAAAGGTCGATCAAAATCCGCTCCAGCGCGGCCTCGGTACCCTTCGTCGGCAGTCCGGCAACCTCGCTCTCCATTTTGAAGGCCGGGAGGTAGTTATCCACCATCTGCAGATAGCTAATGTAGTCGAACGTGAGGCCGGAAGCTGCGGCGGCCTTCTGCAGATCGCGCGCGGCCGCGCCGGATTTGCTTCCATAAGTAATGATTGCAAAAGTATAACCGGCCGAAAGCGTTGCCTGCGAGAGAAAGCGCCGCACAATGCCCGGGATGCCCAGCGCATAGCACGGAATGACAAGGCCCAGGACATCGTCCTGCACCGTCAAAGGTCCGTTCTTGAGCAGTTGTGGGATGGACAAAAGGGTGCCGCCAATGCGCTTGGCGACATACAGGCAGTTGCCGGTAGACGTAAAATACAGGACGGTCAAGACCTTGTTCCCCCTAAGCGTGGATTTTGATAAAAACAAAAAGACATAGATACGCCTATTATAGTTACAAGGTAATGCAATGTCAAAACTATTTTTACAGAAAATGGTTATTTGGGCGGGATATCTTTTTGATATGAGGCTGCGCTTGTCAGGCTCCGGCGGATATTGTACAATGTCGTTTGAAAACATAAAGGATTCAGCGGTTTTGCGCGAGAGGTTTACATGCATGTTTTTCTGACGGGGGCGCTGCAAGTGGGCAAGAGCACGCTGGTGCGGCGGGTGATCGCGGCGTTGGACTGCCGCGTGGATGGATACCAAACATTCTTTGTGGGAGACCGGAGCCTGCCGGATAAAGCGCTGTACCTGCGCGGCATTTTGGAGCCGCGCGAGGCGGATGAGGGCTGCGTGGTCGTGCGGTTTGTGGATGGCCGTCCAGCGGCATACGCAGACAGGTTTGACGCGCTGGGCGGCGGGCGGCTCCGGCGCGCGGGGGTCGGCGCGGAGCTGATCGTGATGGATGAGTGCGGTCGGCTGGAGCGGGATGCGCGGGAGTTTCAGGCGGAGGTGCTGCGCACGCTGGACGGCGATACGCCGGTGCTCGGCGTGGTGCGCCAGGATGCGGGCGGCTGGACAGAGGCGATTCACGCGCACCCCAAGGTGCGGGTGATGACCGTGACTGAGGAAAACCGCGATGCGCTGGTGCAAGAGCTGCTTGCGCATTACCGCGCGATGCCGTAATATGGAGTACAGTAAATAGACGCAAAGTGAGGATATGAACGTGTGGAAATTTCATGAGTTGCCCTACCAGCGCCCGGATGTGGAGGCAATCCGCGCGGAATATGTGGCGTGGACCGAGAAGCTGGAAGCGGCTAGCGATTACCCGGCGGCGCGGGAGGCGTACCTGGCGCTGGATGGAATTCTCATCCGGTTCTCTGGGGTGATCACCATTGCCCAAATCCGGAACACCATGGATACGCGCGATGCGTTCTACACGGCGGAGATGGAGTTCCTCAATGCCGAAGGCGCCAGATTTTCACCGCTGCAGAAGCGGGCGTCGGAAGCGGTGCTGAAGTCCCCGTTCCGCGCGGAGTTTGAGGCGGAGTACGGTGAGTACGGGCTGAAGAAGCTGGAACTGCAGATCAAGACGCAGGACGAGGCGATTGTGGAGGACCTGATTGCCGAGAGCGAGCTGTGCGAGGCGTACAAGGATACCGTGGCAGGGTGCCAAACGGACTTCATGGGAGAGTCGGTCAACTTCTATGGGCTGCTCAAGAGCATGGAGAACCCCGACCGCGCCGTGCGGCGTGCGGCACTGGAGGTCTGGGCGGGGCTGTATGAGGGCGTTTCCGCGCAGTTGGACGAGTTTTATGGCAAGCTGATCGCTGTACGCCTGCGTATGGCGGAGAAGCTCGGCTTTGCAAGCTATACGGAGCTGGCGTATGCCAACATGGGCCGCACCGACTATACGGCGGCGGATGCGGCGGCGTTCCGCGCGCAGGTGCTGGAGGTTATCGTCCCCGCCGTGGCGCGCTACCGGCAGGCGCAGGCGGCGCGCATCGGTGTGGACAAGCTGCGCTACTATGATGAAAGCTACATGTTCCCGGATGGAAACGCCGACCCGGTGGGCAGCGAGGCTGATTTGATCGAGGCGGCGCGGACCATGTACCGGGCGATGAGCAAAGAAACCGGCGAGTTCTTTGATTTCATGATCGAGCACGATCTGTTTGATCTGGGCACACGGCCGGGCAAGCACCTGGGTGGCTATTGCACGGCACTGTTCGATGTCAAGGCGCCGTTCATCTTCTCCAACTTCAACGGCACGGCGGCGGACTTTGGCGTGCTGACGCATGAGGCGGGCCACGCTTTCGCCGCGTACACCGCGTCGCGCGAGCAGCCGCTTTCCGACTATTACTTCACCACCGCCGAGGCGGCCGAGATTCACTCCATGACGATGGAGCACTTTGCCTACCCGTGGATGGAGCTGTTCTTCGGCAAGGAAAACGTGAGGAAGGCCAAGTTCACGCACCTGAGCGAAGCGCTGATGAGCATCCCATACCTGGTGGCTGTGGACGAGTTCCAGTGCCGCATCTACGAAAAGCCGGACATGACCGCCGCCGAGCGCCGCACAGTCTGGCGCGGGATCGAGAAAGCGTACATGCCCTGGCGCGATTACGACGGCCTTGCGTTCCTAGAGGAAGGTGGCTTCTGGATGCAAAAGCAGCATATTTTCCTCAATCCTTTCTATTATGTTGACTACGCGCTGGCACAGGTGAGCGCCTTTGAGCTATATGGCCGCATGAAGGAAAGCAGAGAAGCCGCCTGGGTGGACTACCTGGCGCTGTGCAAGGCGGGCGGCAGCCGCTCGTACTTCGGGCTGCTTTCGCTTGGGAAGCTTGCAAACCCGTTTGAGGCGGGATCGGTGCAGCGCGCGGTAGGGCATGTGATCGCGGAACTGGATGGGGCGAGCAATGCACTGTGAGATTTGCGATGTCAGCGCGGTGACGAACTGCGAGTTTGTCGTGTCGCTCACGCGCTACCAGGACGGCTGGCTGTTCAGCCGCCAGAAGGGGCGCAAAACCTGGGAGACGCAGGGTGGACATGTGGAACCGGGCGAGACGCCGCTGGAGGCCGCCCGGCGCGAGCTGTACGAGGAATCCGGCGCGGTGGCGCAGATGACGCCGGTCTGCGGCTATTGGGCGGACCGCAGCGGCGTGAAGCGCTACGGGATTGTCTTCCTCGCGGAGGTTGAGCGGCTGGACCCGATGCCGGAGAGCGAGATGGAGGAGGTCTGCTGGTTCAGCGGCCTCCCCGAGAAGCTGACATACCGGGAGATCACGCCCAAACTGTTCGCGGCGGTGCAGCGGTTTATTGAAGAGGGAGGAGGACACGGATGAGACGAACGCTACCGAAACTCTTCTTGATTGTACTTTTGCTGGTTGTGTTGCCGGTCTGCGCGTCCGCGGCGTCGTTCCGGCTAGCCGACTACCGCATGGATATCGCGGTGGAGACGGATGGCGCGGGCCTGTTTACGGAGACGCTGACCTATGGGTTTGACGGGGAGTACAATGGCATCCTGATGACGATTCGCCATAAGGATGTTAGTTATTCCCAGCTGCGCATCTATGGGGATAATGGCGAGGAGTACACGCTTGTGGATGCGCTGGACGGCGTGCCGGGTACCTATACCGCCGTCACAGAGAATGACAAAACGGAGATCAAGGTGTTCTCGCCCGGCTACAATGGCAACCGCGTGTTCACGGTGACCTACCGCATCGGCGGGTTTGCGCTGCGCTACCGGGATACCGCGCGTATCAACTATATGCTGCTGCAGGCAAAGGACCACTACGATAACGCCATCTTCACCATCACCCTGCCCGGCAGCGATAGCGAGCGGATTGAACCATTTTTCCACGGCGCGGTACGGCAGGATATGCTGCGGGTGCGGGGTGGGGTGATCGACATCGCTTCGGACTGGCTGGATGATGGCAACAAGGTCGAGGTGCAGGCGCTGTTCCCGGCGGAATGGCTGCCCGATGCGAAAGTGATCGACCAGGATATCTACCAGGAAGCACTGGATATTGAGGCGCGCATCGTACGGGAAGCGGAGGCGGCGGCGGAGCGCGCCGCCCAGCTGGAAAAGACGATGCGCGCTTCAATGCTGGTGGCGCTGGGCGTGTACATAGGTGGGTTCACGGCGGCGTTTTACGTGCAGCGGAGCAAGTACGGCCTTTCCTATCCAATCCTTTCCACAATGGACGACGTGATGCTCCGTGGCATTCCCGCCGCGGCGGCGCAGATACTGCGTGACAAGCAGGTATCTTCCAGCGGGCTTTCCGCGACGCTGCTGGAACTGACGGAGCGGGGCGCGCTGACGATGCGCACGGAAGACGGGGACACATACTTCACGCCAGCGTTGCGGCCGGCGGGGCTTTGGCCGCACCAGGAGGTGCTGCTGGACTGGCTTTTTGCCGATGGGCAGGAGCTGTGCCTGGGCGCGCTGGATGTACGGGAGGATTATCCGCAGGCCTTGGAGTTTAACAAAAACTACGGCGCGTGGAAGACCCGCGTGCAGGACGATGTCTACGCGCAGGATTGGCAGTTCAAGAATGGCGGCAAGCGCTTCATGCTGTCGCTTTCTGCGGTGGTGCTGGGGCTTGCGCTCTCCATGGCGCTGCTGCGGCTGGATACCCTGATACCCGCGCTGGTAAACCTGCCGCTTACGGTGCTGTTCGGCGTACTCTTCGCCAAGCTCCGCCGCCTGACCGACGAGGGCGAAAAGCGGCTCGCTACGCTGAACGGGTTTGTAGAGACATACCAGGATTTGCTGGAGACGAATCCCTCCTCGGTGCTGGGCCGTGCGCCGCTGATCATGGCGCTGGGCTATATGAAGCCGCTGGCCACCTGGGTGGATGAGCACCCTGCCTACTCGGAACCGTCGTTTGACTACGCGCCGATATGGATGGCATCCGCGTGGCACCACAGCATGATGGACATGGACCGCACCGTGCGCGAGGCGCAGAGCCACAACGCCAGCGCGCAGGACCCGAACAGCAGCGACAGCGGCTCGTCCGGCGGGGGCGGCGGATTCTCCGGCGGCAGCGGCGGCGGCAGCAGCCACGGGGCATGGTAATGGAGAAGCATACAATGGATGGACTTGTTTTGGAGCACGCCTGCGCGGCAGATGAAAACGCGGTGCTTTCGCTGTACCGCAGCCAGATAGGTTTCGGCACGTCCGATTGGGACGAAACCTATCCCGGCCCTGACGAAATCCGGGAGGATACACAAAGGGGCTGGCTGTATCTCTTGCGCGGCGCGGAGGGGCTGGTGGCTGCGGTGTCGCTGCTGGAGGAGGATGAGCACTGCGCAACGCTCCCGTGCTGGACGCCCGCGCACGCCGCGTATTTGTCCAGGCTGTGCATTGCGCCGGCGATGCAGGGGCACGGAATGGCCGCGCGGATGCTGACAGCTGTCTCGGGCATCGCAAGGGAAAAAGGGTTCGCGGCGACGCGCCACCTGTGTTCGAAGATTAACACCGCTGCGGTGAGGTTGTATACGCGGGAAGGATATATTCTTCGCGGAGAATGTTATCTATTCGACACAGACTTTTTCTGTTTTGAGAAATTTCTATAATTGTTTGATTGATAAAACGTGCACATTCCAGTATAATGTGAAGAGGAATATCCGCGGGGTCTTGCCGCGGTAAATGCAATGAAAGGTGGTACCTGCAGATGAGAAAGCTATTGGCATTGTGCATGGCGCTGCTGATGCTGCTGACGGCGTTGCCGTCCGTGGCGGAGCAGGCTCCGGCTGCGGAACCCGTTGTCATCACGATCTTCCACACAAACGACGTGCACGGTCGGTATGACTCCAGCGCCGGGATGGGCTATGCGATGATGGCTTCCTTTGTCAACGAGGCGCGAAAGAGCGGCAATGTGCTCGTGATGGATGCGGGCGACACGCTGCACGGCACCGTGTTTGCCAATGCCGTCAAGGGCGAGAGCGTCGTGGAAACGATGAACGCCGTCGGCTATGACGTAATGGTTCCCGGCAACCATGACTTCAACTACGGCTATGAGCGTCTCAAGGAGCTTGAGGCGATGATGGATTTCCCGCTGATCAGCGCGAACGTCACGCTCAAGGAGACGGGCGAGGCTGCGTTCACGCCGTACAAGATCCTGGAGTCCGGCGGCAAGCGCATTGGCGTAGTCGGCGCGGATACCCCGCAGATGGTCAGCGCCATCCACCCCGATCAGATCAAGGATCTGGTGTTCGGTGATGTGTCGCTGGTGGCGGATGCCGTCAAGGCCATGCAGAAGGAAGGCGTGGATGCGATCGTGGTGCTGGCGCACTGGGGCTGCGACGCCGCGTACGATCCCAACAGCATGCAGGCGCTTGCGACGATCCCCGGCGTATCGCTGGTGATCGACGGGCACAGCCATACCTCGCTCTATGATATCAAGCAGGTGGCCGAGGGAGAGGGCGCGCTGGTGACATCCACCGGCGAATACCTCAATAACCTGGGCAAGGTTACGCTGACCTTCGCGCCCGAGGGTGGGCTGACGGTGGAGGCGGAGCTGATCCCAAACCCCGGCCGGTTTGAGGACCGGGCGGTGATCCACGCCATCGAGAAGGCCGAAGCGGCACAGAGCGAAGAGCTGGATAAGGTCGTCGGCGAGACGACCGTGGAGCTTGTGGGCGAGCGCGCCATCGTGCGCACGTCCGAGTCCAACTGGGGCAATCTGGCGTGCGATATTTTCCTCTCCGCCACCGGCGCGGATGTCGCGATCATGAACGGCGGCAACATCCGTGCGACCGTTGCGGCGGGTCCGATCACCGCGCGCGATGTGAACACCGTCTTCCCGTTTGGCAACCTTGTGGTGCTGATGGAGGTTTCCGGCCAGGCGCTGGTCGACGCGCTGGAGGTAGGCCTGAGCTTGTACCCGGAGACGAGCGGCGGCTTCCCGCAGGTTGGCGGCATGACCGTGACGTTTGACCCGGCGAAGGACGCTGGCTCGCGCATTACCGAGCTGCTGATCCAGGGCGAGCCGGTTGATCCCGAGGCGATGTATAAGCTGGCCACCAACGATTACCTGGCCGCGGGCGGCGATAACTACGCGTCGCTGGCCGAGTATCCGGTGCAGTTCTACATGGGCGCGATGGATGAACTTGTCGTCGACTATCTGCGCGAGAACAGCCCGGTCGCGCCCGAGCTGGAGGGCCGCATCAAGCTGGCGGAATAATCCCATACCTGTTGGTCTGTCCCCGGTCCTGAAAGGCCGGGGATTTTTCTTGGGCATGGATGGGGACGAAAAGGCGGTCCAGATGCGTCGAATCATGAGGGCAAAGGGGCGTGCGCTTCTTTCGCACAACCCCTGATATACAAAATCCTGCACTTATGATAAAATACTTCCCTACGTGGCAAAAAAGGAGGCGTGGCCGATGGGGGACAAGCTGGCAAGGTGGGCCGCGCTATGCCTGCTTCTGCTGCTTTTGCCAATGCGCGCGTGGGCGACGGAGGATGTGTCTGCCGAGCCGACGCGCAACCCCAACGCGCCGCCGTATTCGTCCGACCACCCGGAGGAACTGGAAAAGGATAACCTGGTGGCAGACAGCTTTGTGCTGATGGAGCGGTCCACCAAGGAGCTTTTGTTTTATAAGGACGAGAACAAGGCACAGTATCCCGCGTCGACCACCAAGATAATGACGGCGCTGATCGCGCTGGAGATGGGTGGGGATTTGGACGAGACGCTGGAGGTGTCGGAGCGGGCGGTCGATATGCCCAGCGACGCTTCCGTGGTGCCGTTTAAGGCGGGTGAGATTGTCACGCTCCGGGACGCGCTGTACGGCCTGATGCTCGTCAGCGGTAACGACGCCGCGATCGCCATTGCCGAGTATATATCCGGCGATGTGGAAACGTTCGTGGAGCTGATGAACAAGACGGCCGCCCGGCTGGGCTGCAAGGATACGAATTTTGAAAACCCACACGGCCTGCACGAGGATCTGCACGTCACCACTGCCTATGATCTGGCGCTGATCATGGACGCGGCGATGGAAAACGAAATGTTCCGCGAAATCATTTCCACGGTCACCTATGATCTGTCTGCCACCCTCAAGAACCCATCGCGCAAGCTGACCACGCTCAACCTGCAAATACAGCCGAGCAATACGGACTATTACTACAAATATTCGTTGGGCGGCAAGACGGGTAACCATTCGATGGCCGCGCGGGTGCTGGTGGAGTCTGCGGAGAAGGACGGCGTCGAGCTGATCGCGGTGATCATGAAATCCAACAAGTACGCGCAATGGTCGGACACCAGCCGATTGTTCGAGTATGGTTTTTCGAAGTACAAGTCTGTTACGCCCGAGGAAATCTACGCGCAAAGCCCGATGAGCCTGCAGATCAACGGCTTTGAGCCGGATACGGAGCGAGCAGACCTGGCGGTGATCAACGCGGGACTGGCGCAGGGGGAGACAAAGCTAAAGGTGGGCGAGCTGCGGCTGGACCTGCAGCCCGTTGACGCGACGCGCGTCGTGCGCATCACCGGTCTGATTGAGACCGTCGATGCGATGATGGCAAACTTCAGCAAGTACACGGATATCCAATGGCTCGTTGAGCCGCGCGCCCCGGTGCGGAGTGGGCAGGTGATGGGCGTTCTGACGTTCTACACCGACGACGGCGGCGAGGCCGAGTATCAGTTGGTCGCCACGCGCAGCATTGTGGAGCGCGTTGACGCGCCGCCCACGCTGGAGGAAATTGAGCGCCGCGTGCTGGAAGACCCGTCAATCTTCCCGCCGTTTGACCTGGACTGGGTGGTGCCACCCGTAGCGGCCATGCTGGCAGCGGTGCTGGTGCTCCGCGCCATGCTGCGCCGTCTGCTGCGCCGGCGCAAGGGCAAGAAACAGATTCCCAAGCCGAAGCGGCGGTATTTTGGGTAGGGGGACGGCCTCCGGCGGCCAAGGGCTCTGCCCTTGGATCCCGGGAAGGGCGTTGCCCTTTCCAAACCCATCATTGCTCACGCAGGGGTGGGTTTTTCTGCATGAAGCCCCATACTATGCCGAATTTGTCTGTGAAGTTTCCCACTAGTTTGCTGTAGGGGGTTTCGCAGAATGGGTCGGCGCTATCATCTGTTTTTAGGATTTCGTAGCAAGCGAGCAGCTCTTCTGCTGTGTTGAATGTAACTATTAAGTGCACCGCAGGGCTTAGGGTACCAAACTTAGCACTTAAGAAATCCAATGCATCATTCAGGAAAACCTCTGTGCCGTGGATGTTCATGGCGGCATGAGCAATCCCCTTACCATCGGACATATAATCAATCGACTCCACGTCCACGGTCGTGTTGAAAGCCTTCTCATATAGCGCAATCGCTTCCCGGCAATTCCCGTCAAAATGCAAATGAGGTATCAACATATCCTACCCTCCAGCAATCCATAAACCCACCCTCGCGTGAGCGAACATGGGTTTCGAAAGGGCAACGCCCTTCGCGGGGTCCAGGGGCAGAGCCCCTGGCGTTCCTTCTCGTTCACCCTCACACCCCCTGCGCATCCTCGCGCGGCTGTCGCTTCGATGCGCCCAGGTACCATGCGAATATCCAGAGGCCGCGGAGTGTGGCGGAGAGCGAGATGCCCAGCCAGATGCCGTGCAGGCTCAGCGATGTTTTAGAGAGGAAATAGGTGATGAAGACGCGCAGAACGTTGGAGGCGATGCTGACCACCGAGGGCGGAAGCGTGCGTCCGATGCCCTTGAAAGTGCTGCCTGCGACCGCTTCCAGGCACTGGGGCGTTTGGCAGATGCACAGGAATTGCAGGTAGGCAACGCCCATCGCGACGATGGCGGGCTCGGAGAGGAAGATGGAGAAAAGGGGACCGGCGCAGAAGAAGAGGAGGGCTGTGACGAGCGCGCCGTAGACCAGCATCACCGCGACGGAGATGCGGAAGCCGTGGCGGATGCGCGTCCATTTGCCCGCGCCAAAGTTCTGCCCCATGAAGGCGGTCAGTGCCGAGCCGTAGCCGCCGCCGATCAGCCAGGAAAGGGATTCGACCTGCGCGCCGACCTTGTTGACCGCGATCGCGTCCGCGCCAAAGCCCGCGACAAAGCGGGAGGTGATCATCGCCATCAGCGTGAAGAGCATGCTCTCCAGGCCAATCGGCACGCTCCAGCGCAGAATGCTGCGCACATGCGGCATGTCTGGCCGGGTGAAGAGCTTGAACGCGGGGAACGGGCGGTTCTGCGCGCGCCGCATCGCCAGGACCATCAGTGCGCAGGAGATCACCTGCGACAGCGTGGTCGCGATGGCAGCGCCTTCAATGCCCATATTCAGGCCGAAGATCAGCAGCGGGTCCAGGATCATGTTGGCGACCAGGCCGATCGCGTTGACGATAAACGGCGTTTTGGAGTTACCGGACGCGTTGAATGTGCCGACGATTGCCGAGGCCAGGAAGTTAAATGGCATCGCGGCGCCGACGATTGCAAGGTAGGACTCTGCGTCGGCGGCGACATGCGCCTCCTGGATGGCAAAAAAGCCGACCAGCGGCCTGCGTAGCACCACCAGGGCAAGCCCATAGGCTACGCCGAGACCCAGCGCCAGTACAATGGCGTTCTGCGCGTAGCGCCGGGCTTCTTCCGGCTGGCCGCGCCCCAGGTTCTGCGCGACGCCGATCTCCGCGCCCATGCGGCCGATGAGGATGAACGCCATCGACAGCCACATAAACATTCCGGCCGTGCCGGAGGCGGCGACCGCGTCGCTGCCCATCCGGCCCAGCCAGAACATATCGGTGAGGTTATAGGACATCTGCATCAGCTGCGTACCCATGATGGGCGCCGCCACAAGCAGAAGTTTCTGCAGGATACTGCCGGTCGTCAGATCATACTGGTCTTTCGTGCGCTTCATGCCCTCGTGCTCATCCTGTCTTTGCGTGATTTGACACGCTTAGACGCTGAGGATGATGCTCTCCAGCGGGTTGCGCGTGCCGGGCTCTTCCTTCTTGCGCCGCTCGGGCGGCAGCGTGTTAAGATCGGCGGGCTTACCCAGCGCGATCATCGTGATGATGTCCAGATCAGCGGGGATCGCGAACGTCTCCCGCAGCTGCTCCTGGCGGAAACCTGCCATGCAGTGCACCGCATACCCGCGGCGAACGGCCTCCAGCTGCAGGAATCCTACCGCCGCGCCGGTATCAAACTGAGCGTAGGGATTGACGCGGCCGTCATAAACGAAGTTCTTCGTGCACAGCGCGAGGATCAGCACCGGGGCTTCCTTTGCCCACGCGTTGCCCGCGACGAGGCTCTGCGCGAGCTTCTCGTGCGTCTGGGGCGTGTCGCCCAGGATGAAGCGCCAGGGCTGCTCGTTGTAACAGCTGGGAGCGTAGCGTGCCGCCTCCAGCAGTGGCAGCAGCGCGTCCCGGTCAACAGGCTCCGCGGTAAAACTGCGCACAGCATAGCGCGCCTGAATCTCCGGCATGATATCGTATGCGTATTCTCTTGGCATGGTGTTCACTCCTTTTGAAGGGAGTATACCCTGCTAGCGAAGAAGGCAAACCGGATGTCAATCCTCCGGCAACGCAATGGAGTTGGAGCCGTCCATCCACAGCCGTTCCAGATGGTAGTATTCGCGCTCCTGCTCATGGAAAATGTGCACAAGGACACTGCCCATATCCAGCACGATCCAGCGGCCTTCGGCGTATCCCTCGCGGCGGATCGGCGAAACGCCATCCTCGGCCAGCTTCTCTTCCACATTATCGGCAAGCGCCTTGACCTGTGTCATCGAACGTCCGTTGGCGATGACCATGCAGTCGGCGATGATGGTCAGATGGGCAATCTCCAGCACGAGCAGCTCTTCAGCCTTCTTGTCGCGCAAAATCTGGGCAATGCGGAGCGCCAGGTCCTTGGGTTTGTTGATCATCATATGGCCCCCTCCTTGTCAATGGCCGCGAGCGACGCGGCGGTATCGGGATGCGCATCCTTTCCGCGCAGTTGGATGAAAGCGAGCTTCCGCCGGAGCATCTCCAGCAGTGCGGCGTCCAGGTCCTGCATGGCGAGCAGGCGCAGGTTGGGCAGCCACGGCTGCGGTTTCCGGCTGGGCTCGATCATATCGGCGAGGCACAGTAGCTTGTCCAGCTGGCTCATGCCGATGCGGGTGGTGTTATGGTACCAGATGGCGCGGAGTATCTCCGGGTCGGTGACGCCGTATACGGCGCGGGCCATCGCGGCGCTCGCGGGCGCGTGGAGCAACTCACGGGTTTGCCTGCGCAATGGGTCCACATGTACGCCATAGGTGTCGACGGTCGCCCGCATCTGATCCAGAGACATCGCCTTGGCGCAGTCGTGCAGGAGACCGGCGAGGCGCGCGCGCTTTTCCGGGTATCCGTGCTGCTTAGCCAACGCCACGATGGTGTCTGCGACGCCGATCACATGGCGGTAGCGGCTGCTGGGCAGGTCGTCCTTGAGGCGCTTGCGGATCGCCTTGGGCGACATCTGCACAGGCGGGTCGTACAGGCGGCATGCGCCGATGTAATCCGCCACCACAGGCGGTGTCAGTCCCTCCAGGGCGTAGCCGCGGTGCACCCGCTGGCGGATGTCCGTAGCGGAAATCTCGGGGATGGGGGAGGTGAGCCGCACGACCTCCGCGCCCGGGATATCCACCAGCGGGCTGCCCTCGCGCGCGAACGCCGCGAACTGGCAGAGGGTGAACACGCGCGCCGCGTCGCGCCAGCGGGAGATTTCGTGCAGCGTGTCCGCGCCGATGATCACGTAAAATGTGGCGTCCGGGTGCAATGCGTGCAGCGCCTCCAGCGTGTCGACGGTGTAGGTTTTACCGGGACGATCGACCTCCATCGCGGAGACCTCGAAACGGCCATCCGCCGCCAGCTTCACCATGCGCAGCCGGTCTTCCTTGGGCGCGATGTCTTCATTTTTGTGCGGTGGGTCGCCGTCGGGCATCAGGATGATCCGATCGAGCTTCAGTTCCCGGAGCGCCGCCTCCGCCATCAAAAGGTGCCCGTAGTGGATGGGGTTGAAGGTGCCGCCCAACAGTCCGATCGTCTCGTGCATGCGCCGCGCGTCCTCGTTTCGTTTGGTACTATTTCGCTATTATATCCCATTGCGGGTGGGTTTTCAAACGTTTTTGTGCAGATGCTTTTTCGCTGGGCACAATTCGCGAAAAAGCGCTTGCAAACACAGCGCCTGCATGCTATACTAGCACTCGCGGTTGCCGTAGATACCCTGGCAAGCGTGGAGAGGTGAGACAAGTGAAAGAAGGCATTCATCCCAAGTATGGCGAGGCGACGGTGCGCTGCGTGTGCGGCGAAACGTTTACAACTGGCTCCACCAAGAAGGAGCTGAAGGTTGAAATCTGCTCTAAGTGCCATCCGTACTTCACCGGCAAGCAGAAGCTGGTGGATACCGGCGGACGCGTGGATCGCTTTAAGAAGCGCTACGGCCTGTGAGACGCACGCGCAAAGCATAGCGAGCCGAACTTGTTCGGTTCGCTTTTCTGCATTTTGAGACATTCTTCCGTTTACCGCGGGCATAAAACAGTGTATACTGTGATAGATAGCTGGTATTGAAAACAGCCAAAGAGAAAGAAGGAATATTATAGATGGCGAAAAACGAACAGAAAAAGCCCGATATCGGCGGCCAGGCAGTGATGGAAGGCGTCATGATGAAATCGCCCAAGGCCATAGCCATCGCGGTAAGGCGGCCCAACGGGCGTATTGTCCTCAAGTGCGATCCCTATGTCGCGCCCTCCGAGAAGCATAAATGGATGGGTTGGCCAGTTGTGCGCGGCATCGTGAACATGGTCGGCATGCTGACGATGGGCATGAGCACGCTGGACGCGTCCACCAAGATGCTTGGCGTGCTGGATGAGGAGCCGACCAAGTTTGAAAAATGGCTGAGCAAGACGCTAGGCAAGAGCATCGACAAGGTCGTCATGGGTGTGGCGGTTGTGCTGGCCGTGATCCTGTCCGTGTTCCTGTTCATGGTGATCCCCAGCTTCGTCGCGAGCCTGCTGAACAAGGTGGTGTCATCGCTGCTGGTGGTGAACCTGATTTCCGGCGTGGTGCGCATTGGCATTCTGATCGCGTATGTGGGCCTTTCCGGCCTGATCCCCGATATGCGGCGCACGTACCAGTATCACGGTGCGGAGCACAAGACCGTGCACTGCTATGAGCATAACCTGCCGCTGACGCCACAGAACGCACAGACCTTCCCGACGATGCACCCGCGCTGCGGCACCAGCTTCCTGTTGCTGGTAATGATCATCGCGATTTTGCTGGGCGCGGTGTCCGACCAGCTGTTGCAACTGGCGTTCGGCATTGAGCGGCTGACGTTTGTGTGGCGGCTTGTACGCAGTCTGTTGCTGCTGCCGCTGATTGCTGGCGTTTCCTACGAGGCGCTGCGTGGCCTGGCGCACAACGAGTCTGCGCTCGTAAAAGCCATCCGCTGGCCGGGCCTGATGCTGCAGAAGCTGACGACGCGCGAGCCGGACCTGGAGCAGTTGGAGGTGGCGATCGCTTCCTTTAATGCGGCGCTGGCCGCCAAGCCCGTTGCCGCCGACCTGACGCCTGATGAGCAGCCGCAGACAGCTCCTGTTTAACGCGGCGGCGCGGCTTACCGCGGCGGGCGCTTCCGATGCGCGGCTGGACGCGGAGTGGCTGCTTTCGCATGCGCTGAATGTGCCGCGGCTGATGCTGCTTGCCGACGCGGGCCAGGATGTGCCGCCGAACGATGCCGAGCGCTATGAGGCGCTTGTTGTGCGCCGCGCGGAAGGGCAGCCGCTGCAATACGTGCTGGGCGAGGCGGACTTCATGGGCCGCACGTTCCAGGTGGATGCGCGTGTGCTAATTCCCCGGTGCGACACGGAGACGCTGTGCGAGGCGGTGACCGAGAGGCTGCGCGCTGGGATGCGGGTGGTTGACATCGGCACGGGAAGTGGCGCGCTGGCGGTGTCGGCCGCTTTGGCATGTCCGGGCGCGGAAGTAACGGGTGTGGACATCAGTGCGGAGGCGCTTGCGGTCGCGCGTGCGAACGGGGAGTGGCTGGGCGCACGCGTACGCTGGGTGCAGAGCGATCTGTTTGACGCACTCCAGGGGGAGACATTCGATTTAGTCGTCTCCAACCCGCCCTATATCCCTACAAGGGAGTTGGTTGGGTTGCAGCGTGAAGTGCGGCAGGAACCGTCGCTGGCGCTGGACGGCGGGCCGGACGGCCTTGCGTTCTATCGGCGCATCGTGGCATCACTGCCCGCGCATTTGCGGCGCGGCGGGTCGTTGCTGCTGGAGATAGGGGATGGGCAGGCGGAGGACGTTACCGCGCTGTTTATGGGTAAATTTGATCAAATACGGACACTGCGCGACCTCTCGGGACTTAAGCGCGTGGTGGCAGGGGACGGATATGCGGGATAAGCTGGAGTGGGTAGAAGGGCGTTACGAGGAGCTTTCCGAGCAGATGGCCCAACCGGAGACGGCATCGGACCTGGCGCTGCTGGCGAAGCTGATGCGCGAGCATTCGCAGCTGGAACCGGTGGTGGAGGCGTTCCGCAGCTGGTGCGAGCTTGGCGAGCAGAAGAAGCAGGCGGAAGAGATGCTGGCCGATCCGGACCTGGCGGATATGGCACAGGAAGAGCTGGACGCGCTGTCCTCGCAAATTGATGAAAAGTGGCACGAGATTCAGGTGCTGCTGCTGCCGCGTGACCCGAATGACGACCGTAGCGTTGTGATGGAAATCCGCGCAGGTGCGGGCGGCGATGAGGCCAGCCTGTTCGGCCAGATGCTGCTGCGCATGTACACGCGCTATGCGGAGACGCGCGGCTGGCGGGTGGAGATGATTGATTCGAACATGACGGAGCTGGGCGGCGTGAAGGAAGTGACGTTCACGGTGACTGGCAAGGGCGTGTTCAGACGGCTGAAGTTCGAAAGCGGTGTCCACCGTGTGCAGCGCGTGCCGACGACCTAGTCCGTCGGGCGTATCCATACCTCTCCTGCGACGGTTGCGGTGCTGCCTGTGGCCGAGGACGTGTACGTTCTGGTTGTTCCGGGCGACGTGCGGGTGGACGTTTACCGCTCCAGCGGCCACGGTGGCCAGTATGTCAACACGACCGACTCAGCCGTGCGCATCACGCACCTGCCGACAGGGCTGGTTGTCACCTGCCAGGACGAAAAGTCACAGCTGAAGAACCGCGACAAGGCGATGCGCGTGCTCAAGACGCGGCTGTACGACTTTTACCAGTCGCAGAAGGACGCCGAATACGCGGAGAACCGCAAGTCGCAGGTGGGCACCGGCGACCGCAGTGAGCGCATCCGCACCTATAACTTCCCGCAGGGGCGCATTACCGACCACCGGCTGGGGCTGACGCTGTACCAGCTGGAAATGTTCGTTGAGGGTGAGTGCGATATGATCATTGACCCGCTGCTGCTGGCTGACGAGGCCGAGCGGCTCAAGCGGCTCTCAGGGGAAAGCGCATGAAAACAGAACTGCTGCCCATCAGCGCCGCCTCGATCGAACGGGCGGCGTTTCTGCTTCGCGCGGGCGAGGTGGTGGCGTTTCCTACGGAAACGGTGTACGGCCTAGGCGCGAACGCGCTGGATGACGCTGCCGCACGCCGTATCTTTGAAGCCAAGGCAAGACCGGCGGACAACCCGCTGATCGCCCATATCGCCGAGCTGGATGCATTAGACGCGCTCGTCGCCCGGGTAGACCTGCGCGCACCTGCGCTGATGGATGCGTTCTGGCCCGGGCCGCTGACGCTGATCTTTGAAAAGTCTGGCCGCGTGCCGGAGGCGGTCAGCGCGGGGCTTGCGACGGTCGCGGTGCGCATGCCGTCGCACCCGGTGGCGCTGTCGCTCATCCGCGCGGCGGGGATGCCAATTGCCGCGCCCAGCGCTAACCGCAGTGGAAGGCCCAGCCCGACGGCTGCCCGGCATGTGCTGGAGGACCTGGGCGGGCGCATTCCGTTGATCCTCGATGGCGGCGTGTGCGGTGTGGGCGTGGAATCCACGGTGCTGGACCTGACGGGCGAGGTGCCAACGGTGCTCCGCCCAGGCGGCGTGACGGTGGAGATGCTGCGCCAATACCTGCCGGATGTGGCGATTGACCCGGCGGTACTTGCACCGCTTGCGCAGGGCGCAGCGGCACTATCGCCCGGAATGCGTCACCGGCACTATGCGCCCAGGGCGCGACTGCTGGTGGTGCGCGGCGCACCCGAGGCGGCAGCGGAGCGGGTGCATGCTCTGTACGGGCAGGCGTTGTGCGATGGCAAACGCGCGGCGATCCTCTGTGCGCAGTCGAATTTGCACGCATATGCGAGCTGCGATGCGCGGTCCCTGGGTGCGGATACGGTCGAAATGGCCTCGCACTTGTTCGACGCGTTGCGTGCCCTTGACGCGGATGGCGTGGAAGTCGCCATCGCCGAAGCGGCAGAAACGGGCGGTATGGGTTTGGCGTTGATGAACCGATTGCTGCGCGCGGCAAATTTCGACGTGATAGATGTGTAATTTGGCGGAATAGGCGCATGGAACACGGCGGTTTGGCAGAAGCTATCCGAGAGAACGTGCAAGATTTTATTGAAATTTTGTGCAAAATGGAGATAGATGATGCAGCGCACTATCCTGACCGACCCGGGCGTCCGCGTGGAGTATATCCCAGCCCACCAATATCTCGGCGTCTATGAACCGGATGCCGACGAATATGCGTATTTCTGGCGGATGCACGAGTGTGATTCGGTTTGTGAGGTGATCGACCGGTACCGCTACCAGGCGGAACCGGTGGTTGGTGCGCATACGGGTGGCTGGTATCGCACGGAGGGCGGTTGGCATGGGTTTTGTTATGGCGTGGGCCTGCCGGAGCAGTACCGGGGAAGCGCGCCGGAAGGCTTTGAGGTACGCTCATTTCCCGGTTCTTATTATTTGGTCTTTTACCACCCAGCATTCGACTTTCATCGCTGCAATGCCGAGGTGATGCGGCGTGTGGAGGCGCTCGCCTGGGGCTGCAACCCGGAGCGCTACGGCTTCATGTGGAACGAAGAAAGCAACCAGTGCTACCAGCGGCACAAGCCCGATACGGTCGGCTATGAGGTGCTCAGGCCCGTCAGGCGGTGGGACGAGGGCTGAATCCCTTGCACTGCCAGAAAATGCATGGTATGATAGGTCGCATCTTATTTGATGAGGAGAGACGCGCATGGACGCAAAGCAGCGCATCGCGAAAATGGTCGAGGAGGCGCTCGGCAAGGCGTTTCCCGGGGTGGAAGGCCTGCCCGCCGCGCCTGAGATAGAGGCCGCGCTGGAAATACCGCCGGACCCGAAGATGGGAGACTACGCGTTCCCATGCTTCAGGCTGTCAAAGCCGCTGCGCAAAGGCCCGCCAATGATTGCCCAGGCGCTTTTGCCGCAGATAGACGAGCCGCAGACAGCATCCGCGGAGGTGGCGGGCGGGTACCTAAACTTCTTTCTGAACCGTGAAAACTTCGCCCGGGAAACGCTGGCCTCGGTGGACGCGCGCTATGGCGATGCGGACATCGGCGCGGGCCAGGTGATCTGCATTGATTATAGTTCTATTAACATTGCCAAGCGGTTCCACATTGGCCATCTGTCTACGACGATGATCGGCCACTCGCTCAAGCGCATCTTCGATTCGCTGGGCTATAGGACCGTGGGCATCAACCACCTGGGCGACTGGGGCACGCAGTTCGGCAAGATGATCTGCGCCTACAAGCGCTGGGGTACCCGTGAGATGATCGAAGAAGGCGGCATTGATGCGATGACGGCGCTGTACGTGCGCTTTCACCAGGAGGCGGAGGAGAACCCCGTACTGGAGGATGAGGGCCGGGCGTGGTTTAAGCGCATCGAGGACGGGGATGAAGAGGCGATCGCCATCTTTGGTTGGTTCAAGGAAGTGACGCTCGCCGACGCGCGCCGCGTGTACGACAAGCTGGGCGTGACATTTGATTATTATACGGGCGAGAGCTTTTACAACGACAAGATGGACCGCGTCGTGCGGGAGCTGAGGGAAACAGGCCTGCTGGTGGAGAGCGATGGCGCGCAGGTGGTGGACCTGGAGGCCGACGGCATGCCGCCGTGCCTGATCCTTAAGCGGGATGGCGCAACGCTCTACGCCACGCGCGACATCGCCGCGGCGCTCTACCGCGCCGACACGTACCGTTTCGACCAATGCCTGTACGTCGTCGCCTCGCATCAGGATCTGCACTTCCGGCAGTGGTTCAAGGTCGTCGAGCTGATGGGCTACCCGTGGGCTCAAGATCTGCATCACGTTTCCTACGGCATGGTCAGCCTGGAGGACGGGCCGCTCTCCACGCGCAAGGGGCGCATCGTTTATTTGGAGGATCTCCTACGCCGCGCCAAGGAAAAGGCGCTGGACATCATCAACGACAAGAGCCCGAGCCTTGACAATAAGACCGAAGTCGCTTCTCAGGTCGGCATTGGTGCGGTGGTGTTCGGCGCGCTGTA
>JAVBQK010000111.1:0-25736 GCA_031549105.1 Eubacteriales bacterium
GATGTTCTTGACACTCATGCCCAGCGTCATCACCAGCATGTAGAGCACAATCAGCTTCCAGTAGCGGCCAGAGAGCACCGCGCGAAGCTGTACCTTGGGGGAAACGGTCTCCGCCTGCGCCGCGCGTTCCTCGGTGATGCGCTCCTTGGTATAGTAATATTCCACCAGGATCAGCGGCAGCGCCAGCGCGGACAGTGCGCCCATCACCAGCAGCCATTTGCCCTGATCGACGCCGATCGCCGGCATGATCAACATCGGGAACAGCAGCGCCACCACCATGCCGGTGATCATGATGTTTGCAACGTTGGAGAATACGGAAAGTTGGTCACGCTGCTTGGTGTTGCGGGTGGAGAGCGGCACCATCAGCGTGTGGCTCATGTTGTAGATCGTGAAGGCAAGGGAGTAGAACAGGTTGTAGGAGATCAGCACCCAGACCGCCTGCGCGCCTGTGCCCATCTGCGGCACGGCGAAGAGCAGGAAGCCCGTTACCGCAATCAGCGGCGCGGAGAGCAGAATCCATGGCCGCGCCTTGCCCTGGCGGCTGCGCGTGCGGTCGATAATCAGACCCATCGCCACGTTGGTAATGGCATCAAAAATCTTGGAGGCGATCGGGAAGATGACCAGGAACGCGCCGCCCCACAGGGAACCCAGCCCCAGCACGTCGGTATAGAATACGTTCAGATACGTTGCCAGCACGGCGTTGAGCATCACCGCGCCGATCGGGCCTAGCAGGTACCCCAGCCACCGCTCGCTGCGCGTGGTGTCCGCGGAGCGTATGCGGCTGTCAAAACGGCCTGTCTCCAGGCGCTTCAGGCGAACCTCTGTCACGCGATCCCCCTCCTTTGCGCTATTTGCTGCTGATGATTTCGATGATCTCAGGATGCCGCACCATGCGCGGTTTGTCGGACATGAAGGTCGAAAAGCCCACATAACTCCACGCCGTATGGCCGATGCCCATGCCATTCAAAAGCCCGACAAAATCCCGGTACCAGCGGACGGTCGATTCATGGTCAGCGTACTCGTTGACGCCGAACTCCCCGCAGAATATTTCCTTGCCGGTGCGTTGCCTGAACGCGGTGACTGGCTCCAGCAGCGCCTCCAGAAAAGATCGGTCGAAGTTTTCGCGCCGGTAGCTTTCCGGCACCATGCCCTGCGCGGCGAACGCGTCAAAGAACGCCTGGTGCTGCGTGCGTGTAAATGGGTAGGTGACCGGCACGGGGTAGTCTGCAAGGTACGGAATGAACGGCGATCGCTGGTGCGTAAAGATGCCGGGTTCATAAAAATGAAAGGTGTAGACGACGCCATTATCCTCGGTCAGCGCGAGGTGTTCAAGCTCCGACGCATCCGAGTTTCGGTTGCTGCCGATGATGATAGTTCTGTCTAAGTCGATAGACCGCACCTCGCCCAGCGTGCGCAGCCATAGCGCGTTCCACGGGTCAGTGTCCTGCAGCACGATTTCGTTCAGCAGTTCAAACGCCAGGTTCCTACCCTCGGCGCGGTACCGCTCCGCAAACATCCGCCAGATGCCGATAAAGCGGAGCTTAAGCGTCTCGTCGGTAAACATGCTGTTTGACTTGTCGCCGCCGAACGCGTCGGCACGGTCTGACTCGTTGGCGTTGAAGAACGAGTACCCCGGCGCTTCATGCAGGTCCAGGATCATGTTTAGCCCACACGCCTTGCACCAACCAAGGCACCGGTCGATGTAGGCAAGCCCTTCCTCGCGGTATACGCCGGGGTTGTTATCATCCTCAATCAGCGGATAGTCCACCGGAAGCCGCACATGATCCATGCCCCAGGAGGCAATGCGCTCGATATCCTCGCGGGTAATGAACGATGTAAGATACGCATCCGACCAATTTCCGCCGTTCTGTGACAGCCAATGCCCCAGGTTGACACCCGCTTTGAACCCTTCCAGTCTGCTCATACTGATGCCTCCTCTGCCGCGTTGCACTGGCGAATCACTTCTTCAAATAGCTGCGCGCCGCCCTCGGGCATCATCGCGGTGAGCTGGGCGATGGACTGTTGCAGCGCGAACTGGATCATCGGGTTGTCGGTCACGCCGGGCATGAACTGGTTGAGCAGTGACACGGCCAGCGGATTATCCAGCATCTCACCCAGCGTGCTTTCCATTGAATAGCGCGCGGCTTCCAGGACAAGGTTGGTGTCGTATTCGTAGTGGTAGCAACCGGAGCCAAGGATGATCGTCTCTTGCTGGTCAGGCAGGTGTACAATGGCGGTGGTGCCTATTGGGACCCGGATGTCCACGGTAATCCGCTTGTTCCGACATGCCCACGCGCAAGCAATCTCGCCGTAGGGCGTCTGAACGGATGCTTCCACGCTGGTGATGCCCTTGATAGGCATCGGCGCGATACGGGCCTTTTTATATCCCGCTTCGATGATCGACAACCCGCCGAGCTTTTCGTACATCCAGTTGCCGATGGAGCCGTAGGCGTAGTGGTTGAACGAATTCATGCCGGATTCGTCGAAGCTGCCATCCTGCTTCATGGAGTTCCACCGCTCCCAGATAGTTGTCGCGCCAAGGTTTACGCAGTACAACCACGAGGGGTAGTCCTGTTTCATAAAGACCGTGCCCGCCAGATCATGCCTGCCATTGTCGGACAGCGTGTGGCACAGGTACGGTGTGCCCACAAAGCCCGTCGTCAGATGATTGTTGTGCCGGGCCAGGTTGTTTTCAAGCGTACCGAGAATGCGCGCGCGGTTTTCCGGCTCTGCGAGATCAAAATGCAGCGCAAGGATGCACGCGGTCTGCGTTTCGCTGGCCATGCGGCCTGTGCGGGTAATATACTCCTGCCGGAACGCAGCAACAATGTCACTGTGTAGCTGGGCGTATTCGGCGGCGTCAGCAGCATTGCCAAGCACGGCTGCTGCCCTGGCGAGGATGTTCGTGGAGTACGCATAGAACGCGGTGGCAATAAGGTACACGTCCGTCGCGCCGGTGCGGTCGGCCCCTTCTTCCTTATCCAGCGCCACCCAGTCGCCGTACTGGAACCCGGTCTGCCATAGGTGTTTTTCCCCGGCTTTTGACCGGATGTACTCCACCCAGCCCTTCATGCTGTCGTACTGCTCTTCCAATACGCGTGTGTCGCCGTATGCCTGGTATAGCGCCCAGGGGATGATGGTGGCGGCGTCGCCCCACGCGGCCGCGCCCTCCGCATCCCCCAGGATGTTGGGGATGACGCCGGGTACGCCGTACTGCGCGGTCTGCTCACATGTCAGGTCACGCAGCCACTTGCTGAAGAACAGCGCCGCGTCATAGTTGTAGAGGGCGGTAGAGGCGAACATCTGCGCGTCGCCCGTCCAGCCCAGCCGCTCATTGCGCTGGGGGCAATCGGTCGGGATATCCAGGAAATTGCCGCGCTGGCCCCAGCGGATGTTTTGTTGCAGGCGGTTGACGCCCTTGTGCGAGCAGGTGAAGCACCCGCTCGGCTCCATATCGGTGTGGAGTACGCAGGCGGTGAAGCGCGCGGGGTCGGGATTGTCGCCCAGCCCTTCCACCTGTACATAACGGAAACCGTGGAATGTGAACGCAGGCAGGAAGTATTCCTCGCCGCCACCAGCGCAGATGAATGTGTCGGTTGCGCGGGCGTCCCGCAGGTTTTCGGTGTAGAAATTGCCGTGTCTGTCGAGCACCTCCGCGTGACGCAGCACAACCTTCGTGCCCGCAGGGCAGTCCAGCCGCGCCTCCACGACGCCGGTCAGGTTCTGGCCGAAGTCGAACACAACTTCGCCCTTGGGCGTAATGATGCGCTTTATTGGTGAAAGCCGCTCGGTGATGCGCACCGGCTCGCTCTGCTGTGCGACGAGCACATCTGTGGAATAACCGAGGGATACGGCATTGCTCTGCACGGCAATACCAGCGCGGTGATCAATCGTCTCACCGTGGTACAGTTCAGCGTAGCGGCGAGAGCCTGTGCCAACCTGCCAACTGAGGTCAGTGATGATGCGTTCCTCACGCCCATCTGCATAGGCGATCTCAATTTGTGCCCAGGCTGCGATGTGATCGCCGTAGTGGTTTGGCGTAGTGACAAAGCCAAGTTCACCCGAGAACCAACCGTTTGCGACCGTTATCTCCACGCGGTTTTGCGCCCGCAGCATGTCGGTCACGTCATACGTCTGGTACTGAACACGATGACGGTAACTCGTCCAGCCGGGCGCGAGAAACGCGTCGCCTGCCTTTCGCCCATTGATGGTCAGCTCATATATGCCCAGGGCTGACGCATACACCCGCGCGGATTTGACTTCTCCGGCTATCGCGAACTCCTTGATGAACACCGGGCACGGCTCAGGTTTCTCCGTGTAGTCATGGGTAATCCAGCCCGCATGCATATTGGATACATGCATCAGACCGGTCTCAAAGAACCCTTCTTCAGTCGCTGTTTCACCATGGTTATCGCAGGCATGAACTGCTACATGATAACGCATTTTCGGTGACAGTTTGGCACCTGCATAGGGTACAAGGATCGTCTGCCCGCTCTCCACAGTGCCAGTATCCCAGATGGTGCCATCGTTACCGGTTACTGTCAGGCGGTAGGATGCCTGCACGGTATTGTTCTGGTCGGATACAAGCACCCACGAGAAACGCGGG
This sequence comes from Eubacteriales bacterium, assembly GCA_031549105.1. Taxonomy (GTDB): domain Bacteria; phylum Bacillota; class Clostridia; order Christensenellales; family Aristaeellaceae; genus Avichristensenella. Next base: position 4,607 of record JAVBQK010000111.1, read on the forward strand.
CACGCCTCGTCCAGACCAATGGGGTTCACCCTGTACTCGGTTTTTATAGTCTGAATGCTGAGCATAGCTGCCCCTCCTCTATCCGTTTACCTTGATTGCGCGCAGTTTCTCGTCCAACTCCAACAGCAAGGCTTCCGGCAGTGCATCCTTGATGTATGAAGCCATCACGCGCAGCGAGATACCCATCGCGGGTTTTGCTGCCCGCTCATCCTCCAATGCCGGGATGTACGCGAGCACGAGACGCTTGCACGCTGGGTTCTCCAATAGACGCCCAATCGCCACGTCGATGCCGTACTCGTCAAATGTTTGCAGTACGCCCTGCGTCACCGACTCGCTATCCGCGCTGAAGTCGCCCCATAGCCCGTGCAGCCAGTCGATGCTCATCGGGAACCACTTTGCCGCGATGGGGTCAACCATCTTCCTAAAGCCGCTGGAGGTCAGCGGTTTGGCCAGCGACAGGCCGTGTTCGCCGCGCTGAAAGATGTGCAGCTCGAATGCCACCCCGACGCGGTCCAGCGCCGCCGCGAATGCAAGCGTGTTCTCCACCGGTACTAGCGCGTCCTCCTGCGTGGCAAAAAGGAATGCAGGTGGTGTGGACACATCCACTTTGTCGTCCAGCCCAGGGATAGGGTTCGCGAGTATCTTGCCAATGGATTCCAGGATGCAGGGATAGGCAAGTATCAACGCGGCGGGCTTTAGTCGCCCCATCACGCCGAGTGACGCCGCCAGATGCCCGCCCGCCGAAAATCCGATGACCGCAATCTTGCTCTTATCCACTAACCATTCATCCGCACGCGCAGCAATCATTTCCAGCGCGGCTTCCGCATCTTGCAGGGGCCTTGGGAATATGGATCTCTCACCCACGGTGTAGCGCAGAATAAACGCCTGATACCCTTCCGCCATGTAGGCAAGGGCAACTGGTTCGGCCTCCCGATCGGAACACGCTTGGTACCCGCCGCCTGGCAGCACCAGCACCGCCGGGCGGGCATGGATGTTCGCCAACTCGCCGGACGGCTCGTGCAGGTAACAGGTCAGGGTCACATTGGGGTCATCCGTGAGGAATAGCGTGCCGGTTTTCATGGGGGATCCCCTCCATCCACTATCATCTATTGGCAGTGTAGCGCCTAGAGAAAAATACGTATACAAAAAATCTGATTTTTTTATCAAAGTGTGATATGATTTGCGAGAGGTGAGCAGGATGAGTGCAGCCCTTCGTTTTTTTGAAACCACCGGTATTCCACTATCCGTCGTGACACCGGATGGCGTGCTGGTCACATGCCCAAGCAGCGACGAGCCGTTTCTGCCTTGGCAGTTTGTAGAGGGCTGCTTGCGTGAGTTTGAAAGGCAGGGGCGCGATGAGAAGCACCCGCTGCTAATGACGATAGGGCCCGCATACTTTCTGGGGATCGCGCGGCTGTCGTCCGGTGAGACGCTGCTGCTAGGACCGGCAAGCCCCTTGGCAAATGCGCAGGATGAGCTGCTAGCCTTTGCGGTGGACGTGATCTACCCGGAGAAGCTGAGGGCGTTTTGCGATCTGATCGCCAGCATTCCTACTGTCAGCTATCGCCGGTTTATGAATGCGCTCTCGATGGCGGTGCAATTGTTGGGCGCGATTGAGGTGGCGACGGAAGAGATTCTGCTATCCAACACCGAAGCGCAGAAGCAGCCGACGGAAAAGGAGGTGCGGGAGCGCCTGTTTGTACAGCGTGAGCACACCGTTACGCATACGCCGCAAAGCTTTGAGACTGGCGTGCTTGCGGCGATTGAAGCGGGAGACGTGCCACTCCTTAAGCGGCGGCTGGTCGAGCCGGTCTCCGGTCGCATCGGACAGATGGCGCAGGACGCGCTGACACAGGAGAAATACACGTTCGTCGCCTTTGTAACAATGATTACACGCGCGGCAATGCGGGGCGGATTGGCGACAGAGACGGCGTTTTCGCTCAGTGACATGTACTGCCAGCAGATGGATGCGATCAACAGAATGCAGGATATCAACGCACTCAGTTACCGTATGGCGCTTGACTTCTGCCAGCGCGTTGCCGACGACGGGAAGGCCTATCCCTATTCGCGGGCGGTCAAGCAGATGTGCGAATACATTTCGCTTCATCTGCACGAGGAGATTACGCTGCAAACCCTGGCGGATAATGTAGGGCTGTGCACGCGCAGTGCATCGCAGAAGTTCCGGGAGGAGACCGGCTATTCTGTCCCTGATTATGTTCACCGGCAGAAGATGCAGGAAGCATCGCATCTGCTGGATCACTCGGCGTATGGGATTGCGGACATCGCGAGCTTTCTTCAATATGCATCGCAAAGCTACTTTACCAAGGTTTTTCGGGAGGTGTTCGGCGTAACGCCACAGCAGTATCGGGATCGGGGGAAAGCATAACCGTGTTTCCGTCGGATGGTGGGCCTCGCTTTAAGGGCTGTGCAGATTTAGCACCCATTATACTTGTCCATATATAGTCAACGAACCTAAAAAGAGTGGCAAGAAATGATAGAATAGTGGTATGGCATATAGTGAGAATATCAGGATAATAGTAAATAAATACCTGAACGCAGGGCATACGCAACGTGAAATGCGGGAAACGTTTCAATCAACATGACGACGACCAATAGCTGGCGGAAAAAGTATAAAAAACAGGGGAGGTAAAAGATGCTCCGCCATCAGAAGGGGATGGGAACCCTGTCGCCAAAGTAGATTATCGGATGATCGAGGATGGCTGGCCAGTTTTTTAATGGGCATGGTCCACTTCTCAACGATGTTCATCGTAGCCAAATATAGACTTTTCATGAGAGCGTCATCGGAAACAAACTCCGCCTTGATGATCCTGAATGTCGTTTCAGCCACCGCATTATCGTAGGGGCAGGCTTTCATGCTCAGGGAACGGTTGATCTGGAAACTGTCAAGCAGTTCGTTGATCAGGGCATTATCAAATCCACTACCTCGGTCAGTATGAAACATCTGGATGTCGAAGAGGTGATGCAGTTGCTTTGCATTTTTGGTGTGCTGAATAACCCGACGGATAAGGTGCACTTCAAAAAAAGCTGACCGACACCTTGACCGACAGATGTGTCGGTCAAGGTCAGAAAACGGCGTCAATATCTCGATATCAATTTATTAAACATAACAAGTAAAGTCGCATTGCAAAGTCAGAACCCCTTGAAAACACTAGGTTTTCAAGGGGTTCTCTCTGGCGTCCCCGGCGAGATTCGAACTCACGGCCTTTCACTTAGGAGGCGAACGCTCTATCCTGCTGAGCTACGGGGACAAGTGCCGATATAGTATTACACCATCCAGCCAAAATGTCAAGCTGTTGTCCGCCCAAAGCCCGCATCCATCCCGCTACCTTGCGAAGAAACCCATCGACTTTGCCCCGCCTCCATGGTATAATTCAGCAATAATATGACGATATTCCAGGTACCATGTCGCGCGCGGTTGCTGCCTTCCCCCGGTTTGCAGCGTTTTCGCGCGCTACGCATTAGGCAAGACAGAGGAGGATTTTTATGCTTCAGTGCGCCAGCGCTTTTACCTATGAAATTGACGATTGCGAGGCAGCCCTTAGAGAGATACAGGGCCAACTTGCTGAAAAGCTGCAATACGCCGCGAACACCGTCGGCATTGTAATGTGCCATCCGGAGTACCTGCTCTCCGGGACACTTTCCTATATCTGCGACAATCTGCCGTTTGATGTTGTCGGCGTGACCACCGCCTCCCAGGCTGTCAACGACGCGGCGGGCGAGATGATCCTGACGCTCTTCGTCATGACCTCTGACGATGTCATCTTCCGCACAGGGATAACCGAATCGCTCGCCAGCGAGATTGATGCCCCCACCCGCGCCGCTTATGGAAACGCCTCCGAAGGCATTGCGGAAACGCCCAAGCTCGTGCTGGCGTTCCCGCCGCTGATCCTGGAAAACGCGGGCGACCTCTACCCCAAGGTCTGGAGCACGATCCTGCCAAACACCCCTGTTTTCGGCACCATCGCCATTGACGACACCGTCTCCTTCAGCGGGAGCGAAACCATCTATAAGGGTCAAAACTCCGCCACCCAGATGACCTTCGTCCTCTGCTATGGCAACATCCATCCGCGCTTTCTGGTGGGCGTCCTGCCGGAGAGCAACGCCATGCCCTACCAGGGTGAAGTAACTAAATCAAACGGCCCGTTTGTCTCGGAAATCAACAACATAAACGCCTATCAATACTTTGAAAACCTTGGGTTCGCCGCGGGCGGCGCGCCGACCGATAGTTTCCTGTTTGTTCCCTTCATGCTGGATCTGAAAAAACGGGCAGACTATGACGGCATCCCCGTCCTGCGCGTTCTTACATCGTTCACCGAGGACGGTACGGCCATCTTCCGCGGCAACATGGACGAGAACTCCATCTTCACTCTTTCGCGCTGCAGCGAGCACGATGTGGTTTCTACCGCCGTGGAAAAGCTGGAGCAGATCAAGGAGATACCCGATGTGCACGGCGCGCTGATCTTCTCGTGCATCATCCGCCGCATGGTGCTGGGCAGCAGCATGCTCGCGGAGCTGAGCGAGGCGAGGGACCGGCTTTCGGTGCCGTTCATGATGGGGTACGCGGGCGGCGAAATCTGCCCCACTTCGGTGAAGAACGACGTTCCGTCCAACCGCTTCCATAACTATACGTTTATTTCACTGTTGGTTTGAGTAGGAGCTTTACCCGCATATGAGTGATACGACGAGCGAAGTGGTGAGCGTTCAAGAATACGAGGCCCTAAAGCAAGAGTTGTCTGCGCTCCGCATCGAGCGCAACAAGCTTGCCCGGGAGCTTCGTACGAACAAAAACCTCACCGAAGTGCTTCGGCTCAACGTGGAAACGCAATCGAATATCAACCTGACGCTCACCAAGGAAAAGGAGAAGCAGGAGCTGTACGTCCGACTGCTGCTGGAATCCTGCCCTGATGTCATCCTTGTTTTCGATGAAAGCCTGCGTTTCTTGATGGGAACCAGCGCGGTTACCGAGATCATCGACATCCCGGACGCCTCGATCCTGCAAGGCCGGGAACTGGATTCCATCGTCGAGCGCTACAACCCGCCGGTCTTCAGCCCAGAGTTCGTCTCCAGGATGAAGGCCGTCATCGACGCAGCCAAGACTGAGCGCCTCGATTTTAACCTGGAGATCGCAACCGCTGCAAAGATGTACGATGTCAGCATCCTGCCGTTTTACAAGGATGACGGCACATTTGCCGGTGTCCTGGCCACCATCCACGACATCACAGAGCTGACAAAGGCGCGGGACGCCGCAGAGGCGGCCAACCGCGCCAAGTCGGACTTCCTCGCCAACATGTCTCACGAGATCCGCACGCCAATGAACGCGGTGCTCGGCCTGCTCGGCTCCATGGAGCAGGACCCGCTGACCGAGCGGCAGCAGGGTTATCTCGCCAATGTCAAAAAGGCCGGGCATTCGCTGCTCAGCATCATCAACGATATTCTGGACTTTTCAAAAATTGAAGCAGGCAAGATGGAATTGACGCTGGCCAGCTTCGATCTGCATGCATTGCTGGGCAACATCAGTGCGCTGACCGATGTGACAGCACGGGAGAAAAAACTGGAGTATGGCTATCACCCGTCGGACGACTTGCCCCGCTACATCTATGGCGACGAAAACAGAATCCGGCAGATTATCAACAATGTGCTGGGCAACGCGGTAAAGTACACACCACAGGGTCGGGTCGATCTGCATGCCTATATGCGGCGTGACCGGCTTTGCTTCGATATCGCGGATACCGGAATCGGCATCAAGGAAGAGGACATCGGAAGGCTCTTCTCGCCGTTTGAGCAGCTAGACCTGCGCAAAAACAAAAATGTGATCGGCACAGGCCTCGGTCTTGCGATCACCAAGCATATCTGCGATGCAATGGGCGGAAGTATTTCGCTAAAAAGCGTCTATGGCACGGGTTCCACCTTTTCCATTGAGCTGCCCTATGTGCCGGGAGAGACGGTCATAGACACGAATATACCCGAGGCGGACGCCGATTTCTCCATGCCGGATGCCAAGGTGCTCGTCGTGGATGATATCGAGCTGAACTTGCTCGTTGCCGAAGCGATCCTCGGCCAGTTTGGCATCCAGCCCGATATGGCCCTCTCCGGTGCGGAAGCGCTGGAGAGGATCGCAAAGAAGCGGTACGACATGATTCTGATGGACCAGATGATGCCCGACATGGACGGTATCGAGACGACCGCCAGAATACGCGCGTACGATGCATATTACAAGGATGTCCCTGTGATCGCGCTGACTGCCAACGCATTAACCGGCGCGCAGGAAACATTGCTGCGCGCCGGTTTCAGTGATTATTTATCCAAGCCCATCGATGTGGATTTGCTCCGCCGCTGCCTGATTCACTGGCTATGACAGCTCCACAATCCCGTACCCATCCACCAGCGGAACCTTCACCTGTTGCCCTGACACCGCAAGCTCCACGCCTTCCGGAACCATCCGTGCCTTGGTAAAGCCTACGGGGATGTTCAGTGTCAGCACCAGATCGCGCACGGGCGTGCGCTCCTCCACAATATCAATCGTAGCGGATTTCCGCACCGGAATGTACGTCAGGATGTGCACGCACACCCGCGCGTGTTCCGGTTGTGCAAGCAACTGCACGCTGACGGTTGAAGGGCCGTCGTGCGTGATGAGTCTTTCCGGCAGCAGCATATCCAGCGCGTTCGCAACGATTCGCTTCACCCAGTTCGGCGCACAGTCCCGGTACTGCGAAAACAGAGGATGCGCAAACAGCAGCGTGTTTTCGGTGCGCAGTGCGACGGGATACGGCGTCCCGTTCGCGGACGGCGTATAGAGATGCGAGCAGAAATGCTCTCCCGTCCGCCTGAAGTACGGTGCGCGCCCTTGCAGTGCTTCCTCCGCGCCATCCGCTTCCAGGCGAACGCCCTGCTGGTAGATTACGTACTCGTTGTCTTCTTCCAGCCCTTTCGCCAGCGGCCCTTCCGCCAGGATAAAGTCGGGATAGTCCTCCACATCCCCGACACACTTTGCGCCAAAGCTGCTCGGATACATCCCCGCATCATTCATGCCGCCCTTGTGGCAGGCCAGCACCCGGCCGCCGCCGCGCACATACGCATCCAGCTTCGCCTGGAATGCTTCCGACGCGCGGAAGTCATCCGGCAGGATTACGAGCTTGTACCCTGAAAGTGCCATCGTTTCATCAATGATGTCGAACTGCAGCGACAGTTCCTCCAGCAGTTGCGCCGCGCCGAGCAGGCTTTCGGGCATTTGGAACTCATACAACGGGTTCTCCGCAGTCAGCACCGCCGCCTCTACCAGCGGCGTGGACGGTCTCCCCCATGCCTCGCACGCCTTAAACCGGCTGAACACCTTCCCCACCAGCCGATAGGTCGCCGGGTTCAGCTGCCCATCCGGCTCCAGCTGATCGCCTATGGAGCAGGCATAGCCGAACGCCAGCATGCGGAACGCCTCAAACTCCAGCGCCGCCAGGTTCTTCAGCGAGTGGAAGTCGCCCCAGCTGGTGTGGAACTTGCCCGTCATGCCCAGACAGTCATGCCCAAACCCCCGAGCATACCGCGCCGTGACCGGAAAGTGCAGATACCCCCAGCCGCCGCTGGGCAGGCTCTCCAGCTCGAAGTGCGAATAGCTCCCCGCACTCTCCCGCGTGCACGGGCCGATATGGCCTGCATTGTAGAAGATGGTGCAGGTGTCGCTGTGCCTGCGCACCAGGGCCGTCATTTCCGCCTTGAATGCATCTATCGAACGCTTTGCGAACGCGCGGACCTGCTCCTCGTCCGTCATGTCGATACCCAACGCGCGCATCTTCTCGCGACAGGTTGCGCACCAGCAGGGCCTGATGCCGGTGATGTCAAAGAACACGCCGTCCAGCTCGTCGCCCAGCAGCGCCAGAATCTCTTCCGTCTGCGCCATTAAGAAATCACGATACCCCGTGTTGATACACAGCGCCTGGTAAAACCCTGCTTTGTTAAACGGATCACCCTCATGCGCACCGCCGGGCTTTCGGATCAGCCATTCAGGGTGCCTATTCGCGGTGTAGTAATCCCACTGCACGGTGATGTAGATAGGCGCACGGATTCCCTCCGCATGCAGCGCGCGCACCTGTTCAATCACCAGATCGCGCCGGGCAAGCGTCGGGTGCACACGCTCCGGAAACGCCTTAGAATCATAGTAGAGGTACCCGTGGTGACAACGGGCAAAGACCGTCATCGACGACACATCCGCTTCCTTGACGGCACGTGCGAACTCGCCCGCATCAAACTGCGCGCCGACGCCTGGGATGTCGCCCGATGTGTGAAAGTCCAAGTGAATTTGCCGCGGTGATAGCAGTTCCATATCTGGTTCCCTCCGATTATCCTTCGATCCGCGCGACCAGCCCATCGGCGATCCTCTTTAGCAGGCGCAATCCCTCCGCCGCGCAGTCCTTGCCAAACGACATCAACAGCCCTTCCGCCTCATAGCAGAAAACGCCCTTGTACTGGACTTGCCGCAACGCCCCGGTCACATCATTCCAGTCGATCTTGCCAAGGCCCGGCGCGGTATGCTGGTCATGCAGGCCGTCATTGTCGTGCACGTGCAGCAGGCGAACCTTGCCCCCGAGCGAGCGGATCATGTCGGCGGGGTTCGTCCCGGTGATCAGCGCATGCCCGGTATCCACACACGCCACCACACGCTCCTCGCCCGCGATGGCGTTGAACGTGTCGATCCAGTCGTGCATATCCGCAAGGCGGCTGGTCAGCGTCTGGTCGTAGTCCGTCCGTCCCTCTACAATGCCAAAGAGGTTCTCCAGCCCCCATTGTACATTATACCGCTTCAAATGTGGAAGCAGGCGGCGGAAGAAAATCTCATTCAGCGCCTTGCCACGCGCCTGATACGCTTCATCATACGTATACAGTGTCGGCTGCTGCACATGGATGACGGCATATGGCGCGCCAAGCGCGGCGCAGATGGCAACACTCTTCGCCTGCAGGCTGAACAGGAACTCGTTCCGCTCATCATCATCGTCCACATACGAGGGCATCGGTGAATGCACCTGCTCAAACGAAAGCCCCAGCCCCTCAGCAAACTCACGCAGGCGCAGATAGCGCGCAATCAGGTCATCCGTCGGCAGCACGGCGATTTCACTTTCCCTGACCGGAACCCCCATCGGGTGCAGCGACAGGTCTACGCTGTTAAATCCCGCCTCCGCGAGCCGCACCAGTGCACCCTCCTGCCCGAACCACTCGACCAGCTTCTCGGCCTGAAATCCGATCCTCATCTTCTTTTCACCCTTTCACCGCGCCAATCATGATGCCCTTGATGAAATACCGCTGGAGCAGCGGATAAACGAACAGCACAGGCACCACTGTCACCATTGTTACCGTCATGCGCACACCGCGCGGCGTCAGCAGCTGCGACGCGGATTGCCCGCTGCTGGACCCCAGCTCCTTCAGCTCCTTGGCGACGCGCTCCGCCTCGTTCAGGTAACGATACAGCATATATTGCAACGTCAGCAGTTCCTTGTTCGTCATCGTGTACAGGTGGTTATCCAGCCATGCGTTCCACTGGGCGACCGCCGCGTATACCGCAATCGTCGCCAGAATGGGCAGCGACATCGGCAGGATGATCTGCATGTAAATGCGCATCGTGCCCGCACCGTCCAGCATTGCGCTCTCCTCTATCGACGGCGGCAGCTGCTCCACAAACGTCTTAATGAGGATGACATAGTACGCATTGACCACGTTCGGCAGGATGTACACCCAGAACGTGTTGCGCAGGCCATACGACTTGAACACCAGATAAGTAGGAATCAGCCCGCCGGATACGTACATTGTCACAATCAGTATTCTGTACAGCGTCTTGCGGAACGGCATCTCTTCCTTGGTGAAGAGGTATCCCAGCAGCATGCACATCAGCGTCGTCACCACCGTGCCGACTACCGTGCGCGATACCGAGTTGCGGAACGCCAGCCCCACGCCTGACATCTGGAACACCTGCGCATAGTTCCGCAGCGTGAAGGATGTGGGCAAGAGCACCGCCCCGGCCGCGTTCCCCTCGCTGAGCGACTGGATCAGCACATACCACAGCGGATACCCGCACAGCACGCACATCAGCAGAAAGAACAGGTTGTTCGCCACCAAAAAGGCCCGCCGCGAGGCCGGTACTTTTCGTGCAATGGTCATCGCCGCAACGCCTCCTTATACAATAGCCTGTCCGCGCACCTTCTTGGCGATGCCGTTCGCCGTGAAGAGCAGCACAATGCTGACGACCGATTTCATGATGCCAATCGCCGTAGCAAACGAATAATCGAATAACTGCAATCCCAGCCGGTAGGCGTACAGCTCGATCGTCTCGATCGTGTCCATCACCAGCGCGTTCTTGAACACAAAGTACTGGTCCAGCCCGCTGTTGATGAAATTGGCGATGAAGAGCAGCATCAGCACCAGGAATGTCGGCATCAGCCCCGGCACCGTAACATGCAGCGCGCAGCGAAGCCTGCCCGCCCCGTCCACCGTCGCGGCCTCGTACAGCTCCTGGTCAATCCCGGCAATTGCTGCGATGTAGATGATCGCGTTCCACCCGGTGTCCTTCCAGAGCGCCAGCGTGCACTGGAACCAGTACACCGCCCGAGGATTGGTCAGCACGCTCTGCTTCACGCCCAAACCCGCCAGCAGCTGGTTGAGCAACCCCTCCGTGCCGAAGATGGAAAACGCCAGCGAATAAAGGATAATCCAGCTGATAAAGTAAGGCAGTGTAGTAATCGTCTGTGACAGCTTGCGGAACCTGGGCCTCTGTATCTCATTGAGCAGAATCGCAAACACCATCGGGCAGATAAGCAGCACAAACTTGATCGATGAGAAAATCAGCGTATTCCGCATAGCACGCGCCACGTCGCGGCTGGTAAGGATCATCTGAAAATACTTCAGCCCCACGAACTGATTCTGAAAAATAGGCGTACCCGGCACATACTCAAACAGCGCCAGCACCCACCCAAACAGGGGCACATAGTTGAACAGAACAATGAAGATCATCGGCGGCAACGCCAGCAGCAGCAGGTTCCATCCCCGCCTGGTATGCCTCCGGCGCTTCGTCACCTGATACTGCACGCTCATCCCGCCTTTCCGAGTGTAGGTGTTGTGGCAGGAACGCCAAGGGGCTTTGCCCCTTGGATCCCCACCAAAGGGCCTTGCCCTTTGGAAACCCAACATTTCGCCTCACGGCGGGTTGGGATTCACTGATACAAAATGATACCAACCCGCCCGCAGGCGAAATGTCGGAGGTCCAGGAGGCATGCCTCCTGGTAGGGGGTCCAGGGGGACAAAGTCCCCCTGGCGTCCCCTCGTCACTTCAACTCTTCCTTCGCCGCCAGGAACAACGGTTCCACCGCTGCCTTGGACTCGTTCCAGGCGCTCAGGCACCAGGTCCATGCGGTTTCCTCGCCTGCCTCTTTCAGCTGGGCAAATACTTCCGCCTGGATGGCCGCAAACGCTTCGTCGGACTCGGCCATCACTAGGCGCGGCATTGCGCGGTAAAGGATGTCATTGCACGCGTCCATGATGCGCTTGATGTCCATCGGCACATTGCTGACGCCCGCGGCGATCGTCTGGCCATAGTCGTTGCTCATGTCAATGGTGCGGCCCTCTTCTACGTACTGGCAGAGGATCTCGGTGGGATAGCTGACACCGTAGGTGTCGCAGTAATCCTGTCGCATCGCGTTCTGGCCCAGCGCACGGTTTTCCTTTTCCTGCGCAAGGTCGTAGTAGTAGCCGTCCGGGTGCTTCGTCGTCGCGTAGAAGGCGGTCAGGCCCTTGAGGCTCACGCCGATGCCGGTCTTACGCCAGGCCTCGCCGCCCTCCTGCGCCTGCTTCATCGTTTCTTCGAACATGTGCGGCACGCCGTCCGCGTCATAGTCCCAGTGGACGCCCTGCTCGCCCGAATACATCAGACGGACAAAGTCCTGATCGTAGAGCATGTTGTAGATCTCCAGGCACTTCTGCCAGTTGGGGCTGGCGGCGGAGATGAAGCTGTAGGCGGCGGGCGTGTTGCCCAGCAGCGATAGCTTGTTGGAGAAGGTCAGCGAGCCCTCGGACGGAATGACGATGTGCGCCGCCAGCGTCGCGGGGTCGGTCGCACTCATCTCTTCATAGAGCGTGTTCTCCAGGAAGTATAGGCCCATGTACGTGCCCGCGGCGATCTTGGAGAGATACTCGTCGTAGGACATCGTAAAGCAATCCGGGTCAAACAGCCCTTCGCGGTATACCTTGTTGTAGAACGTCATGTCCGACCAGAAGGAGGAACGCTCCAGGTTCGTATAGCCGTTGTACAGCTCCGCATCGTCAAAGCCACAGGCGTACTTGCTGCCGCTGAACGACCAGGGGTTGAGCAGCGTGGGCTTGAGGAACGAGGCGCGATAGCCGCCCATATCGCCCAGCGACTGTTCCACGCCGATGCCGTAGGTCTGTTTGCCGTCGGTCGTCGTCGGATGCAGCGCTTGCATGGCCTTCAGCGCGGCCAGGTAGTCGTCGTCATTGTGGATTTCAGGAGAGCCGATCTCCTTGTAATAGTCCCAGCGCACAATGTAGCCGCGCGAGGACCAGCTGCCGCCGTCCGCGTTCTCCACGCCGACGTTGGGCGCAAAGAAGTACAGTGCGTTTTCCTCGCCGCCAAGCATGTCGCGCAGAATGCCGATGCTGGACTCATAGATGCCCTGCTTCACGTTGGGCGCGTATTCGTCCAGGAGCGGGTAAACGTCCAGCGCCAGCTTGTTGGTGATGATCGACGGGATAGCCTGCTGGATGCCGATGACGATATCCGGAAGGTCGCCGCCGGCCAGCATGAGGTTAAAGCTGTCGTCGTCATACTCGGTGTAGTCCAGCTTGATGCCCAGCTTTTCTTGCAAGAGCTTCATCGAATCATATTCCAGCCAGCCGGACTGGAAGGATGCCGTCTTGGTCGCACCAATCGTGATGGTGATGGGCTTGTCCGCAGCCAGCGCGGTCCCTCCACCCATCAGGCCCAACAGCATCGTGAGCGTCAGCAGCGCCGCAAACCATTTTTTCATGGGAACGCCTCCTTGTTGTCTTTGTTGGTCCCTGTTATGGTTCTCTCTATGCCTGTCCGTCACCCCGTTCCTCCTCTCCGATAGTTTTACATATCCTAAGCGTACACGCTTGGATATAGAAAAACAATTCAATTTCTTCATCTGTTTTTGTAAAATCTTTATAATGATTGGCAGACTATACCGCGAAAATAGGCAATTCTTAAAAAAATGCTATTGGGATGTAAAAAAGTCCGGTGCACTCAGCAGGATGGTCACCAGCGTGCCCTCCTGCTGGGAGGATTCCACTGTCAGTCCATACGTCGGCCCGCAGAAAAGCTGGATTCGCCGGTGTACATTGTACAGCCCCATGGGCGCGGGCGCGCCTTCTTCCAGGGGTGCGCCCGCAAGCCGCTCGCGGATGCGCGCAAGGCGCTCAGGCTCGATGCCCGGGCCATTGTCCCGTATGGTGATGACGATGATGCCGGCCGCCGTATCCTTGTGCGCAGCCAGCCGCACCGTTAACGGGCCTGCCCCTGCCCTGCCGTGCTCGCAGCTGTTTTCCAGAATCGGCTGAAAGGTAAACCGAGGCAGTCGGATATCCATCAACTCTTCCGCTATGTCCATTTCAATCTGCAACATGCTGCCGTAGCGCAGACGAAGCAGGCGCGTATAATGCGCCATGTAGTCAATCTCCTCGCGCAGCTTCCAGTCCAGCCGCCACTCCCGGAATACGGGCCGCAGCATCTCCGCCAGCGCAATCAGCATCTCGGAAACCGGCTCCGCGCCGGAGAGGGTGGCCATCCACCGGATCGCCGTGATGGAGTTGAAGATCATATGCGGCGACAGCTGCGCCTGCAGGTTCCGCATCTCTAGCGCCGCCGCTTCCCGCTCCATCCGCTGGGTGCGTTCAATCAGTCCCTCGATGCTGTCCGCCATCCGGTTGTACTGCACGCGCATCTCTTCAAACTCGCGGACGGGCAGCTCCTGCTCCACCCGCGACCGCAGGTTGCCTGCCCGCATCCGGTCCAGTGCCTCGCCAATTGGCCGAATCGACCTGGTAAACCGCCCAATCCACAGCGCGTAGACCGTTCCAATGACCACCAGCAGCAAAAGCGCGGTCAGGAACACCGCGCGCTGCAGCGCCGTAAGCTGGCCCTCATAGGCATCCAGCGGTACGCTCTTGACAAAATACCAGCCCGTGTACGGAATGCGCGCGTAGATCACATAGCGCTTCTCCCCGGTCAGCGCATCGCGCGTCCTGGCGCCGCCCTCGTCCACGAGCGGGTCAATCACGGACCATATGCCGGCAGGGTCCCGCTGCTCCTCTTCTGCGGCGCTGGTGATCAGCGTTCCCTCGTCGTTGAGCAGGTAGATCGTCTCCCGGTCACCGCAGAGATATGCAAACGTCTCGCGCAGCGATTGCGCGCTCACCACCACCAGCGTCGTCAGCGTCTGCGCACCGGTCTCTGTGGAGAGCGCATAGCGGTTTTGCATCACGCCGCAGACGAGCAGCGGGTCGTCCACGTTGGCGCGTGTATTGAGCGTGAAATCGCTCAAATGATATGGGCCGATCCACATCGACGCGCGGCGCTCAATCGCGTCAACAAGTGCCTGTTCGCGCGAGAAAGGATGGCGTTCTGTCTCATAGAAAAACGTCCAGGGAATCATAGATCCGTACAGCGTGCCGTCTCCCTTGAGAAACAGCAGGCCGTACAGGCTGCCTTGCTGGGAAACCGGCGCGCTCAGCGTCTGCAATACCTTTTGCCGGCCCTGCACCCTCGCAAGGTCGGTATCATACGCATTCCATATGTACGCATCAATCGAGCTATCCTGCTGGGTTGCCAGCGCGATCCGCTTGGCCCCTTCCAACAGCGCACTCATCCGTCCACCCACCACGGAGAAAGCGGCCAGCGTGTTTTGCTCTTTTTCCTTCCATAGCTCCGCCGTGTATTGCCGGGAGACGATCACGCTCAGCGCCAGGATGGCGCACAGCAGGCTGATGGCCGCCGCGGTCAGCAGCTTTGTGCGAAAGCCGTATAGCAGCCGGCGACGGCGCTTCATGCCTGTGCCCTCCATTGGTTGGGCGAAACGCCGACAAGCTGCTTGAACTTGCGGCTGAAGTACGACGCATCCGAAAACCCGCTGCGTTCGGCCGCCTCCTGCACCGTGATGCGCTTGTCCAGCAGCAGTGTCTGCGCGCGCTCAATGCGCAGCATTCCCACAAAATCAGCGAACCCCTGCCCCATCTCCCGCTTAAACAGGCTGGAAAAGTACATCGGGTGCAGGCCCACGCTATCGGCCACCTGCGGCAGCGACAGCTGTTCCTCGGCAAGGTGCTCGCCAATGAAGCGGATCGCCTGTACAATCTCGCGGCGCTGGCGGGATGCCGCACCGGAAAGGGCGGGCCGCACAATCTGCTCTTCCAGGTATTGGAGCAGCGCCTGGGCGCCCGGCGCGATGCTCGCATACTGGCATAGCGCGTCCAGCCGCACTACGCCAGCCTCCTTCCCCTCCATGCCGTGCTCCACCAGCCACTTCGCCAGCACAAACACCGCGCTGACGACTGAGGCCCACTCCTGGGACAGCGCCTGCTCCACCCTGTTCACCAGCGCGGTACACGGCTGCGTGGACACGCCTTCCCGGAAGTACCATACGTTTTCCCGGATCGCCTCCAGCACCTTGGACAATGCGGGGGTGTATACCTTGCCGGAAGCATCCAGCGGCAGGAAGGGCGCGTCAAAGAACTTTTCCTCCAGCCAATACCGCGAAACGGCATCCGCCACAGGCAAAAAATCTCGCGCCGGAACCGGTTCCACGCACAGTGCGAGCCGCAGTTCCGCCGCGAACGATTCTTTGGCATACCATTTGATTTCGGCAAACGTATCCGCGCGCTCCCGGAGCAGCAGCACGTCCTCCGGCGCGACGAGCATGATGGCGCTCTCTCCGCCGCCAAAGAGCGCAATCACACGGCAAAAGGACAGCTTATCCCGCAGAATGCCCTGCACCGAGCGCAGCAGCAGTTCGGACACGCCACCCTCCTTGGCGACATGCGCCAACAGAAGGCCGGCGCGCGGCGGCAACGCAAATCCTTCCGCAGAGAGCTTCTCCTCCATCTGCGAAAAGTCAATCCTCCGCTCCATCATGTGCGCACGCAGCAGATGCTCCAGCGCGGGCTGCGCGCTCCGCCCGCTGGGACTCTCTTCCGCCCGCGCGCCCAGCGACTCCCGCGCTTTGACAACGATGTCAATCATGTCCTGCCGTGTCATCGTCGCCTTGACCAGATAGCCCGATATGCCCAGCCCCGTCGCCTCGTGTAGCGCCGCGAACTGCTCCACACCGGTGACTACCACAATCGCGCAACGGGTGTCTTCCGCGCGCACCGCGCGGATCAGCGACAGGCCATCCATGCCCGGCATTTTCAGATCCGTCAGGATGATGTCCGGCCGATAGGTGCGGTATGCTTCCAGCGCGGCGCTACCGTCAGCCGCTTCCGCGACCACGGCAAGGTCCAGCTGTTCCCATGGCACGGAGACCATCAGGCCCAGCCGGACAAGCATCTCATCCTCAGCGATCAGCACCGTATACATCGCTTCACCCCTGGCGCGAATATCCATCAATATATGTCATCATAGCACCCAGGGGATCGGCGCGTCAACTGCGCCCGTCCGGTAACAATTGGCTGTGGCACTACAATATATTTTTTTATTTCTGGCGCAAAATGCCGCTGCCACGAATCATCTCTCCACAATTGACAAACCCTGTCCTTTCATGCGATAATCCAAATTTGCAAAGGAGTGATTTACGGTGAAACCCCAAACTGCGGACGAACTGCGTTCGCTGTACCTCAGCTTCTTCAAGGAGCGCCATCACACCATCATCCCCAGCGCGTCGGTCATTCCGGAAAATGACCCGACCGTGCTGTTCACCACCGCGGGCATGCACCCGCTGGTCCCTTATTTGCTGGGCCAGGCGCACCCCGCCGGCAAGCGCCTCGTCGACGTGCAGAAGTGCATCCGCACCGGCGACATCGACGAGGTTGGCGACTCGTCCCATCTTACCTTCTTTGAGATGATGGGCAACTGGTCGCTGGGCGATTACTTTAAGAAGGAAGCGATCGCCTGGTCGTGGGAGTTCCTCACTTCGCCCGAGTACCTGGGGTTTGACCCGGAAAAGCTGGCCTTCTCCGTCTTTGCCGGAGACGAAAACGCCCCGCGCGACGATGAGTCCTTTGCGTATTGGCGCAGCATGGGTGTTCCAGCCGAGCGCATTTTCTACCTGCCCAAGGAAAACAACTGGTGGGGTCCTGCGGGCCTGACCGGCCCTTGCGGCCCGGACTCCGAGATGTTCATCATCACCCGGGACGAGCCGTGCGGCCCGGACTGCTCCCCCGCCTGCGACTGCGGTCGGTACCTGGAAATCTGGAACGACGTGTTCATGCAGTACAACAAGCAGCAGGACGGCTCGTTTGTGCCGCTCACCCACCCCAATGTGGATACCGGCATGGGGCTGGAGCGGACGCTGTGCGTGCTCACCGGCAAAAAGAGCGTGTATGATACCCCGCTGTTTACCGGCATCCTGGCCAAGATCGCGGAGCTGACCGGCGCGCAGTACGGCGCGGACGAAACCACCACGCGCGCATTCCGCATCATCGCGGACCACATGCGCACCGCCTGCTTTATGATTGGGGACCTGCACGGCATCACACCCTCTAATGTGGACCAGGGCTATGTGCTCCGCCGCCTGATCCGCCGCGCTGTGCGGTACGGCATCCGCCTGGGCGCGCCGGAAGGCTTCACGGCTGAGATCGCCAAGGTCATCATCGCGGAGTACTCGCACGCATACCCTGAGCTCGCTCAAAACGGCGCGTTCATCCAGGAGCAGCTCCTGTTGGAGGAGCAGCGGTTCGCCCGCACGCTCAAGCAGGGCGAGCGCGAGTTCGAGAAGATCGTACAGTCGATTGAGAAGTTCAACTTGCCCCGCCTGATCGACGGCAAGCGCGCTTTCAAGCTCTACGACACCTACGGCTTCCCGATCGAGATGACCGAGGAGCTAGCGAAGGAATATAACCTGCCGGTCGACACCGAAGGTTTCGCCGAACATTTCCGCCAGCACCAGCTGCTGTCGCAGGCGGGTGCGGAGCAGCGCTTCAAGGGCGGTCTGGCCGACAACACCGAGCAGACCGCGCGCCTGCACACCGCAACCCACCTGATGCATACGGCGCTGCGCCGCGTGCTGGGCGAGGAGGTCGCGCAGAAGGGTTCCAACATCACCGCCGACCGCCTCCGGTTTGACTTCTCCTACGGCCGCAAGATGACGCCCGAGGAGATTGCCGAAGTGCAGCGGTTGGTCAACGAAGCCATCGCCGCCGACGCGGAGATTGTCTGCGTGGAGATGACCGTTGACGAGGCCAAGGCCGAGGGCGCCATTGGGCTGTTTGAGTCCAAGTACGGCGAGAAGGTCAAGGTCTACACGATGGGCGCGTTCTCCAAGGAGATCTGCGGCGGCCCGCACGCCGCGCGCACGGGAGAGCTTGGCTCGTTCACCATCCAGAAAGAAGAATCCTCCTCCGCCGGTGTGCGGAGAATCAAAGCCGTCATCGGCTAAGGTTGCAACAAGGAAACGTTGGGGACGCCGTCCATCAGGCCCTTTTGCAGGGGTTTGAAGGCAGCGTCCCCAATGTCACCCTCCCCCAAACGACCAACAAGGAGGCGACATGAACGAACTCACCCACCCAGCCGCCCGCGAAGAGCTTGCACACCTAAGCGAAACCCTGTCGCTGATCGCCGTGGAGACGGCGCGTCTATCGGACGAAGTGGAGAAGCAGGCGAAGGAAGTCCTAATCGAAAAGCTCAGCGCGGGCGGCATCTACTCCAGCGACCTGATCGTCGCGGAGAACCTCTACCAGTTCAAGGCGCAGGCACTCCATCACCTGCGTTTGGCGGCGGACCGGGCTTACTTCACCCGGGTTGATTTCACGCCGGACCGGGACCCAAGGCTTCGCACGTACTACATCGGCAAGTGGGGCGTCATCCACGGCGAGTCGCTGGAGCCGATCATCATCGACTGGCGCGCGCCGGTCGCCAACCTGTACTACGCGGGCCAGCTGGGCCCTGTACAGTACAAAGCGCCGGACGGGGAGATCGCAGGCACCCTGCGGCTCAAGCGCCAGCTGGGCATCAAGGACGGGCAGCTGGAAACGATCTTCGACACCGACGTGGCCGCGCAGGACGCCTACCTGATGGGCGTGCTGGGCGAGGCGCGCGGCGACCGCCTGCGCGATGTGGTTTCCACCATCCAGGCAGAGCAGAACGTCGTCATCCGGCACAAGCCTGCACGCGCGCTGGTTGTGCAGGGCGTCGCGGGATCGGGCAAGACGACGATCGCGCTGCACCGCATTGCGTACCTGCTCTACGCGTTCCGCGAGACGCTGTCGCCAAAGCAGATGATGATCCTTGCGCCCAGCCCGCTGTTCCTGGACTACATCTCGGCCGTACTGCCGGACCTGGGCGTGGAACAGGTGGTTCAGACCACCTACGCCGAGCACATCGCATCGCTGCTGGGCAAGCGCATGCCGAGGCTCCTGGACGCGGACAGGCTGGATACGATGCTCGCGCTGAGCGAAGAGGAGCGCCAGGACGCGGAAACGCTGCTCCGCTTCCAGGGATCGCTGCGGCTGCGGGAACTGCTGCTTGAGTACTTATCACGGCTTGAGCAGCGCATCGTGCCCGATGGCGGCATTCAGTTTGGCCCGGCCGTGCTGTTCACCGCGGAACAGCTGCGCCAGATTTTTCTGGTCGAGCTGGCCCCATTCCCGTTCGAGCGACGCATCCAGGAGATCCCCAAGTACCTCTCCAAGAAGCGCAAAGGTGCGCAGGAACAGGCCGCCGCGTGGTATGAAGCGGAGTGCGAGAAGCGCGCCGAGCGCATGCTGATGACGATGCCAGACGGCCCCGAGCGGCGCGCGCGCATGGTCACGCTGTACGACAGCCGGGACGCGCGGCTGGAGGAGATCAAGGTGCGCGGCAAGACGTTCGAAAAGGACGAGATGCAGCGCTGGCCGAAGCTGGACCTGCTGTATACGTACCGGGAGTTCCTGTCGGACGCGTGGGAGCCGCCGCTTACGCCTGAAGAAGCGCCCGTCTGGCACGCATTGTGCGATAAGAAACAGGCGCTGCTTTCCAAGAAGCAGATCGAGCCGGAGGACCTTGCCCCGCTGGCAACGCTGGCGCTTCGGCTGTTCGGTTTGCCGCGCAGCGAGATCCGTCACACGGTCATCGACGAGGCGCAGGACTTTTCGCCCTTCCAGTACCAGCTGCTGCGCGACCTGTCCGGCAACGACTCGTTCACCATCGTCGGCGACCTGATGCAGGGCGTCCGCGCGTGGGAGGGCCTGCGCTCCTGGGACGAGATTCTCGGCCCGGTGTTCGAGGGCCGCGCCGCGCTGCACCCGCTGCGCACCAGCTACCGCAGCACGGTGGAGATCATGCTGTTCGCATCCCGTGTGGCGCGGCACCGGCCGGTGCCCGGGCAGACGCTGGCAAGGCCGGTGCTTCGTCATGGCGACGAGCCGTCGCTGCATGGCTTCATGGATGCGAAGGCGCGAAACAAATTCCTGATCGAAACCGTCCAAGCAATGCGGGACGAGGGGCTCAAGACCATTGCCGTCATCGACCGGGATGCAAAGCGATGCGCCAAGCTGATCAAGCTGCTGCCGGATTCTCTCGGTGCGCATCTGGTGCAGGCAGGCGATACACACTACCCGGGCGGCGTGTTGGTCATTCCGGCGACGCTGGTGAAGGGCCTGGAGTTCGACTGCGTGATCATGGCGGATATCGGCGCGGAAGTTTACCCGAATGCCGAGCTGGACGCACGCCTGCTATATGTATGCCTTACCCGCCCGCTGCACCGGCTGATCTGCTGCCATATTGGGGCTGTAACGTCGCTGCTGGACGCGCCAGAAGGTGCCGAGGACTGATAGAAACCCGCGAATTTCGGCGAAAAGGGCCTGTCACGGGATGGTTTTGTTGCGGAAATCGTCTAGTGTATGGTATACTTGGAAACACGCGCCGGATGGGCTTGCGCGGATTGGATGCGGAGGGATGACTGCGATG
>JAVBQK010000157.1:0-2964 GCA_031549105.1 Eubacteriales bacterium
GTTCCGCCGCCGCGCGCACCGCGTCTTGGCGCGTGCGGTAGCGGCCCTTCACAAAGTGCAGAATGAAGGTCGACCGCAGCGCGGGCAGGCTTTCATCCAAGCGGGTGTGCAGGTCCTCATTGCGGTCCACCAGCGCCTCAATGCCGCTGTGGATCGCCTCGAAATCATCATCACCCGGCGCAGAATCGCCGACAAAACGGCGCAGCTCCCGGATGGGGCGCACATGCCGGCTTGATAGGTAGAAGATCAGCAGCGTGCACAGCACGCCTAGCGCAAACAGGAACGAAAGAAAGCCGATCTGCGCTCGCAGTGTGCTCTGCCGCACGCTCTCCAGCGGGATCAGAGTGGCGTATTGCATGCCGTACTTTGCGCCACTCTGCGCGATGAGCAGATAGCCGCTACCATCCACCCACAGGTCCTGCACCAACGTGGCGCGGTTGTCGCGCACGGCATCCAACACCACGGCGGCAGGGATGTCCATGCCGGTGCCGGAGACGAACACATCATCGCCATGGAAGATATAGGTGTTGCGCGGCTCGTAAATCTCGTCTGCGAACAGCTGGTGGAACGTGCTCTCCTTTACCATGAACAGCACGCTGCCCGTCTTCTGGCGCTCCCCCATGCCCAGCGGCACGATCACCGTCACCATGCGCGCGTTCAGACCATCCAGCAGGCTGCTCACCACATTCTGGCACGGCAGCACGGTAAACGCGCTGTCCCCACGGATTGCCGCGAGCAGCGCTTCCGGTGTGGTGTTTTCATAGCGCATCAGGTCTTCGAGGAACAGATCCAGCGGCATCGACGTGGATGACGAATACAGGTAGTCGTCCCCCTCAAATGTCAAAAAGAGCTGGTTGATGAAGCCGTTTGTTACCGTGTAGGGCACCAGCTGCTTCTTGAGGTGGTACGCCTGCTCCGGCGTCTCGCTGAACCGAAAGGGCTTGATGTACGGCGATAGGCTGATCTGGTTGGCGATGTTGAACATGCTGCTCATGTACTGCTCAGTTTGCGAGCGGATCTTGCTGAGCTTGTTGATGTTTGAATCGACCGTGTTGGCGCGGATGGTGCTGGTATAGCTATTGCTCATGAAAATGCTGATGCCTAGCACCAGCACCGCGACGATCGCCGTATAGGAGATCATATAGCGCACCATGGTGGAACGCAGCATGCCCTTCAACCGCGCGGTCATGGCAGCGCCTCCACCGGCTGGAGGCGGTAGTTGTCATAGGACTGCTGGAAGAGCGCAACGTATTCCCCCACGCTCAGGCTGTCCAGCGCATCGAGGAACCCCTGCCACGTGGCGTCCGTAACCCCGCTGATGATGAACCGGGTCATCGACTCGGTCATATGCTTGTCAATTTCCGTATACAGGCGCGATGCGCGGGCGTTCTGCTCCGCCGGCATCGGTGCGATCTCCGTCAGGTACTGGAATGACTTGTACTCCATCACGCCGGCGTCCTCATACTGCTGGCAGTACGCGGTCTTCTCCGCCCGGTGCGGGGCCATTACGTACACGCTTTCGTAGTACGCCGGGGGCGCGAAGAACTGCCCACATATCACTGGCACGGTCTTGTACAGCTCGTTATCCGGTGGGACATAGGCCACCTGATATCGGCCATCCTCGCCCAGGATCAATGTATCGCCCAGCGCGCCGTTTTGCGAAACCATCATTGTTTCGGTTTCAAACTGCGCATCCAGCCAGCGCAGCGTTTCAGGGATATGCTCGTTGGCGGTGGTGAGCGCCGCGCCAAACTCAATGCGCTCCAGCGTCGCCGATACGGCGGGCTGGTAGCCTTCCGCGGCAACCGGCAGCATCAGGCCAAACTGGGCGGCGATCTCAGGTTTCAACGCGGTATTTTGCAGCCGCCAGTAGGTGAAAAGCCCGCCGGAATCCCGGTTGAGCTTCGCGCTCCAGAGGTTGGAACTCTGTGTGATGCACTCGGCATCCATCAGCCCTTCCGCGTACAACAGATGCAGCCATTCCAGGCACTCCCGGAATCCCGGCGCGTGGGCGGCAAACCGAACCGTCTCTTCCGGCTGGATGAACAGATAGCTCTCGTAGTTCAGCGGGATGCCCCAGAACGCAAACGCGTTGTATAGGCCGTTGTTGGTGTCGTTGAATGTCGCTTGGTATGGGATTTCGTCGGCTATGCCGTTGCCGTTCGGGTCGCCGTTTTTGAATACACGGAGCACGTCGGTCAGTTCGTCCACCGTCTCCGGCATCGAAAGGCCCAGTGCATCCAGCCACTCGGTATTGATGAACCAATGCCCGTTCATGTTGATATTTTGCGAAATAAGAAAACCCACGGTGTAGATATGCCCGTCCGACGCGCGGTTGGGCGCGATGCCGGACTCCCGCAGGCGCTGCGCGTAGATAGGCATGTATTCGTCCAGGTAGTCGTCCAGCGGCAGCAGAAGGCCCTGCGCTACGCCGAACTCCTCCACATCCATATAGCCGCGCAGAACGATGTCGCTCAGGTCGCCGGATGCGAACATTAGGTTGAGCCGCGTGGTCCAGTCGGCCTCCTTGACCTCTTCAAATTCGATATGGACGTTTGTCGTATCTTCCAGCTGCTGGTAGAACCACAGGTTCGCAAAGTCGATTGCCTGGTTATCCACCTCAAACTGAAAGGCGTGCAGCGTGATTTTTTCGCTGCTCACAGGCACACTGGGCACGGCTGCGCATCCACCCAGCAGCGTGAATGAAAGCACCAGCAGAATCGCGCAAAATCGCCTCATCCCAAGCGCCTCCTGTGCATCAGCTGTATAAAACGCGCCGCAGCCCGCGCGGGCTGCGGCGTTATGATCATTGTACCATGGGGCGTTTTACTTCGCAAGGTATTCGTCGTACGCCTGCTGGTACAGATCCACATAGCGGTCTGCGCCGACATTCTTGGCATTGTCGAGGAACTTCTGGAAGGATTCGTCCGTCACGCCCTTGACGATGAAGTCTGTGATGGATTC
>JAVBQK010000154.1:0-7843 GCA_031549105.1 Eubacteriales bacterium
ACTTTGGCTTCTTTGTCAAGGTCGGGTTGTATTTTGACGGCATCCGGATTGCCGCCAAAATCTCCACCCTTCCCTTGACAACACATGATCTGCTTCCGACTCTCGGGTCGGGGAGATCGACATTATTATACTAGGAGGAAATGCATCATGGAACCTATTTATGAACTGAACGGTTATCGCGTGGTAGATTTGACGAAGGTGCTCGATCCGAAGACCGAGAGCCGTCGCTGCCATCTTATTCGCTACAACACGGGCGGCCCGATTCCAGATTATCATACCGCACTGGATTTGACCAGCCACCTCGGTACGCACTGCGAGTGCCCATATCATCATTTTGAAGATGGCGCATCCGTCGGTGACCTGCCGCTGACCACGTTCATGGGCAGAGCGATCTATGTAACGCTCGATCTGCCGCAGAACCACCAGATTACCGGTGCGGATCTGGAAGCGGCGATTGGCGACCGCGTGAAGGGAGGCGACATCGTCATTCTGGATAGTCCGCACAAGATTCCGCCGTTCACTCCGCTCACCAATACGCCGGACGACCATCGTTTGGTGATTGGTGAAGACAGCGCGAACTGGTTTGCTGCCAAGAACGTGAAATGTGTCGCCTTTGGCGACGGTGTGTCCATTGAGGACTGCGAAGCGAATGTGAAGCCGTTCCACGATATCTTGATGGAAAAGAATATTGTCTTCCTTGAGGTACTCAAGAATTTGGAGCATCTCAAACAGGATACCTTCTTCATGAGCTATGCTGCGCTGCCTATTGTGGGCGCGGACTCCTGCCCAGTGCGCGCGTATGCGATTGAAGGCCTGCCGGGATTTGAGCGATAATCAACCGCATATAGGTGGGAGGTATAGTCAGTCAACCTCAAAAAGATCTGCTCGTAGCGGTTCGTTTTGGGGTTGATTGACTATGGTCAAACGAATCCAAACTACCGGCTGCAAGTGTCAAACTTCTCTGTGCTATAAGCAAGGTGAATGTAAAATCTCCCGTCGTGGGTGTCAAGTCCTGCCGACATATTCACACTCCTTGACAGTAGCATTTCCCGCACTTGTCGAATGCGAGCAATTTGTCCGAAGTAAACCAATCAGCCCATCTCAATTGACAGGACATTACCCTAGTTGTTATAATTCACACAGTCACGAATTGAGCAATTTGAATATTTTTTGTCTTATTTCTTGACCCATAAATCCAATTGCAATGCCTGAGAGACAGGCATTCAATACATGAAAGGAAAGGGGAACCATTCAATGAAAAAGCTGGTATCTGTCCTGCTCGCGCTAGCCCTTATGCTCACGGCGCTGGCCGGTGCGGCCCTCGCGGAGGACAAAATCCGCGTCGGTTTCGCCAATATCAATGAAAAAGGCTCCTTCGGCAAAATGGTGCTGCAGAACATGAAGGATGTGGCCGCCGAGCGCGGGTATGACATCATCTGCGTGGACAACAACTCCGACGGCGCGACCGCGGTCGCCAACGCCGACACGCTCCTTGCGATGGACATCGACTACATGATCGAGTTCAACGTGGACCAGTCGGTCGCCCCGGTAATCATGGAGAAGTTCAACGCCGCCGAAATCCCGGTTGTTGCCATTGATATCCGCCATGAAGGCGCGACCTTCTTCGGCGCGGACAACGCCTGGGCGGGCACGCTGGCTGGCGAGACCGCAGGCGAGTGGATCCAGGCGAACTGGGACGGCAAAGTGGATTATGTCGTGCTGATCATCCAGCCGGTATCCGGTCCCGCCGTTGCGCCGCGCGTCGCGATGTTCCCGGAAGGGCTCAGGAACGCCGGCATCGAGTTTGAAGATTCGGTCATCGTAGAGATCGACGGCCAGAATGACGCCCAGTACACCCAGGCCCGGTTTGCCGACTTCCTGCTTGCGCACCCGGATGCCAAGCGTGTGGCCGTCGCTACAATCAACGACGTAGCCGCCAGTGGCGTCTATGCGGCCGCCGAGACCGCCAACCGCGCCGATCAGATCGTGCTGGTCAGCCAGAACTGCACCGCGGACTTCGTGGAACCGATGTACGCCGCCGATGGCAAGACCAACTGGATTTCCTCCATTGCATATTTCCCCAACCGCTACGGCGAGTTTGTCTTCAACATCATCGATAAAATGGTCGCGGGCGAAGAAGTGCCGGCGGATAACTTCATCGACCACCTGGCGATCACCTGGGACAACATCGCCGAATGGTACCCGATCGATAACCTGCCCTGGAAGGGACTCTAATACGCTACTCGCGCGTCATTGGGGGACATAACTCCCCCTCTCCCGTGCCGGCCGGCGTGTCCGGCCGGCACGTTTGATTCTCATTGGGCGAGGAGGTGAGGCGCTTGCAAGCGCGGGAAGTTGTGCTGCGCGCCACCGGCATTTCCAAGGAGTTTCCGGGTGTGAAGGCGCTCACGAATGTGGACTTCGAGGTGCGGCGGGGCGAGGTGGTCGCACTGCTGGGCGAGAATGGCGCGGGCAAGTCCACGCTGATCAAGATACTCTCCGGCGTCTATTCGCTGGATACCGGATCGATCGAGCTGATGGGGAAGCCCGTGCGTTTCCATAGGCCGTCCGACGCGAAGGCCGCGGGCATTGGCATCATCCACCAGGAGCTGAACTACGTCGCCACCGTCTCCGTCGCGGAGAACATCTACATGGGCGAGATTCCCAAGAAGGGAATGTTCGTCGATTACAAAAAGATGTACAGCGGCGCGCGGGAGATCATGTCGCGAATCGGCCTCGTGATTGACCCGAAAACCCCAATCGGCCAGTGTACGGTGGCGCAGAAGCAGCTCATTGAGATCGCGAAGGTCATTGCTGGCGAGGTGAAGGTCCTCATCATGGACGAACCCACGTCCGCGCTTAACGATGTCGAGACCGAAAACCTGTTCCGCTTCATTGATAAGGCTTCGGCGGAAGGCATCGCGATTATCTACATCTCGCACAAGCTGGACGAGATATTCCGGCTGGCGGACCGGGTGGTCGTGCTGCGCGACGGCTGCGTGACGGGCCAGCTGGACGTACCCACCGCGACGCGCGAGAAGCTGATTGCCACGATGGTCGGCCGCACGCTTACCGACATGTACCCCAAGACGAAGACCGAGCCGGGCGAGGTGGCGCTGGAGGTCAAAAACCTGGTCAATGAAGCGCTTCGCGATGTCAGCTTCACCGCGCGCAAGGGCGAGATATTCGGCATATACGGCCTGTTAGGCTCTGGCCATCAGGACCTGGGCGCGGCAATTTTCGGGCAGACGATCGTGCACGGCGGCGAGATACACGTCGATGGGAAAAAGGTGCGCATCAAAACCCCGCTGGACGCGCTCCAGTACGGCGTCGCGTATGTACCAGCCGAGCGCAAGACAGAGGGTTTAGTGCTCAACAACAGCGTGCGCGTCAACATCATGGCGTCCTATTACGCAAAGAGGCGCCGGAGCCCCTTCACCAGCCGCAAGACGGAAAAAACCGTAACCGACAAATGGATCAAAAGCCTGTCGATCAAGACACCGGGACCTGAGACAAAGTGCGAAACGCTCTCGGGCGGCAACCAGCAGAAGGTCGTGCTGTCCAAGTGCCTGGAGCTGTCCCCGGATGTGATGATCCTCAACGAGCCCACGCGCGGCATCGATGTGGGCGCGAAGTCAGAGATATACAGGATTCTCGACGACCTGTGCAAGCGGGGCAAGTGCGTGATCATGATCACGTCGGAAATGCCGGAGCTGCTGACGATGTCCGCCCGCATCATGGTGATGCACGGAGGCAAGATCAGCGGCTTGCTCAGCGCCGGGGAAGCGACGCAGGAAAATGTGCTGCAATACGCCATTGGAGGGTGACCTATGGAAATGGAACAGAACCAACCGACGGGCCTTGGCACCCGGCTGAGGAGGACGTTTTCCTCCGGCGACGCGTCGTCGCTGCTCACGGTTTCGACCGCGCTGGTGGTGCTGATCGTCTTTTTCTCGCTCGCTTCGAAATATTTCTTTAGCGTTACCGTCTTCCTGAACATCGGCATGTACGCGGCCATCATGGGCACGCTCGCCTGCTCGATGACGTTCATCAACGTTTCGGGCAACATCGACATTTCGGGCGGATCGCAGATTGCCGTGGTCGGCATGGTGACGGCGGTGCTCATCCGCAGCGGCGCGGTACCGCTGTGGATTGCGGTGCTACTGGGCGTGCTGACCGGCACGCTGTGCGGCGCGATCAACGGCTTTTTCATCACCACCATTAAGGTGAACGCGTTCATCACCACCATCGCGACGATGCAGATGTTTAGGGGCATCGCGTACCTGATCTCCAAGGGACAGACGCTTGTCATCACCGACCAGGTGTTCAAGTTCATCGGCCGCGGCTACCTCGGCCAGATCCCGTTCACGCTGGTGCTGCTGCTGGTGTTCTACGTCATCTTTCATATCTTATCCAAATACACCGTCTTTGGCCGCACGGTGTACATGATCGGCGGAAACCCGCAGGCCAGCTTCCTTTCGGGCATCAAGGTGCAGAAGACGAAATTCCTGCTCTACGCGCTCAACGGCACGATGGCCGGGTTCGCGGGCGTGATGCTTGCCAGCCAATCGGGCGCGGGCCTGCCGATGGCGGCGCAGAACACGAACATGCAGGCACTGTCGGCGGTCATCCTGGGCGGCGCGGGCCTTTCGGGCGGGCGCGGCACCATCGTTGGCACGCTGATTGGCGTCATGGTGCTCTGCACGCTCAACACCGGCATGACGATGCTGTCGATCAGCTCGTTCTGGCAGGACGTAATCGTGGGCCTGGTGTTGCTCCTGTCGGTATCGATCGACGCGATCAAGAGCGGCAGCCTTAAACGGAAAATATAGCATGCAGCGCAAGAGCTTTGTACTTCAGCTGGCCCCCGGCATGAAGGCGGAGTACGTGCGCCGCCACCGGGAAATATGGCCGGAAATGGCGGAGATGCTCCGCGAGGCGGGCATACGCAACTACTCCATCTGGTGGTACCGCGACCTGCTGTTTGGGTACTACGAGAGCGATGATCTGGAGCGGGCGGAGGCATTCAAGGCGCGAAGCCCGGTACAGGCCCGGTGGAACGCGTACATGAAGGGCCTGATCGCCTACGAGGAGGCGGGCGGTGCTCGCCTGCCCGCACCGGAGATGGTTTTCTTCCAGGCGTAGGACTATCTGGGCCTGCGGTAAAAGCTGGGGTTGTTGCCGGTCTTCTGCTTAAAGAGCTTGGAGAAGTGGCTGATGTTGCCCGCGCCGGTCATCTCCGCAATCTCGGTGATGGGGATGTCGGTCGTCTCCAGCAGCTCAATCGCCCGGGCAATGCGGCAGGCAATCAGGTATTGGTGCAGCGTTTTGCCGGTGCTCAGCAGCATCTGCTTGTTCAGGTAATTGGGGTGGTAGCTGAACTGGCGGCCTAGGTCCGCGTTGGTCAGCGCCTTGCTGGAATGGGCCTGCACATAGGCGATTACCTGATCGACCAGCGAGCTGTCCCCGGTGATTTCACTCTGCGACAGCGCCAAGCCCCTGGCAACGTTTGACAGCACCGAGCCCATCAGCCCCGAGAGCCGTTCGCGCCAGAAGAGCTTCCGGGCGGTGTACTCGCGCCGCATCTCCAGCAGCTCGTCCTCGATGGCCTGCATGGAGCTGAGGAAGATGGGCCCATCCAGCATCTCCGCATCGGCAAAGTGGATAAGCTCCGTGGCGTCCTTCAGCGCGAAGAAGTCCGTGCGGTCCGGCGGGATCGGGTAGTCCCGGTCACGAAAGTGCTGCGTATAGTCGAAGTTGACGCACAGGAACTGCATGCCGCCCTCGCCGGTCTCCATCCGGTAGTCTACGTTCGGCTGCCAGAGCACCATGCGGCCGTTGGAAACGGAATACGCCCGGTCTTCGATGAAGACTGTGCCCTCGCCCCGGTAGACGTAGAAAAGCCTGCAATCGTAGGAACGGGTGAACGCCGGGTACTCACTCGGTCGAATGTTCAGCAGCTGCACATGGCGAACGAACGGATGGATATCCATCAGCGAAAGTTCATACCGGGGAATCATCGCAAAACCCCCGCAGTGTTTATTTTGGACAACAGGGCATTGCCCTTGCCCCTTATTAAAGCATAAGACGGACGGCGTATCAAGTATCATTCATTGAGGAGGTTTCTCGCATGGTAGAACGGTTAAAGCCGCGCACGGCGCGCGTGGGTGTCTTCGGCGTGGGGTTTGATGTGTATTGGCCGCAGTTTGAGGGCCTGAAGGAGACGCTCCTTTCCTACCACGAGGATTTTAAGCGCATCGTAGCCGAAAATGGCGTGGAGGTTATCGATTTCGGGCTGGTGGATTCCAACGCGAAGGCGTTTGAGACCGTCGAAAAGATGAAGGGCGAGCGGCTTGATCTGCTGCTATGCAACATGCTCACCTACGCCACGTCCGCGATCTTTGCGCCGATCCTGCGCGAATCAAACCTCCCGATGGTGCTCGTTGCGCTGCAGCCTCTGGCGCAAATGGATTACACAAATGCCAGCACGCGCCAACAGTTGGAAAATGACAACATCTGCTCGGTTCCGGAGTTCATCAGCGTGGCGGTGCGGATGGGCAAAAAGATCCACGACGTGATCATCGGCGTGCTGCACGGCGATGCGGAAGCCAAGCAAGACATCGCCCGCTGGTGCGACATCGCCAAGGTGCTGCACGACCTGAAGGGCGCGCGCTTTGGCCTGATGGGCCATGTGCTGGAGGCGATGTACGACATGCACGCCGACCCCACCGCCGTCACCGCCGCCTTTGGCGTGCACGTGCCGCTGCTGGAGGTGGACGACGTGCTGGAGGCGTACGACCAGGTGAGCGAGGCGGAAATTCAGGCCAAGAGCCAGCTCATCCTAGCCTCCTTCGATACGCCCGACCCGGTCAGCGACCCAATCACGATGAAGCTGACCGACACCGACCTGTACAAGGCGGCCCGGACCTCTGTGGCGCTGGACAAGTTTGTCGCGCAAAAGAACCTGACCGGCCTTGCCTACTACTACAGCGGCCGCGCAGGCTCCGATCACCAGAACATCGTCAGCTCTCTCATCGTGGGCAACTCGCTGCTCAACGCCCAAGGCGTCCCGATGTGCGGCGAGTACGACATCAAGACCTGCCTTGCGATGTTCATCATGGACCGGCTGGACATCGGCGGCAGCTTTGCGGAGTTCCACCCGTTCGACTTTGTTGAGGACTTTATCTTTGTCGGCCATGACGGTCCCCACCACATCGCGATTGCCGACGGCAAGCCCGTCCTCCGCAGCCTCAAGAAGTTCCACGGCAAGCCGGGCAGCGGCGCTTCAGTGGAGTTCATGATCAAAAAAGGGCCGATCACGATGCTGGGCATCACCCAGACAGCGGACGGCCGGTTCAAGTTCATCATCGGCGAGGGCCAATCGGTAGAAGGCCCCATCCCACCGACCGGCAACACCAACACGCGCGGCTTCTTCGCGCCCAGCACCCGCACCTTCATCAAAAAGTGGGTCATGGCGGGCCCCACCCACCACTACGCGCTGGGCATCGGGCACCACGCGGACACCATCGCCAAGGTCGCGGAAGTGCTGGGGATCGAGTACGAGGTGCTGCGGGGGTAGGGACGAGGGAACGCCAGGGGGACGCTGTCCCCCTGGACCCCCTGCCAAAGGGCCTTGCCCTTTGGAAACCCAACATTTCGCCTCACGGCGGGTTAGGTTTTATTATTAATACAGCGCAACAGCACAGGGAAAGGGCTGCCGCAAACGCGACAGCCCTTTATCATCTTCTTGCCACAGCAAGCTACACATCCCTACAGAAAATGCAACCCGCCCGCAGGCGAAATGTCGGAGGTCCAGGAGGCTTCGCCTCCTGGTAGGGAGCGC
>JAVBQK010000030.1:0-25606 GCA_031549105.1 Eubacteriales bacterium
ACTTTGGCTTCTTTGTCAAGGTCGGGTTGTATTTTGACGGCATCCGGATTGCCGCCAAAATCTCCACCCTTCCCTTGACAACACATGATCTGCTTCCGACTCTCGGGTCGGGGAGATCGACATTATTATACTAGGAGGAAAGCCCATGAAACACAGAACTGTGAAGGCGTTGGCCCTGGCCATGCTGCTCCTGCTGCTTCCGTCCACCATCGGATGGAGTGCCCTGGCGGAAGACGGAAAGCCTGATTCCTGGATTTCCGACGACCTGAAAGTCTCCATGCTCTACTACGAGGACGCCCGCATGCCCTACAACCCGGACTGGGGTTGGGTGGAGTTTTTCAAGGAGCACACCGGCGTGACGCTGGATATCATCGTGGCCCCGGCTGCGGACTTCACGGCCAAGGCCAACACGATGATCGCATCGGGCTCGCCTCCGGACTTCATCACCAACTGCAGCGCTGTTTTCGGCACGTACTTCAATGACGGCGTATGGCTGCCCATCAGCGACTACTGGGACTATATGCCCCATTTCAAGGCCGCGGCGGACGCTGTGGACGCCTGGGAGACCATCGAAAACTTCCGGGAGCTGGACGGCAAGTTTTACAACATGCCGGAATTCCGCGCCTTCACCCTCAACAACCTGCAACTATTCTTCCGCAAAGACCTGATGGCCAAGTATGAACTTGAAAAGCCCACCACCTTGGATGAGTTCACCCAGGTGCTGCGCACCCTCAAGGAGAACGAGCCAGACCTGCGGGGCTTTAGCGCGGTGGAGGGCCTTGGGCCTTTGGGCAACTACCTGGGCAAGATGTTTGGCGATGTGCCCGTATTCGGCGGCACGCCGGACCATGGGGTGGACTGGTACGAGGGCGCCTTCCGCTTCGGCCCCACCACCGATGTGGCAAGGGCGGCGCTGGAGTGGGTGCACACGCTCGTGGAGGAGAAGATTCTCGATGAGGAAACATTCTCCATGCCCCGTGAGCAGCTGCGCACCTACATGTCCAACGGCAAGTATTTCGCCAACATCTGCTACTACTCCGATACCGGTGTGGCCACCAGCGCGGGTGTGCCTGTCTTTGGTGAGGATTTCGGCTACAGCGTCGGCTTCCCGCCGGAGACGTCCTTTGGCCGCGCGTATTCCACCGGCAACAATGGCAAGTGGCAGTACACCTACGCCGTCACCGCCCATTGCCTGGATCGCCTGGGCGAGGAAAAGTTCATCCAGGCCGTGCAGTTCTTTGACTGGATGCGCTACTCCCCGGAAGCCTGGAACCGCTACACCTACGGCGTTGAAGGCGTATCCTACAACATGGTTGATGGCGAGCCTGTGCTGACCGACGAGTACGACGGCAAGAAAGGCGGAACCAAGAGCCTGGAGAAGGACTTCGGCTGCGCGGTGCTGCCCTTCCGTGGATACACGATCTTGGAGCGGGAGTTTGCCGGGTACTCAGATGAGTACGCCCAGTTCCAGCTGGACACTGTGGAGCTCGGATACCTCCAAACCGCCCGCCCCTCCGTTAAATTCACCCTGGAGGACCAGGACACCATCAACCAATACTGGCCCAGCCTGAAAACGTATGTGGATGAAATGGCCATGAAGTTCATCCTGGGCGATCTTGAGATCAACGACGCCAACTGGGCGACCTACGCCAAGGAGTGCGCCAGCCGCGGCGCGGACAAGATTCTGGCCGCGTACACAAAGGCTGCGCCGGAGGGAAGGTGACGCTGGGGGACCCTGTCCCCCAGACCCCCTGCCAAAGGGGCATTGCCCCTCTGGACTCCCAATGTTTCGCCTGCGGGCGGGTGGTCTTTTCGCTTGATTGCATCCCGCCGTGAGGCGAAACGATGGGTTTCGAAAGGGCGAAGCCCTTCGTGGGGATCCAAGGGGCAGAGCCCCTTGGCGTCTCCCAGCCCCGACACCACGAAAAGGAGGTTCCCATGGCCTATCAAGGTTTTGCACAGTATCCTTATGGCGCTGTGTATTTCAGAAAGTCGAGCCCGCAGAAACAGGACTTTGCCCGGGACTATGCCCAGGCGGCCAAGGACGGCATGAATACGTTCCGGCATTGGTTTATGTGGCACACTATAGAAATCGCGCCGGGGGTATATGACTGGGACGAGTGGGACATGCAGCTTGATCTGGCCGCCGAGCACGGCATGAAAACCATCATCGCGGAGTGCATTCATGCCGCGCCGGAATGGGTGTTTGCTGAGTATGCGCATGCACGGTACCAGGACGCGGACGGCAGACCCGCGCAGAGCAAGCTGAGAAACTCCTCCGCAACCGGCGGGTTTTCCGGCCTTTGCCTGGACAACGCTGACTTCCGTGCGCTGGCAGGAGGTTTTCTAACCACGCTGGCCACACGGTATAAGGGGCATCCGGGCCTTGGCGGATACGACGTGATGAACGAGACGAATCTGTGGTCATCCGCCTATTCCCGCTGCTTTTGCCCTGCTTCCCAGCAGCGGTTTCGGGCATGGCTACAGGACAAGTACGGCGACCTGAAGAACCTGGCCGAGGCCTGGCGGCGCTACTCTTTCACTGACTGGTCACAGGTGCAGGTGCCCCGGGGCTATGACGTGTACCCCGAGTTCTTCGATTATGCTGACTATAGCATGGAAACAGCTCTTGAAAACTTCAATTGGCGGGTTGCGACGCTTCGCGCGGTAGACCCGGACACGGCCATGCTGGCGCACGGGGTCAACGATGCGAGCCTACATCGCCGGTTGGATGCCGCCGATGATGCCTGGGAGTACCCAAAGGCCTTGGACGGCTACGGCCACTCCGGGGGCGGTGGGTTGGCGAGCGTAGAGCATGACAGGGTGCGGCGTTGGTCCAAGATCGTTGGTGCGGATGTGACCCGCATGGGCAGTGACGGCAAGCCTTTCTGGGCCTGCGAGCGCACCTCCGGCCCCTTTTACTCGCTGTCGGACAGGCGGTTTCGCCGGGAGTATAATGAAAACAACACCTGGGTTACCAAACTTGCGCTGGATAACCCCGAGCGCTTTTTGCGGAACAAGCCCACCGGCGAGGATCTGCGCGTCAACGACTTTGTGCAGATGGCCGCAGGGGCCAGCGGCCTTTTTTCCAACCGCTGGCGGGGTCTGGACGATGGCCCGTTCTTCGGCGCAATGGGATATTACAAC
Organism: Eubacteriales bacterium; assembly: GCA_031549105.1. Taxonomy (GTDB): domain Bacteria; phylum Bacillota; class Clostridia; order Christensenellales; family Aristaeellaceae; genus Avichristensenella. Next base: position 3,148 of record JAVBQK010000030.1, read on the forward strand.
AACGACGGCTCCCCCACCGACCGATCGGAAGCGGCAGCCGTCAACGCAAAATGGGCAAACAATCCCGCGCAGAAAAGCCTGTGGCAGTCTGCGCCTGTATATGGTGACATCGCCATTCTCAACTGCCCCGAATCCCAGGTGTGCATTCAGCTGATGACCCAAAACACAGGCCTGTACATTCACGCGCTCCGGGGCCTGCACTCCGCGTGGATGGACATGGCCGTACAGCCGGACTTCATCAAGCTGCATCAACTCTCTCACTACAAGGCCGCTTATCTGCCGCTGCCGTTCCGCCTTACCGGCGACACGGTGGACGCTCTGCGGGCCTGGGTGGCGGAGGGCGGCATCCTCATTAGCGAGGGTTGTCCCGGGTATATGGACGACCATGGGCATGTGGAGCCGCGCCAGCCCGCGCGGGGCCTGGATGAGCTTTTCGGCTGCCGGGAGGCTGATGTGTTTATCGGCCCGGAAACCATCAGCGCGGAGAAGCTCACGTTCAGCGCACTGGGCTATGAGGGGCTATACGGCGGGGCGTATGAGCAATGCTACGTTCCCACCACAGGGCGCGCAGTAGGCACCTTTGCGGGTGGCAAGGTTGCGGCCATTGAAAACAGTTACGGCAAAGGGAAAACACTGCTGCTAGGCACTGCCCCGAGCTTCGGTTTCTACGAGAATCAGGCAGGGATCATGACAGCCTTTTTTGAGGGACTACTCGGCTGGGCAGGGATCACCCAAAGGGTCAAATGCAGTGGCGGGGAACTGCTGATCCGCCTCCACGACGGGGTGGGTGGGCCGAAGCTATGGGCAGTGAACATGCACGCATACGCGGTGGAGGCCGACATCCTGCTCCAGGGGACATACGGACAGCTTTGCGCAAAGAAGGCATATCTGGGCCAAATGCCCGAAGACAACCGCCCCGGAAGCTTCCATGTAACCGTTGGCCCCAAGGGCGCTGTCGTGCTGGGGCTGGGATAGCTCCCTGCCACCTCATCGGAACTAAGCAAAGGAGGACCCATGCGCACGGAAAAGAAAAAGGTATTTGTCTCCCCCAAACGTGATGGGGTGGGTGCCTTTGTGGAGCGCACAGCGCAGCCGGAGACCTATAAGCCTGTGGACCTGCTGTCGGGCTTTGGTCCGGCCCGGCCTCAGGGGTTGATGGCGCGGGCGCTGACAAACGGAGCCGGGGTGTCCTTTGCCGCCCGTCACCAGGGGCCTAAGGACACGATGGCAAAGCTCGTCCCCACAGGCGATGCCATTGTCCAACAGGGAGAGCATCCATTGCGCCGCCTGTCCTTCCGGGATACGGAGGGAGCCCTGGATCTGGATGTGGAGATTACCTATTATCCCGAGCACGGCGCTATGCTGCTGGCCGGGCAGGCAACCAACACCGGAAACCAGCCTATTGAGCATATCCAGCACCTCCGCTCGCTCCATGTAGCGTTTGACGCGGCATGGTCTGGGGATACCACCCCACACACGTTAGGCGGCGGCACCACCCATTTCTGCTTTCCACCCTATGCCTTTCAGATGGATGAGCGGCTCATCATGGGGTCCCTCTGGAGCGAGATCGCGATCGACTCCGGGGATACCGGCCGCTCCTCCGACGACAAGATGCCTTTTTTCTTTCTGACGGACGACGAAGGTGGATCGGGCGTTTTCGGGGCGCTCGAATGGTCGGGCAGTTGGAAAATGGGATTCCACCGCAAGGACGAGTACCTCTATGTATACGGCGGCATGCGGGATGTGGATACCACGCTGCGGCCCGGAGAAACCCTGGCCTTTCCCCGGGCGCTGCTGGGTTTCTGGGACGGTGACCTGGATGCGGGGCACAACGCGCTCCGCAGGTTCATCCGGGCGTGGTACCCCAAATGCATGGGTGAGGACGTGGGCGCGCCGGTGACCTGGAACCACGCCTTCACCTTCGGCCCCAGCATATGCGATGCAGTATTCCGCAAGCAGGTACCGGTGTGCCGGGACCTGGGTTTTGAGTGGATGCAAATCGACTGGGGCTGGTATGGCGGATGCCAGGCGCACAAAAATGCCGACGGCAGCGCGGCCCGTGGCATCGGCAACTGGTTCACTGTGGATGAGGAAAGGTTCCCGGACGGGATTGAGCCGCTGGCCGATCTGGTGCGGGAAAACGGCATGCGCTATTGCACCTGGATTGATCCGGAGCAGGCGTCGCCCATATCCGACATGGCGCGGCGCTATCCCCAATGGATGCTGTACCACCCGGATGCCGGGGCGAAGAAGATGTGCCTGGTCAACTTCGCACTCCCCCAGGTGCAGGATTTCTTTATAGACCTCATTTGCGGGCTGGTGCGCAAGTGGGGCGTGCACAAGCTCAAATGGGACAACAACATTGATCCCCAGGCGTACTGGAGCTATCATGATGACCCTGCCCATAGGGGTATGCTGGAGATGGGGCATATCCGGGGCGTGTGGCGGGTATGGGATGCCATACGGGAGAAGAACCCCGGTCTGGTGCTGGAGAACTGTTCCAGTGGCGGGCGGCGCTTTGACCTGGGCACTTTCGGTCATGCCCACCTTCATCATGGGTCTGACTTTAACTTCCATGACGACATCGTGCGCAACCAAATCCACGGCATGAACACGGTGATGCCATCCTACCGGGTGATTCACACCTGCACCTGGGGCGGGCACGACTACCCGGACACCTATGTGCAAACCCGGTTCGGGGGTATCCTGCGCTTTTCACAGGATTTCGCCAGTTGGCCCGCCCAGGACCTGGCCCGTACCAAGCAGCATATTGAGGTATACAAGTCCATCCGCCACTTGCTCAGGGAGGACTACTATCCCCTATTCCCGCAGCCCCGGGCGATGACGGACTGGGACGGCTGGCAGTTCCACGCCCCTGACAGCGGTGAGGGTTTTGTGCAGGTGTTCCGCATGCGGGGAAAAGGAGCAACCGTCCGGGTGCGACTGATGGCGCTGAAGCCGAACAAGGCATATGTGCTTGAGAATCCCTACACCGGGGATGTTATGGAAATCCTGGGTGAACAGCTGATGGATAAAGGCATTGAGGTAGAGACAGGGGAAAACACGGCGGTTTTGTGGCATTACCACGAAGAGTGAATCCCTTATGCAGAAACCAGTAAAGGAGCGGTTTTATGAGCGCGAAGACGGCACTGGTCACGGGTTCAAGCCGCGGCATCGGCCGTGCCATCGCCCTGGAACTGGCCGAAAAGGGGTATGACCTGTGCGTCAACTACCTGTCCAGCGGTCCGGAGGCACAGGCGGTTTGCCAGGATATTCGCGTAATGGGCCGCAAAGCCATCTGCGTGCAGGCAGATGTAGCAAACATCGCGGACCTGGAGCGGATGTTTAGCCAGATGCAGGCAGCTTTCGGCCGTATCGACGTGTTGGTCAACAACGCAGGCATCACAGAATACCTGCCACTGCTCACTTGCACGGAATCCCTCTGGGATCGTATCACCAAAACCAACTGGAAGGCGGCGTACTTCGCCACCCAGTTTGCCGCAAAACTGATGGTCGCGCAGGGAGAAGGCGGGGTGATCATCAACATCACCTCCATCCACCAGCGCTGCAATTTTCCCATGGCCAACGTGTATGGCCCTGCAAAAGCAGCCCTGACCAAGTTCACCGAACACGCGGCGCTGGAGCTGGCTCCGCATGGCATCCGGGTGGTCGCACTGGCCCCCGGATGCACCCTGGTCCACGACGGAGAAGATGAATCCCCAAGGGGCCGACAGCTGAAGGAGCGGATTCCCATGGGCCGCTATGCCACGGTCCGGGAGGTCGCAAAGGCCGCCGCGTGGCTGGCCTCGGACGAGGCCGCTTACATTACCGGTTCCAGCCTGCTCATGGACGGAGGATGCGTCCTGCCCTCTCATCTGGACAGCCCATATATCCCTGGAATCCAGACCGCCAGCGGCAAAAGCCTCTAGCACGCAAGGCCTGTGCCGTCACAGCGGACGGGTCGAACCCCGCACAATCAGCTTGGTGGGGAGCACCACATGCTCCTCCGGCACGGAATCACCCCGGTCGATGCGCTCCAGCAGCATGCGGGCGGCCTCTGTGCCCATTTGGCTGCGGGGCTTGCGCACAGTGGTGAGCGGTGGGTCGATGGCAGTGGCGAACTGGGCATCGTCAAACCCTACCAAGGATACATTTTCCGGCACCCGAAGCCCTTCGCTGCGGAGGGCTTGCAGCACGCCTAGGGCCATGATGTCATTGGATACGTACATGGCTGTAAAGTCTGCACCGGTGGCTAGCAATGCTTTGGTTTCGCGGTAGGCGTGGGCCTCGTCGTACTCGCCCACCCGCATCAGGACAGGATTGGCGGGGAGTCCCGCCTCTTCGAGCGCCTGAAGATAGCCTGTCCGCCGGGCATGGCTGGTGTAATAGCGGGGATTGCCCTCCATAAAGGCAATGGAGCGATGCCCCTGCTCAATGAGGTGGCGGGTGCCGATAAATGCGCCCTGCTGATCGTCTGTCATCACGCTGCTAAAAGATAGGTCTTGGAAGCGGTGATTCAGCAACACGATGGGCAGTTTTCTCTTGGAGATACGGAATGCCAAACGGGTGTTGGTTTCCAGGCCCAGCACAATCACGCCGTCCAGATTGCGGTTGATCAGCCCGTCGTCCACCTCCTTGTCGGCGGCCTGATCCAGAAAAACGGATAGCATGTACCCCTGGGCGCTAAGCTCCCGGGTTAGGCCCGATAGAATCCCAGGCAAAAACTCCGCCGGGAACTGAGACTTAAATACATCGTACAGGATTAAGAGGCCTATGTTATAATTACGCCCGGAGTTCAGCGCCCGGGCAGATACCTTGGGAAAAAAGGAGGTGTCCTCAATAACTTTAAGTACCCGTTCACGGGTCTTTTGTTTTACCTTGGGGGAGTTGTTGATCACCCGGGAAACGGTCGCCTGCGATACATTGGCAAGGTTTGCAATATCTTTAATGGTCAGGCTCATCGGCATCCCTCCATTGGTGTTACCGTATACAATTATAGGATGCGATAATGAGAAAGTCAATTGCTGTGCGAGTGGAAGCGATTACATTTTTAAGTTGAGATTGTAGTGAAGATGGTGCCTGCCCAGAATTTCAATCCCCAAAAGACCCGCACCCCCTTGCTACGCAAGGGGGTGCGGACGTTATTTCCGTCTCCAAACACTATATGCACATAATTTTCTTGATCACAAAGAACCACCATGCGCCACTACGCAACCAAATCCACCAGGCACCCCAAGACTTAACCACGGAGGACCTGCGCGCCGCCTCATCCCTTCACCGCGCCAATAGTCAGCCCTTTGATGAAAAACTTCTGGCCCGCCAGGAACACGATGAACACTGGAATGACGGTCAGGCAGCACGCTGCCATCACCAGCCCATACTGCGTAGCTTCCTCGCTGACAAACTGATTGAGCGCGATGGGAAGCGTATGCAGACGCCAGTTGGAGAGAAACACCAGCGGGTCCAGGTAGTTGTTCCAGGAATCCAGGAAGGCGACGGTGGAACACGCGCCCAGCGTCGGCTTGACCATCGGCAGCATGATCTGCCACCAGGTGCGGTACTCGCCCGCGCCGTCTATCCGTGCGGACTCCCGCAGCTCATCCGGCACGGTGCTGTAGGCCTGCCGCATCAGGAAAACCGCGGAGATCGCCACCAGCTTAGAGAGAATCAGCGGCCAGTGCGACTTCGTCATGCCCAGCTCGGCAAACATCACAAACCGGGGAATCAGCGTCACCTGCGGCGGAATCATCATCTGCGCCAGGTAGATTATGAAGATAACCTTCGATCCCCAGAACTTGATCTTGGCAAAGGCATAGCCGGCCATTGCCGCCGTGAGCATTGTCGTGACGGTGTTGATCACGGCTATCAAGATCGAGTTCCAGTACGCCAGGAAGAAATGGTAATCCTTGGCCGTGGAGCCACTCAGGTGCAGCACGCGGATGTAGTTGTCCGGATAGAAATACGCGGGAATCCACTTGATGGGGATCGCCATGACATCCCGCTGCATCTTAAACGATGCGGAAAGCATCCAGACAAACGGAAGGACCATGATGGCGGCCAGCGCCAGCAGCATTGCCAGGATCGCGTACCGCGGCAGCCTTTTGCAGAAGGATCTGATTACGGACATCATCGGTCGCATCTCCTTTACAACTCACGGCGCGAATTGTGAACCCACTGAACAACCGTCACAATGAGCAGAATGACAAACAGGACCACGGAAATGGCGGAGGCATAGCCCATCTTATAGTAGGAAAACGCCGCCTTGTATATGTAGTACACCAGCGTGTAGGTGGATGTTCCAGGCCCACCCTGCGTCATCACGTTGATCGTTCCAAAGACCTTGAAACTTGCAATGATGCCCGTCAGCACCAGGAAGAACGTTGTGGGCGACAAAAGGGGAATCGTGATGCGCCACACCCGCTGCAGAAACGATGCGCCGTCTATCTCCGCCGCCTCATAAAGCTCGGCGGGCAGGCTCTGAATCGCCGCGCTATAGATGAATATCCGGTACCCCAGGCTGGACCATATCGAGACAAGCATGATCGCCGGAAGTGCCCAGTCATAGTCCGCGAGCCATTTGGGCGGGTTTTGCCACCCCAATGCCCGCACCATCACGGAGAAGGGGCCGTAGGGCGAGAGCATCATGATCCACACCGCCGAGGTGGCGACGATGTTGCAGATGTTTGGCATATACATCGTCACGCGCAGCAGGCTGGCCAGCTTGTCCCGGCATGCATAGTCAATCAGGATCGCCGCAGCCAGCGCCGGAATCAGCCCCAGCGGCACCGTCACCAGGGTGAAAATGACCGTGTTTTTCAGCGAAATAACGAACCACTCATCCCGCAGCAGGTCGGCATAGTTCGCAAGGCCGAGGTAATTCCAGTTCCCCAGGCCCTTCGCGTAATTCCAGTCCGTGAAGCTCGCGACAAGCGAGGCCAGCAGCGGCAGCATGCTGAAGAGCAACACCGCCAGCAGGCTCGGGAGCAGGAAGGAATAGCCCAGCAAATTCCGCTTCATCCGCGAATTCATGATTCAGCGCTCCTTTTTGGAGGTTATCCGGGACACCCTGCGGCATCCCGGATAACAGAATGGTCCTCTGCCCAACTACTTTTTCATGGCTTCCTGGATCAAGGCATCGGCGCGCGTCTTCATATCCGCCAGCGCGGTCGCCACGTCCTTGCGTCCGTTCATCGCGGCTTCGACCTCCTCGGTCAGCACCGTGTCAATCTGCGCCTTGGCCCAGAAGGGGCGCTCGCCCACAACGCTGACGCTGGACTTGTCTACCGTGACATACGTTTCAACCGACTTCGCATCCAGAACGCCTTCGATGCTGTTCAGCGCCGCCACGACCTCATCCACCTTGATTTCTGAGTACAGCGGAATGCGGTTGATGCCCGCCAGCGGTGTCATGCCGCCGGTGATGTACCAGATTGCAAAGTCAACGGCTTCATCAGGATGCGCCGTCGATGCGGCCACCGAAATGGTGTCTCCCGCGCCGTTGAAGTACTGGTGCAATCCGCTCGACGCCAGGTAGCTCTCGTCCGGCACCGGGAACGGCACCAGCGCAGTCGTGAAGTCATGCGGATAGTTAGCCAGGTCCTTGACGAGCCGCACCTGGGAAATGCCCATGGTCATCGCCGCCTTCCCCTCCAGGAAGGTGTTCGCAAAGGACAGGCTCGCGGCCGTCTCATCGGCGAAGGAAGGCGCGGATTCGTCCACCAGGGTGGTATCCACCATCAGCTGCAACGTCTGCGCAAACACCGGGTGGTCAAAGTTTGTTTCGGTGCAGTCATCATCCTTGTATACGCTGTACTTGTCCAGCACGGTGCCCAGCAGCGTCTTGAACGCGCCGCGCAGCGGTCCGCCGCCCCAGAACATGCCGTACACCTTGTTAAGCCCCTCGCCGGAGGTCAGCGCTTTGGCGTACTCGCGGAACTGCTCAAAGGTCCATCCGTCATAAGGAACCTCCAGCCCGGCGGCCTCCAGCATATCCACGTTCACCAGCATCCACGACGGGTTTTCATACCGGGTCGGCACGGCGTAGTATCGGTCGTTCACAAGGAAGTTGGACACGCTGCCCGCGCCAACCGCCGCAACCGGATCAAACCCGCGCGCGGCGAAGTAATCCGTCATGTCCAGCATCAGGTTCGCATCGGCGCGGTTCTTCACGGTGCCGATGTCCTTGTACCCGATGAATACGTCAATCTCGCCACCGGACATCAGGTACGTTTCCAACTGCATGTTGCCGTCCGTGTCATTTACGTAGCGGACGTACTCCACCTGCACGCCCTTGTCCTTGAACTGTTCATTGAAGTTCTTCTCAATCTGGTCATAGCCGTACTCCGGCTGCAGCGCACCCCAGAAGCGGAGTGTGACCACCTCATCCTTCGCAAGCCCGGCAGGAATGGCGCACGCGGTGACTAGCAGGGTCACCAGGAACAGGGTCAGAAGTTTTTTCATGGGGCTATCTCCTGTCTTTTCTCGGGGTGCTTTGTCGCCTTATCAGCTGCGCGGTTTGCGCTACGCGTAAACGCGCACCTCATACACTCTTGCATGCACGAACCCATTCGTCGCATGGATCGCCACCGTGATGCGGTCGCACAGCACCGCATCCCAGTCCAGGATGTTCTGCCGCTGGTGGTTGCCGCGCACGGCTTGGCTCGCGACCATTTCATCCTGATGCCATAGCAGCACGTCGTAGTCCCGCACCAGCCGCGCGGGAACGCCCTTTTCTTGCTGGGCAATGTACTTCTCCGATAGGCTGATGCGAAGGGACTGGCTGAGGTTCTGGTCGAATGTCAGGCGCACCTGGCCAACCCGCACCGCGGTGTCCCAGGCCAAAGAGAGCTCAGCCGCCTGTCCCTGTGCCTGCCAAACATTCGTATCGCCGCCTACGCTTCGGGCTACCCCATTGATGACATTCGCCGCCTCGCTGCCGGGGCATTCGCTGCTTGCGCGGATGCTCGCGCTTCTGGCCAGGTCCAGCGCATCCTCGTTGCGATAGCCGGGAATGTAGCAATCGTTGCGCAGCAGCGTCTGCTGTAGCTCACCGATGTGCTGCCCTACCTCACGCGCATCGCATTCGTGCCGTACCGCCAGCGCGGCGGCTGTTCCCGCGGCCTGCCCGCCCACCGCGCAGGTGCCCATCACGCGCGTGCTGGCCATGCCCAGCTTGGTCGCGCTGATGCTTCGCCCAGCCATGAACAAGTTGGCAATACCCTGGGTGTAGTAACACCGATATGGGATGGTGTACAGCCCTTTGAACTCATAGACGGATGCGGGCATTCTGTCAAAGTCGAAGAGCCCGCGCGGGGCATGGTTGTCCACTGGCCAGCCGCCATAGGCCACCGCATCGGGGAACACGCGGTTGGCGAGGATATCGTTTTCGTTAAGCAGGTAATCGCCAACCAGCCGCCGGCTTTCCCGGATGCCGGGAACCATGCCCACCCACTCAAGGTCATAGTTCTCCGCGCCATGCTCGCCGCCGTTCTTGAGGTGATCCCACACGCCGTATACGCAGGCCAGCAGGTCATCGCGAATCTCCTCGTATGCCGCGATGATGTTCTCGCGCTCTCCGCCAACCTCCATCCACCAATACCCATAGTCCAGGCAGCTGGTTTCTGCAATCCGGTGATACTCCTCCGGCCGCTCAGTCCTGAGAATCTCCATTGCCCGGGGATCAAGTTTCTCCGCACCGTGCGCCGCGTGCACCCGGAACCGGAGCTGCTCCTCCGTAAAGGTACGGGCCCATTCCGGCTTTACAAACGGCACGGGATACCCCCGGTTCACCGCCTTGAACAACACAGAGTTGCCCATGCAGTGCCTGTCCGGCTCCTGTGGGGCGTGCGGTTCGTTAAACTCCGCGTGCCCCTCGCTGCCCTCCCGGTACTCCGCACCAGCCATGTAGGCGATGGTTCCGTTCCCGGTGCAGTCGATGAACTGGGATGCGCTTATTCTATAGAACGTCTCCGTCGTCTGCTGATATCCCTGCACGGCGAGAATCCGCCCCGCCTCCGCGTGCACCGTGTCCACGGCTAGGTTTAAGTGCAGCGTCAGGTTCTCCGTCTGCCATACCACCTGGAGCAGAACGCGGTCCCATACGGAGTAGTTGTGGTATGGGTTGATCGCCTTGTTTTCCAGCAGAAGCTCATTGAGAATCCCCGTTTCCTCAGCATCGGACTTGGTGTTGTTGCGCGATGCGCCCGCAATGTGCATGCGGATCTCCGAGCTGGCGTTGCCACCCAACACGCTCCGCGCATGAAGCAGCGCGGTTTTCGCGCCCTCCCGGGCGCTGGCGATGGCTGCGCAAAGCCCCGCAAGCCCGCCTCCGATGACGACGACATCGTATGATTCTTCCGTCCGCTGCAAGCACCGCATCCCGGTCACCTCCGCTGCAAGGTACTGATTTCACAGTTTTTAATACAGCCGCACCTCAAAAATGCGCGCGCTGTCAAGTCCCCACGTCGCCGTCACGGTTACCTCCACCCGGTCCGCACAGACCCCTTCCGGCAGATCAACGATGTTCAGCCGCTGGTGGTTATCGCAGACGGTCTGGGCATGAACCAGCTCATCCCCGCAGTACAGGCGAAGCGTGTAATCCTTCACCAGCTCCGGCGGCAGCGATTTGGGCTGACGCTCCTGCACCGTTCTGGTCATCGACGGCATAATCTCCTGACTGAGGTTGGGATCAAACAATAGGTGAATCCTCTTGATCGATTCCGGCGCGTCCAGGCGAAGCGTCAGCGTCTGCCCGTCCGGGCCGAGCGGCTCTGACTCCCACATGTTCCGCGCCGCAGAATCTCCCTCCTCAACAATCCGCGTGACCCCTGTGAGGATGTTCCCAGGTTCGTTGCTCTGCGTGAAGCTGCTAGCGGATACCGACGCGCTGCGGGCGATGTCATCATTGTCCCGGTTCACCGCGCCCGGCACATAACAATCATCCTTGAGAAGTAGCTGCTGCAGCTCCTCCATGTGCATCCCGACGTCTCTGGGCTCTATGCCCTTGCGGACAGCCAGCGCCGCAGCGGTGCCGACCGCTTGCCCGCCCACCGCACAGGTTCCCATCACGCGCGTGGAGCCATACGCCAGCTTTGTCGTGCTGATGTTGTGCCCGGCCATCATCAGGTTGGGGATGTTTTTGGAGTAAAAGCACCGGTATGGGATGCTGTAGATTCCCGGAAAGTTGATGAAGCGGGTGGGCCTTCCGCGGTCAAACACGCCCTTAGGCGCATGCTCGTCCATCGGCCAGCCGCCGTACGCCACCGCGTCCTCGAACACGCGCCCGGCGAGCACATCGTTTTCATTGAGCAGGTAATCGCCAACCAGGCGGCGGCTCTCCCGAATGCCGGGCACTGAGCCGACCCACTCCAGCGCGTAGTTTTCCGCGCCATGGTCACCGCAGTTCTTGATGTGGTCCCAGATTCCATAGACGACTTTGTAGAGTTCATCGCGGATCAGCTCTGCGTTGCCGATGACATCGCCCGTATCGCCGCCCAGTTCCACCCACCAGTAGCCGGAATCGGCGCAGTACTCCTCCGTGATGCCGTTTTCCCCATGGTACATGGTGGTGTTCCCATGTCCGCGGAACGCAAGGTCCTCCTCGCGAAAAGTATACGCCCAGAAAGGCTTTTTGAAGTGTACAGGCTCGCCCATGTCACGGGCGATGAACATCACGGTATTGCCCATGGTGTTCGTATTGGGTGTCTCCGGCGCGTCCGGCTCGCCAAACTCTTCGCGTCCCTCGCTGCCGTAGCAGTAGTCCGCGCCTGCAAAGTACCCCAGCATGCCGTTTCCCGTAGCGTCCACAAAGATTGGCGCTTCAAAGCGGTACTCCGTCTCCGTCGTTATCTGGCGGCAGACGATTCCCCGGATGCGGTCCCCCGCCATCTCCACCTCTTCCATGGCGGTGTTGAGGTAGCTATCCAGGTTCTCCTGGTACCGGATTTTTTCCCACAGCACCGCATCCCAGATCGAGAAAGAATGGTACGGATTGCGGCTTTTGTTCTCTAGCAGCAGCTCCATCAGGATGCCGGTTTCGCCGAAGTTGCGCTTCCCAAAGTGGCAGGTAGCACCCGCCACATGCATGCGGATTTCCGAGCTGGAGTTGCCGCCAAAGACGGACCTGGCCTGCACAATGGCCGTCTTTGCCCCGCCGCGGGCCGCGGCGATGGCCGCGCAAACGCCGGATAGTCCGCCGCCGACCACAACAACCTCATACGCCTTGCTGACCTTGCCCGCCTGTCTCATTTTTCTCCATCCTTCATTCGCTTGATGCCCCACTATAGATTCCGAACAGAATCACGCAGGATGATCTTGGGTTCCACAATCATTTTGACGTGCTTTGCTTTGGGGTTGGATATGCGGTTGATCAAAATCTGACTTCCCTGGGCGCCCAGCATCTTTTTGTTGGTGTAGACCGTTGTCAGCGGCGGGTTGGAATACTCCGAGAGCAACCCATCCTCAAAGCCCGTCACGGAGATGTCGGCGGGGCAGGCAATCCCCTTCTGGGAAAGGTAGCGTATGACACCGGCCGCCAGCGTATCATGCGCTGTGATGACAGCCGTCGGCTGTATCCCCTGCGCCAGCAGGCGGTCCATGGCGGCATAGCCACCGCTACCGCTGAAGGTCGCCTTCTCACAATGCGTGGAGAGAACCTCCAGCCCTGCTTCCTGCATCGCTTTTGAGAAGCCCGCCATTTTACGCGCGGAGGTCTGCGTCGACCCAAGCCCGTTGATAAAAGCAATATCCTTATGCCCGCAGGAGATAACGTGCTTTGTCATCTCATAGATGCCTTTTCCCGGGTCCGTATCCACCCAGTCATAGTCATCGTCCCGCGCGCCAATCAACACAATGGGAAACTTCAGCTGCCTAAACCGTTCCAGGTGGGCCGGCATCAGAATGCCGCCTGCCCAGATTAGCCCATCAATCCGGTTCGCGTTCATAATGGAGGGAAGCGTCCACATCTCCACTGGCACATCGTCCAGCCAATAGACCCAGTCCAACAGCATGCTGTAGCCGGAGTTGTTGATCTCCGCAACGATTACATCCAGCATGTCGGCAAGGTATGTATTGGGCAGCGCGTCAAACGCATAGCCTTCCTTGGTTGACCCGCGGCCCATCTCCACGCCGTTCCTGACAACGCCAATCGCGCCCTTGTGCTTGGTGACGAGGGAGCGCGCATACTGGTTGGGCACGTAGCCAATTTCCTCTATGGTCTGCAACACTTTATAGCGGGTCTCCATCTTCACAGACGGGTTGTTGTTCAGCACAAAGGAGACCGTTGTTATCGAGACGCCCGCGCGCTTGGCAACATCCTTGATGGTCGGCATCCGTATCGCGCTCCATTTAAAACGTTTTAAATTATCTATCCAAATACTATCACAAGCCGCAAAAAATGTCAACCCCTTGCTTTTACCATTAATTACTTGCGCATATTTGACGTTTTTATGTTTTTTATATCCACACGTTCTTTTATTCTTTTAAAACGTTTTAAATTCAGCGTGCATAATACCGGCCACGCTACCGCCTTCTTCGCGTGCAGCATGGCCGGCATCCAAACCGGTTACTCCTTGAGCACCAACAGCAGCTCTACCTCCACCGGAATGTCCCCCGGCAGCACATTCACCCCGATGGCCGATCTTGCCGGGCAACCCACCGCCTCACCGAAGACCTCAACCAGCAATTCCGATGCGCCGTTGGCCACATCCGGCTGGCGGGTGAAGGTATCCGTGCTGGCGACAAAGACCAACATCTTCGCAAAGCACTCCACGCGGCCAAGATCGCCGATGTTCGCTTGCAGCACGGAGAGCGCATTGAGGACGCAGTCCCGTGCGGCACGCTTTGCTTCTTCCAGGGATACGGAGGCACCCACCTTGCCCGTCAGCGGCGCTTGCCCGGGGATGGCGGGACCGCAGCCCGAAAGGTACACCAGATTGTTGCCGAAGAAACGACAGTATGTGTACAGCCCCGCCGGGTCAGGTGCGGGCGGCAGGGTGATGCCGAACGTTTCGAGGCGGCTTGTGATGGTCGTCATGGGCGCTCCATTTCTAGTTGTTCGTCCCGGCACAGCGCGGCCAGGTTATGGAACACGTGCCGGATGTGGACAATCTCGTCGCCCGCGCGGGAGGGGTGCACGCGGTTTGTCAGCAGCACCGCATACAGGTCGCGACTGGGGTCCATCCAGAGACTGGTGCCTGTAAAGCCCGTGTGCCCATAGGAAGCATCCGAGAGCAAGTCGCCCGCCGGGGAACCGTGCGGGTCCTTCCCCTGCCAGCCGAGCCCGCGCGCGAGGTTCAGCCCCTTGGTGTGGTTCCTGGTCATCAGTGCAATGGTGGCGGGCATCAGGTAGCGCGCGCCGGATGGCGCAAGGCCCGTGAGCATCGCGCGGCAGAGCTTTGCCACGTCCGCCGCCGGGGCAAACAGCCCCGCGTGGCCGCAGATGCCGCCCATGACCACGGCGTTTTCATCGTGCACCTCGCCGGTGATCATGTGCCCGCGCCACGGGCAGTCCTCAGTGGAAGCGACGCGTGAATGCAGTGCTTCCGGCGGGTTGAACAGCGTATCGCGCATGCAAAGCGGATCAAACACCAGCGCGCGCATCGCCTCATCCAGCGGCATGCCGGTTATCTTTTCCACGATCTCGCCGATCACCATGAAGCCCTGCGACGAGTACTCCACCGAGGGCACGGTCAGATCGCGCGGCGGCATATGCAGCACGCCCAGCAGCATTTCTTCCTTGCTGCGGCAGGTGCGGTACAGTTGCACTTGGCCGTGGATCGCGCTGGTGTGCGTGAGCAGCGCGTGCATGGGGATCTTGCCCTTTGGGTAGCCCGCAAACATCGGTAGGAAGCGGTCAATGGTGTCATCCAGGCACACTGCGCCCTGCTCAAACAGCTTCATGAACGCCACGGCGACCATCGGCTTGGTGACAGACGCCAAATCAAACAGCGCATCGGGGCCGGCCTTCCCGCGCCCGATGCCGAGCGTGCCCATGTGGCCTGTAAGCATTTCGCCCTTCGCGGTCCCGACGCTATATGTCGCGCAGGAGAACACGCCCCTCCGGACGCCCTCTTGCAACAGCAGGTCAATGCGGTTCATTTGCTTTCTCCCCCTCTGCGCCCGGTCAGGAAGGTGCGGGCGATCATTTCGTACGCTTTCTCGGCGATGGCAAGCTGGTCAAGCGCCACAAACTCATCCGGCGCGTGTGCGTTTTCCATGCTGCCGGGGCCGAAAATCACCGTGGGGATGTGCGCGATGGTGACGAGCTTGGACATGTCGCACCCGCCGTTGAACGCGGTGGGGCGGCGCTGCGTACCGGTGGCGCGGCTGGCCGCCGCGAGCGCGATTTGCGCGATAGGATGCGCGGCGTCTGTCTCCGAAGGTACCGTGGCGACGATCACCTCGACGGTTACGTCCGCATCGGGAATCTGTTCTTTTAAAAGTTTTAACAGGACGTCCAGCTCCGCGTCGGCTTTGGCATGGGTTTCGCCGGGAAGCAGGCGGCGGTCGATGATCAGCGCGCACCGCTCCGGGATGGTGTTCTGGCGCGTGCCGCCCTCGATGACGGTGACACTGGCGTTCGCCGGCCCCAGAATGGGGTGCGGGTTTTCTTCCAGCGCGGTATTCAGCCCATTGTATAGGCGGATGAACGCGGCCGCATGGTCAATGGCGTTGATGCCCTCCCGCGACCTGGCGGAGTGCACCGCCCGGCCCCCAAACACCAGGCGACGCATGTAGGTGCCCTTGTGCACGGTGCAGACCTGCAGCTCGGTCGGTTCGCCCACCACCGCGGCGTCGGCCATGAGGCCATGCTCGGTCAGGTACTTGCTGCCCAGGCCGCCCGCCTCCTCCCCCATCACGGCGGTAAGCGTGAGCGTGCCGGAGAGTCCCTCCGTATTTTTGCGCAGAGCCTCCAGCGCGCCAAGCATGGCGGCGAGGCTGCCCTTGGCATCGCACGCGCCAAGGCCGTAGAGCCTCCCATCACGCTCAAATGGCTCGAAAGGGTCAAACTGCCACACCTGGCCGTTTGGGTTATTGACATCCATGTGTGTATTGAAGACGAGCGTCGGGCCGGGGCCGAACGCGTAGCTGAGCAGGCAGTTGGGCTTGCCCGGCTCCACCTCCTGCAGCTCAATCGTAGCGCCTGTCGCACAGCCAAAATCCGCGAGCAGCTGCACTACCGGCAGCACGTCTCCCGGCGGCGTGGTGGATTTCAGGCGGATCAGTGCCTTGAGCTTTTCGGCGGCGGACAGGCCTATCAGTGCGGTCGTCATGCCAGCGCCTCCCCTTCTATCCACGCGCCGTCCACGATCACGGCTACCGGCTCGATGACTTCCTGAACGGGCATTGTGTGCTTTGCCGCGTCGGTGAAGCGTTCGTCCGGCCTTGCGGGCCGTACGCGGAAGACGGTGCCGTTTCGCCCGGGGTTGTCGCACCAGCCTGTCAGGCCCAGGCGCTCGGCCGGGATGGCCGTGACCGACCGGATGACCGCCTCCAGCGGCATGCCCAGCGACAGGCATTTGGTCATCGTCGTCGCCAGGCTCACCGCCGGGGCTTTCACGCTGCGGCCGTGGAGGTCCGTGCTGATGGAGAAATCATGGAAGCCGCGCCGGATCACCGGCCCGGCGACGGTTGCGTCAAAGCTCGCCGCGCCATGGCCCACATCCAGCCGCACGCCGCGCGCGAGCGCCTTTTCCATCTCGGGGATGGGCGTGCCGTCGGGGTTCCACAGGGGCTTGTCCTTGCCGTGGAAGCAGTGCGTGAGGATATCCCCGGCGCGAAACAGCGACAGGTTTTCTTCGTTGGCGGGCGGCTGTTCGCCCACGTGCACCATTACGGGGCAACCGGCCATTTCGGCGGCGGCCAGTGCGCGGTGGAACGGCTCCACCCCCTTATCCTCCACGATGGTGCCGCTGGACCGCACCTTGATGCCCACCAGCAGCGAGGGATTCGCCAGCACCGTCTCCGCCGCGCGCTGTACGTCCAGCAGGCGCAGGTCGTGATGCTCGCGCATCGTCACCAGCCCGATCGACGAGATGTTCAGGAACGCGAGGATCTTCGTCTTGGCTTCCGGCACGATGTACTCAGTAAAGGCGCGCACGGTTTCCGCGCCCACGCTGCCCGCGTCCACCAGCAGGTGCACGCCGGTTTTCAGGCCGATGTCATCGGGCCTGAGGCCGAAGGACGTGGTGCCGTAGAAGATATGGCAGTGGCTGTCGATCCACGGCGCGCTGAGGAAGAGGGATTCTCCGCCCGGGCCGCTGATTGCCTTAGTGTCCATGGCCAGCACCTCCGTCCGCAGCGTACAGGTGGCAGGCGACATAATGCCCTTCGCCGATCCTTTGCAACGCGGGCCGCTCTTCCTTGCAGCGCCCGAAGCACTCTGGACACCGCGTGTGGAATCGGCATCCGGCGGGCGGGTTCGCGGGGCTGGGCACATCGCCCGTGAGCACGATCTGCGCGGGCCGATGGTCGATATCCGCCACCGGCGCGATGGACAGCAGCGCTTTCGTATACGGATGCAGCGCCTTCTGGTACAGCTCGTCCCGGGGCGACATCTCCACCATGTTGCCCAGGTACATCACGCCCACCTTGTCGCTGATGTGCTTGACCGCCGCGAGGTTATGGGAAATGAACAGATACGAAAGGCCGAGGTCGCGCTTGAGCTCCATCATCAGGTTGAGGATTTGCGCCTGGATGGATACGTCCAGCGCGCTGGTGGGTTCGTCCGCGACGATCAGCTCTGGCCGCAGCGCGATGGCGCGGGCAATGCCCACCCGCTGGCGCTGGCCGCCGGAGAATTGGTTGGGGTATTTCGCAGCGTCCGATGGGTTCAGGCCCACTGTTTGCAGTAGCTCCACCGCGCGCTTTCTCGCTTCGGCGCGGGACAGGATGCCGTTGACGAACAGCGGCTCGGCAACGATGTCGCGCACGCGCATCTTGGGGTTCAGCGATGCCTGCGGGTCCTGGAAGATCATCTGGATGCGGCGACGGTGCTTTTGCAGCGCCTGTCCGGACAGGTGCGTGATGTCCTGGCCGTCAAAGAGAATCTTCCCATTGCCCGTTGGCTCGTACACCTTCATCAGCAGCTTGGCAAGCGTGGACTTGCCGCAGCCCGACTCCCCGACGATGCCGATCGACTCGCCGCGCCTGAGCGTAAAGGAAATGTCGTCCACCGCCTGGATGTCGCCGACCTTGCGCTTGAGAAGGCTTGAATGGATCGGGAAATATTTTTGCAGATGCTGAACGTCCAGCAGCATTTCGCTCATGGCTGCGCCTCCTCTTCCGCGTGAAAGCAGCGGACGTAGTGGCTGGGGCCGACTTTGTACAGCTGGGGCATCTCGGCGGACTCGCACCGACCGCCCCGGCATGCGTCGCAGCGCGGGCGGAACCGGCAGCCGTCTGGGTAGTGCGCGGCGTCCGGCACCGTGCCCTGGATGGAGTACAACACGTCCTTCTGCTGGTCCATGAACGGGATGGACGCCAGCAGCGACCTGGTATACGGGTGCACCGGCGACTTGAACAGCGTCTTCGTGTCGGTCGACTCCACCACCTGGCCCGCGTACATCACCACCACATAGTCGGCCATCTCGGCCACTACGCCCAGGTCATGCGTGATGAACACGACCGCCGTGCCCGTTTTCTGTTTCAGCTCGCGGATGAGGTTGAGCACCTGCGCCTGGATCGTCACATCCAACGCCGTGGTGGGCTCGTCCGCGATGAGTAAATCCGGCTTGGTGATCAGCGCCATCGCGATCATCACGCGCTGGCGCATGCCGCCGGATAGCTGGTGCGGGTACTCGCGCACGATCTTGTCTGCCCGGGGGATGCCGACCATCTCCAGCATTTTGACGGTCTGCTGCATCGCATCGGCCTTGCTGGCGCCGGTGTGGGTCAGGACGGCCTCCGCTACCTGCGAGCCAATTGTCTTGACCGGGTTGAGCGAGGTCATCGGCTCCTGGAAAATCATGGATATCTTGCTGCCGCGCACCTTGCACATTTCATCGTCCGTAAGCTTGGTCAGGTCCGTATCGTGCAGCAGGATTTCCCCGCCGACGATCTGGCCACGCGGCTTTGGCACCAGGCCCATGATGGACAGCGCCGTCATGCTCTTGCCGCAGCCGGACTCCCCCACCACGCAGACCGTCTCGCCTTTCTTCACCGAAAAGCTGATGCCGTCCACGGCCTTCACCCACAGGCCGTCGTTACGGGAGAAGTAGGTTTTGACATCGCTGAGCCGTAGAACCGCTTCCGCCATGCTACGCCCTCCCTTCCGCACCGCCCAGCAGCGCGCGCAGGGACTCGTAGTCCGCATGCAACCGCTCTTTGGGCACGCCCGCCGCCTTCATCACGGCGGAAGGCTGCTTGAGCGCCGAGCCGGTGATCACACAGACCACCGTTTCGCCGTCCTTCAGCCAGCCGGAGCGCCGAGCCTGTTTCAGCGCCGCGACAGACGCCGCCGATGCGGGTTCGCCCGCGATGCCTTCCCGGGCCAGGTCACGCATGGCGTCCAGGATTTCTTCTTCTGCCACGCCCATCGCAAGGCCGTTTGAATCGTAAATCGCCCGCAGCACGCGCCGCCCGCCCTGGATGGGGCTATCCGCCGCGATGGACTGTGCGATGGTTTTCGCCGGGTCGCCGTACGCGCCCGCCTCGCGCCTGCCCTGTGCAAACGCCTCCCGGAAGTGCGCCGTCACGGCGGGCTGCACGCCCACCATACGGGGAAGCCTGTCCGAAAGGCCCAGCGCGCCAAGCTCCCGATACCCCTTCCACGCACCCCAGATGCCGCCGCCGGTGCCCACCGGGTGGAACATCGCATCCGGCGCGCGGCCGAGTTCCTCCACGATTTCGTAGGCGTAGGTCTTCATTGCCTCGTGCCGGATGGGGTTGATGAAGTTGACGAACTGGTACAGGCCAAGCTCCTTTGAAGCCCTGGCAAGCATTGTTTCGATCTGGGCAAACCGCTCGAACTCCAGCACCGCGGTGCGCGCGCCGTACAGCCCCACCATCGCCTGTTTGGTTTCGCTGGCGACGCATTCCACGCAGACCAGCACATCCAGCCCGCCCCGCGACGCGTACGCCGAAAGCGATGCCCCGGCGTTCCCGGACGAGTAGGTAAACCCGCGCGTGACGCCGATCTCCTTCGCATAGCTGACCGCAAGGCTGAACCCACGGTCCTTGAAGCTGCCGGTGGGCATCATCGTATCGTTCTTGAAGTAGATGTTTTCAAGGCCCAGCGACGGCCCCAGGTGCACGGACTTCACCAGCGGAGAGCAGCCCTCGCCGAGCGTGACGACGTTCGCGTCCGCCATCCCCGGGAAGAATGCGCGGTAGCGCCACATGGAATGCACGCGCTCGTCCGTCGCGATCCGGCGGATGTCCCGCTTCATCGCCGCCATATCGTATTGTACTTCCAGCAGGCCGCCGCAGGCGGGGCAGGTATTGAGGCGCTCTCGCAGGCCGTATTCCCGGCCGCAATCATCGCACAGGAGCGCCGCAGCATAGTTTTTCATCGTTCTCTCCCCCCTCAGCCCGACCGCTGCTTGGAGTTGGGGTCCATGGAGGTGTTCAACACATCGCCCAGGATGTTGATGGCGATGACAATCAGCAGGATGCACACGCCCGGGAACACCGAGATCCACCACGCGGTGTCCATATACAGCTGCCCGGCATGCAGCATGTTGCCCCAGGTGGCGGTGGTAGGTGGCACGCCCACGCCGAGGAAGCTCAGCGACGACTCCGCCAGGATCGCCGTGGCGACCTGGAACGTGGCGATGGTGATCACCGGGCCGATGGCGTTGGGCAGGATGTGCCGGAACAGCAGGCGGAACGTCTTGACACCCGCCGTCTGCGCAGCCATCACGTAGTCGCTTGTGCGAATGCTGAGCACCTGCGAGCGCACGATGCGCGCATACGACACCCAGCCCGTACAGCCCAGCACCAGGATCAGCTTCATGAACCCGCCGCCGAACACCGCGATGATCGCCAGCGCGAACAGCATCGACGGGAACGCGAGCTGTATGTCCGCGATGCGCATCAGGAAGGCGTCAAACTTGGGAAAGTACCCGGCCAATAGCCCCGTCGCCACGCCGATAGACCCCGCCAGCAGCGCCGCCAGCACGCCCACCAGGATGGATGCGCGGCTGCCGTAGATGAGGCGGGAGAGCAGGTCGCGGCCGACCTCGTCCGTGCCGAGGAAGTACTTCGCGTCGCCGCCCTCGCACCAGGATGGCGGCGTCAGCCGTTTCATGATGCTCATCTTGTTCTCCCCATACGGCGCGAGGAGCGGCGCGAAGATGGCGCAGAGGATAAAGATCACCAGCACCGCGGCCGCGATCCAGCCCACAGCGCTGCCCATATGGCGGTTGAGTTTCTTGATCATTTCGCCCACCCCCGCTTACTTGTAGGTAATCCTGGGGTCGATGAACACGTACAGGATATCGACCAGCAGGTTGATGACGACGAACACGCCCGCCAGCAGGATGATGCAGGCCTGGATCATCGGGAAATCGCGCGCATTGATGGATTGGATGAGCAGCTGCCCCACGCCCGGCCAGGCGAACACCGTCTCCGTGACGACCGAACCGCCCAGCAGCCCGCCAATCTGCAAACCAATAACCGTGACCGTCGGCAGCATGCTGTTCTGCAGCGCGTGCCGCGTCACCACGTTCCTGGGGATCAGCCCCTTGGCCCTCGCGGTGCGCACGTAATCGGTGCTCATCACCTCGATCAGCGAGGACCTGAGGAGTCGCGCCGTCAGTGCCATGTAGTGCATGCCCAGCGCGATGGCGGGCATCACCAAATACCGAAAAGCCCCATCCCCATAGCCCCCTGTCGGGAACCAATGCAGCTGTACGCTAAAGAGCATGATCATCAGCATGCCGATCCAGAACACGGGCATTGCTTGGCCCATGACGATCACCGCCATGATGCCCTGGTCCATCCAGGTGCCGCGCTTGAGCGCGGCCAATATGCCCGCCGGGATGGCGACGACCAGCGCAAACCCAAGCGCCGTTCCGGCCAGCTTCAACGTAGCGGGCATTCTTTCCATAATCAGCCCGAACACGGGCTGGAAATAGCGCAAAGAAACGCCAAAGTCCAGGCGCAAAAGATTTTTTAGAAAAATACCGTATTGAACCAAAATAGGCTTATCCAGCCCAAAGAACGCCGTCATGCGCTGCACCTGTTCCTGGGTAGCGTCCGGCGGCAGCATGATGGCGATGGGGTCGCCCGTCATGCGGGCAAGGAAGAAAACGATAGTCGCCGCGCCGAACAGGACAAAGACGGCGTAAAAGAGCCGTTTGAGGATGTATTTGAGCATAGTGCTTCTCCTCTGACAAGGGGAGGAGACGCCAAGGGGCGCTGCCCCTTGGATCCCCGCCAGGAGGCTAGCCTCCTGGACCTCCGACATTTCGCCTCACGGCGGGAGGGATATGCTTGCTGAAAAACCAACCCGCCCGCA
>JAVBQK010000033.1:0-3100 GCA_031549105.1 Eubacteriales bacterium
ACTTTGGCTTCTTTGTCAAGGTCGGGTTGTATTTTGACGGCATCCGGATTGCCGCCAAAATCTCCACCCTTCCCTTGACAACACATGATCTGCTTCCGACTCTCGGGTCGGGGAGATCGACATTATTATACTAGGAGGAAAACATCGTGGTGGATTACCGCCAGAAGTGCGTCACGGTGGCGCGAGCGCTTTCCATGGTGAAGAGCGGCATGAACATCACCGTGGGCATGGCCGCTGCCGAACCCTATGAGTTCCTGATGAACCTGCACACCATCGCGGACCGGGTTGAAAACGTCACCATCACCAACTGTCTGCCGACAGTGCCGGGCGAGTATCTTTCGAATCCCGATTACTTCAAGGCCTTCCAGGTAGAAAGCTGGTTCTACACCCCGCTGCTGCGCAAGCTGCAGTCCACGGGCAAGGTTTCGTTCATCCCCAACAACCTGCACTTCGCCGGCAAGAAGCGCAACCAGGCCGTACGCACCAACATCTTCATCAGCTCGGCATCGATGCCGGATGAAAATGGCAACGTCACGCTGTCCTGTTCGAACGTCTTCGAGGTGGAGACCGCGCGCCAGGCGGATATTGTGATCCTGGAGATCAGCCCGAACATTCCCAAGGTGTGCGGCGACCTCACGCTTCCCTTTGATGAGATCGACTACCTGATCGAGTCAGACTATTACCTTCCCGAAATACCCGATGTAGTATCCAACGATAAAGACCGCGCGATCGGCCAGTTCATCGCAGATCACATTGACGATGGCGACTGCGTGCAGGTCGGCATCGGCGGCATCCCCAACGCGGTGTGCGAATTCCTTTCCGGAAAAAAGCACCTGGGCGTGCATACCGAGATGATGACCACCGGCATCATGCGCCTGATGCGCGCCGGCGTGATCGACAACAGCCGCAAGCAGATGGATACCGGCAAATCGGTCTGCTGCTTCGCGCTGGGCACACAGGAGATGTACGCGTTCATGCATGGCAACCCGGACATCATGATCAAGCGTGGCTCCTGGGTGAATGACCCGCATGTGATCTCCGGGAACGACAATCAGGTGTCCATCAACACCACGATCGAGATCGACCTGACCGGCCAGTGCTGCTCGGAAAGCATCGGAAACCTGCAATACTCCGGCACCGGCGGGCAGAGCGACACGGCCACCGGCGCGCAGAACAGCAAGAATGGTCGCTCATTCATTGCGCTCTACTCCACCGCGAATGCGAAAAAACCCAAGACCAGCGAGCGCGAGGAGATATCCAAGATTGTGCCGACGCTAAAGCCTGGCGCGGCGGTATCGCTCAGCCGCAACGACGTGGACTTTGTGGTGACCGAGTACGGCGCGGTGCAGCTTCGCGGCCTCAGCATCCGCCAGCGGGCAGAACTGCTGATCAGCATCGCGCACCCGAAGTTCCGCGACGAACTCCGGCAGGCCGCAAAAGATCTGCTCTACTGGGTGTAAGGAGGCGCGCGTATGGCCACTTTCTCCTTTGAAGGCCACTCCGTTTACTATGAGGAGCATGGTGCGGGACGGCCGCTGATCGTGCTCAACGGAATCTTCATGTCGTGTGCGTCATGGGCGGCGTTCATTCCGGCGTTTGGAGCGCATTGCCGGTTGATCCTGCTAGACCTGCTCGACCAGGGTCGCACCGACAAAATGGACCGCGAGTACACGCAGGCGATCCAGGTGCAGGTCGTGCTGGCACTGATGGCGCATTTGGGGCTTGAAAAGGCCGACGTAATGGGCATCTCCTACGGCGGCGAGGTAGCGCTACAGCTTGCCACGGCACACCCGGAAAAGGTCGACAAGCTGGTACTGTCCAACACCTGCGCGAACACCTCCAAATGGCTCAAGGACATCGGCCATTCGTGGGAGTTTGCCTTTGCCAGCCACGACGGTCATCAGTTCTTCAAGACCTGCATCCCCATTGTGTATTCACCCGGGTTTTATGAGCGCAACTACACCTGGGCCAGTGCGCGCGAGGAGCTATTCGTCCGCGCGTTCACCCCGGCTGTATATGACGCGTTTGCCCGCCTGACCCGCTCCGCGGAAACGCACGATGTGCGGGAGGGCCTTGCCGCCATCACCGCGCAAACGCTGGTGATCTCGTCTGAACTTGACTATGTAACCCCTCCCTACCAGCAGGCGGAGTTGGTATCCGCTATCCCCCATGCCGCACATGTGCGCATCGAAAACGCCGGGCACGCGGTGATGTACGAAAAGCCCCGCGAGTTCATCTCGCTAGTGCTGGGCTTCGTCCTGGCAGACCTCGACATTCAGGTTCTATAACTGATATTTTATATGTAGAAAGAGGGAACGATCATGGCCAAGCGTTTGGAAGGGAAAATTGCGATTGTGACCGGAGGCGCGGCGGGCATTGGCGCTTCGTGCTGCCAGCGGTTTGCAGAGGAGGGCGCGACAGTTATCGCCGCCGACATGAACCCACTTGCCTACGAAGCCGCGGGCGTGGAGTACATGAAGCTGAACGTGACGGACGCCCAGAACTGCAAGGCCGTCGTGGGCGCCACCGTGGAAAAGTACGGCCGCGTGGACATCCTAGTGAACAACGCAGGCATCACGCGCGACGCGCTGGTACAGAAAATGACCGACGAGATGTGGGACCTTGTCATCGACGTGAACCTCAAGGGCGTGTTCAACATGACGCGCTGCGCCGCGCCGGTGATGATGGAAAAAGGCTACGGATCGATCATCAACATCTCCAGCGTCGTAGGCGAGTACGGCAACGTCGGCCAGACCAACTACGCAGCGACCAAAGCGGGCGTGATCGGCATGACCAAGACCTGGGCCAAAGAGTTCGCGCGCAAAGGCGCGAACGTGCGCACGAACGCGATCGCCCCTGGCTACGTAATGACCGACATCCTCAAGACCGTTCCGCAGGACCTTCTAGACAAGTTCAAGGGCCTGACGATGCTGGGCCGTCTGGGTGAACCGGTGGAAATCGCGAACGCCGCGCTATTCCTGGCCAGCGAAGAAGCGAGCTATGTGACGGGGCACGTGCTATCGGTGAACGGCGGCATGAGGTTGTAAGAGGGGAAGGAACGGGGAGACGCCAGGGGGACTTTGTCCCCCTGGACCCCCTA
>JAVBQK010000175.1:0-4397 GCA_031549105.1 Eubacteriales bacterium
CATGATTCGCAAAGTGGCGCTTAACACGATCCGTCACTTTAAAAATCTCACAAACTGCAAACGCCCTTTCTCTAAACTCATGCTCGATTGCCTCCTGGACCCCGCTCTCATTCTCTTCCTCCTGCAAACTTGATTTCCGTGGAAGGGATGGCCTGCGACTGTCTCCTTTCGCTTCGCCCCCGCATACGATAGCACGGACCCCTTACTATTTACAGGGAGGATGTTCATTTTGTACAATTGTTGCGATTGTCAGCGACCGCAGCGCCACGTGCACGAGTTCGTGGGAAGCGTTCAGCTGGCAGAGATTGAAGAAGACGCGCACAACCACCGCTTTGCGGGCATGACGGAACAGGCGGAATTCATTCCCGGCGGCCATGTGCACGAGCTGTACACCAAAACGGACTTCTACGAGGACCATTTTCATTATATTTGCATCAGGACCGGCCCGGCGATTGATGTCGGCGAAGGCCGCCATGTGCACTTCGTCACCGGCGTGACCAACCTGGAGGATGGACACCGGCACGAGTTTCTCTTCTCGGTGCTGGTTGAAAATCCCATCGGCGATTGACACGGAAGGGGCTTCGGCCCCTTCTTTCATGGTTGCACATCCCCGCCCCTGAGTGTACAATGATCGACACAAAGATCACTTTTGCGGAGGCGAAGGGCGTGGACAGAAGAAAAAAGGGGATCCTTTTGGCGCTGGTCATATGCCTGCTGCCCGCCGCTTCCATCGCGGTACCCATGGTTGGGCCCGGCAGCTCCATCCCTGCGCCAACGATACGGCCGCAGCCGACCGCAACGCCTGCACCCGGCGCGACGCCTGAGCCACCCGCTGTGCCAGAGGTGCAGGTGATCGTCGAGTCCGCGCTGCCGGAGAAGTTTAATCTCCGCAACAATACCATCGGCTCGCGCAATACCAATGAAATCGCGATGCCCGCGCAGGGCGCTTATGCGCAGATCCCCGGGGTGCTGACATTCCGCGGCGGCCCATACCGGCAGAACGCGGCGTATGGATACGCCACCGCGCCCGAAGGCAAGCTGGAAATCGTCTGGTCGAAAAAAATCGGCACGATTGATAACTGGAGCGGCGTCGGCTGGAACGGTCAGCCCGCGCTGGTCGAGTGGCCAGCGGAGACGCGGCGCGTGATGAACCTCTATGACGACAAGAAAGAAAAGGATGGCCTGGTCGAGGCGATCTACGACACGCTGGATGGTCACATCTACTTCCTGGACCTGGAGGACGGCACGCCCACGCGGGACCCCATCGATGTGGGATTCCCGATGAAGGGCAGCGTGAGCATCGATCCGCGCGGCATCCCGCTGCTCTACAGCGGACAGGGCATCTCCAAGAACGGCGGCCGCACAGGCAAGATCGGGCTGCGCATCTTCAGCCTCATTACCGGTGAGGAGCTCTACATGATCAATGGCCTTGACAAGGACGCGTACCGGCAGCACGGAGCGTTTGACTCGGTGTGCCTCGTGGACGCCGCCAGCGATACCTTGATCGCGCCCGGTGAGAACGGCCTGATCTACACCTACAAGCTTAACACTGAATACGACTCCACGACCGGGAGCCTCTCCATCTCCCCGGAGCGGGGCGGTTACCGCTATCGCAACAGCGATGGCATGGGCACGGAAAACAGCATCGCTGTCTACGATCACTGGGGCTACTTCATCGACAATGGCGGCCTGTTGCAGTGCATCGACCTCAACACGCTCAAACCCGTCTGGGCGGCGAATGTCACCGATGATTCCGACGCGACGATCGCGCTGGACCCGCAAGAAGACGGTACGGTGCTGCTGTTCACCGGCTGTGAGGTGGACAGGCAGAAGAGCGGCGGCAAGGCCTATATCCGATGCTTTAACGCACTGACCGGCAAGCTGCTGTGGGAGTACAGCGAGGTCTGCACCTGGGATGACTTCCTCAACGGCGGCGTGCTCGGCTCCCCGCTGGTGGGCGAGGGCAGCATATCGGATCTGGTGTATTTCAATATTGCTAAGATAAAGGACGGCGGCGGCGCGCTGATCGCGTTTGACAAGCTCACCGGGGAGATCATTTTCCGCCAAACCTTCAAGCGCTACGGCTGGAGCTCGCCCGTCGCCATCTACGGTGCGGAAGGCGAGGCGCACCTGATTCTTGGCGATTCCGGCGGCAACCTCCGCCTGCTGCACGCCCGCACCGGGGCAACGCTGGACACGCTCCTGCTGACCGGCAACATCGAAGGGTCACCCGCAGTGTTTGGCGACATGCTGGTGATTGGCACGCGCGGGCGCTGGATTTATGGGATTAAGATTCTCTAGCGGATAGCGCCGCTTCTACGTATGCTTTTGCAACCTTCATTGCCGTGGGCAGCGGCAACGCGCGCAGGCCTTCAAGGTCCACCCAGCGCCACCCCTTCGGGCAGGCGGTGTCCGTCGCTTCAAAACGGAGCAACGTCATCTCCCATACCAGATGGGTGAATACATGTCGTGCATTGCCTGCGTTTTCCACATACTCCGCTTTAATACCCGTTTTCTGAAGCATATCCTCCACTTCTATGGGGAAAACCAGCTGCTCATAGCCAGGAAAGCACCACAATCCCTGCAAGAGCCGTTCTTCACGCTGATGCAGCAGCACCCTGTCCCCATGGAACACCAGCGCAATGCCGCGGGGTAAAACCCGCTGCGGCGCCTTTTTTTGTTTCACTGGCAGCGCATCCGCGTCACCAGCCTCATACGCATCGCAATACGCACTGATCGTGCACTCCGCACAGCGCGGCGCGGGCTGGCACACGCGCGCGCCCAGCTCCATCATTGCCTGATTGAAGTCCCCGGCGCGTTCTTCCGGCACCAGCGCCGCCGCCTCGGCCCGAAGCTGTCGCTTGACCGACGGGATGCCTACATCCTCACGGATACCGCGCAGCCGCGACACCACGCGCTCCACATTGCCATCCACCGCAGGCACACGCAGGCCGAACGCGATGCTTCCCACCGCGCCTGCTGTGTAGTCACCGATCCCGGGCAACGCGCGCAGCGCGTCCCAGTCGGCGGGAAAAGCGCCGCCATGCTCCCAGCAGACCGCCTTCGCACACGCGTGCAGGTTCCGCGCGCGGCTGTAATAGCCCAGTCCCTCCCAGGCCTTTAGCACGTCCTGCTCCGGTGCGTTTGCCAGCGCGTTCACATCCGGGAACAGCGCCATGAAGCGCGTCCAGTAAGCAATAACAGTTTCCGCCCGAGTCTGTTGCAGCATGATTTCCGATACCCAGATGCCGTATGGGTCGCGCGTGCGCCGCCATGGTAGGTCCCGCGCGCAGCCGTCATACCAGCTAAGCAGTTCTTTTTGCATGCCTTCATTGTATCACGGCGCATGAAAAACCGAAATATGGAAAGAATGAGAGAGAACAAGAGAATTCGGAAGAAATCATGCTGAATAGAGCGATATTTGCCAAAACAAGGCTGATTTCCCATTTTCTCCCCTCTTGCCACGATTGGCTTTCTATTATAAACTTAGCGATGTCAGTTAGCACTCAATGAACCGGAGTGCTAACAATCCAAAAACAATCCAAGGAGGCACATTCCATGCAGATTAAACCTCTCGGCGACCGTGTCGTGATCAAGAACGCCGAAATGAACGAAGTATCCAAGGGCGGCATCATCCTGGCCGGCACGGCGAAGGAAAAGCCGCAGATGGCCGAAGTGATCGCAGTGGGCCCCGGCGGCAATGTGGACGGCAAGGAGATCACCATGCACGTGAAGGTCGGCCAGAAGGTCATTTATTCCAAGTACGCCGGCACCGAAGTGAAGGTTGATTCCGAAGAGCTGATCATCGTTCGCCAGAGCGATATCCTCGCCGTGGTCGAATAAGGAAAAGGAGCGAATATAGAATATGGCTAAGCAACTGAAATACGGCGCGGATGCGCGCAAGGCGCTGGAAGCTGGCGCGAATGCCCTGGCGGATACCGTCAAGATCACCCTGGGCCCCAAGGGCCGCAACGTTGTCCTGGACAAGAAGTTTGGCGCGCCGCAGATCACCAACGACGGCGTGACCATCGCCAAGGAGATCGAGCTGGAAGACGCGTTTGAGAACATGGGCGCGCAGCTCGTCAAGGAAGTCGCCACCAAGACCAACGATGTCGCGGGCGACGGCACCACCACCGCCACGCTGCTGGCGCAGGCGATCCTGCGCGAAGGCCTGAAGAACCTGGCCGCCGGCGCGAACCCGATGATCCTCAAGCGCGGCATCGAGGCCGCCACCGTGGCCGCTGTTGAGGGCCTGAAGAACCTGTCCAAGCCGATCGGCGGCAAGAACGAAATCGCGCAGGTTGCCGCGATCTCCGCCTCCGACGACGCGATTGGCGACCTGATCGCCGATGCGATGGAAAAAGTGGGCAACGACGGCGTCATCACCGTCGAAGAGT
>JAVBQK010000171.1:0-29150 GCA_031549105.1 Eubacteriales bacterium
CCTTTGGCAGGGGTCAAGGGGACAGCGTCCCCTTGCGTCTCCTCTTCGTTTCCTAGCCCCGCCCCATCAAGTACGTCTCCAGCTTCTCGAATAACTCGCCCATATCAATCGGCTTGCCCATGTGTCCGTCCATTCCCGCGGCAAGGCACCTTTCGACATCCTCGCGGAATACGTTCGCCGTCATCGCCACGATGGGCACCTTCTTCGCCTGTTCGATTGGCAGCGCGCGGATGCGGCGGGAGGATTCGTAGCCGTCCATCTCCGGCATGTGGATGTCCATAAAGATCATGTCGTAAGCGTCGGGGTTTGCCTCGAACATGTCCAGCGCTTCCTTGCCGTTCTCCGCGCAGTCGATGGTGACGCCCGTGGTTTCCAGCAGCGTCAGCACGATCTCGCGGTTGATCTCCACGTCCTCCGCCAACAGGATGCGTTTGCCCGCGTAGCGGTTTACCTGGTCCGCCTGACCGATCTCGGCCAGGTCATGCGTCTCAGGGGTCAGGCACTCATTGATACAGTCCACCAGCTGGGAAGAAAACAGCGGCTTGGGCACAAAATAATCCACCCCGGCGCGCTTGGCGTCGGTCTCTATTTCGTTCCACTCGCTGGCGGAGATCATGATGACCACTGTATTGACGGTGAAGCGGTCCTTGATGCGGCGGGTATGTTCCACACCGTCCATGCCCGGCATCTTCCAGTCGACGAAAATGATATGGTACGGCGGGTCGGCTGACTCAATCAGGTCAATCGCCTCGCGCCCGCTGGAGGCCACCTCGCATGAGAAGCCGAGCGATTCCATCACGCTCTGGAAGTACTCGCGGACCTCCGGCGAGTCATCCACCGCCAGCACGCGCAGGTTCTGCCAGTTGATGTCGGGGCTGAGCAGTGCGCGCCGCGTGGCATGGCCCGTCTCCACCTCGACCTCCATGGTGAAGGTCGCGCCTTCGCCCAGCGTTGATTCCACCCAGATGCGTCCGCCCATCATTTCCACAATGCGCTTGGAAATTGCAAGGCCCAGGCCCGTGCCGCCGAACTTGCGGGAGATGCCGCTGTCGGCCTGGGCAAAGGACTGGAACAGGCGCGCCTGCTGTTCGTCAGAGATGCCACTGCCGGTATCGCTGACGGAGATGCGCAGCGTGCACCAGCCTTCGCGCTCGGCGATCACCGCCGCCGACAGCGTAATCACGCCCTTCTCCGGCGTGAACTTGACGGCGTTGGACAGCAGGTTGGTGATCACCTGCGCCAGCCGCTGCTCGTCCGATATAACGCTCTGCGGCACCGCCTTGTCCAGGTTGACGACGAAGTTTTGCGATTTCTCATCGATGCGGAAATTGATCACATTGATCACGCGCAGCAGCATCTTCTCGAAGTTGAACTCGTCATAGGCCAGCTCGAACTTGTTGGCCTCAATCTTGGACATGTCCAGAATGTCGTTGATGATGCCCAGCAGGTGCCTGGATGCGTTGTTGATCTTCTCCAGGCAGTATTCCTTCTTGGCAATGTCATCCGATGCCTTGGCAATGTTCGTCATGCCGATGATCGCGTTCATCGGCGTGCGCATCTCATGGCTCATGCTGGAGAGGAAGTCGCTCTTGGCATGGTTGGCCGATTCCGCCTGCTCCTTGGCGGCGACCAGTTCCTTTTCCAGCAGTCTTTTTTCGGTAATATCGGAGGCAATGACGCCCAGGTTGTCCGCCGTGGTGCCAATGGTGAACACGGACATCGATATAATGCGCGTTTGCCTGTCCTTGCGGGTGAGTGGCAGCTCAAACGCCTGACCGCCCTTGGCCCACACCTGTGGCAGAATCTCGTGTATGACATGCTGCGTGTTCTCCGCGCCCAGCAGCATCTCCATGCCGCCGTCCATCAGCTCCGGTATCGCGTAGCCGGTGATGTCCGCCGCACCCTGGTTGACATACCCAAACGCGCCGGACGTAGAAACGTAGGCCACAAAGTACGGCGAGCTATCGGCGATCGAGGACATCTTGACCAGGCTGGCCTCGGTGGCGTCGCGCAGGATCACACCGGAGATGACACTGCCGATCAGGATGATGAGCTGCTCGTCGCTGCTGCTCCACTCGCGGTCCTCCGCGCGCTCGGTAAAACTCAGGGTACCCCAGAAAGTGCCGGCGACGTATAGGGATGTTGTCAGGAACGAACGCATCTGCATGCGCTGCGCTTCATCCTTCCACCGTTGCCCGATGAGGTCTCTTTGGGTGAAGAGAGACTGTCCGTGCGTGACCAGCGCATCGTACATCGGCTCGCCGGGCATGAACGGGATAATACTATTGCGGTTTTCGCGGCCGGGTTTTTGCGGGTTTCCCCAAAAGAAAGCGGTCTCAAGCTGCTGCTTCTCCTGGTTATGATGCCCCAGCGTGATGTTGCTGACATTCATGAATTCCCCGGCCATGGTCAGCGCGTTGTTGATCAACGTGGGCATATCGTCTGCGGAGATAAAGTTCTGCGACATCGCGGACATCAATTCCTGTTGCTTGAGCCGATCGCTCAGCGCGGCCTGCGCCAGCTTGATCTCCGTAATATCCACGCTGTGCTGCAGATGCGCCAGCGTATCCCCGGTCCACGGGATCAGGCGGTCGGTGTTGCGGTAGTACCGCCCGGTGACGGTGCTGTGCTCTTCCCAGACGACGATGGCCGAATGGTCTTTCTCCAGCGTGTGCATCGGGCAGAACGAACACCGCTTGGAGATGCCGGATTGCAGCACACGCCAACAGGTATGCCCGACGATATCGCTCGGCAGGTTATAGTGTTCTCGCATCCGGTCATTGATGAAGAGGATGTCGTCCGTCTCCGTGTCGGAGACGTAGAGGTACGCGTCCATGCCGTTGAGGATGCTCCGCAGCACGCCGATGGAGACGCTGGTCTCCTCCGCCTGCCGCATGCTGGTGTTCATCCGGTCCAGCATATCGTTGATGGAGTTGCACAGCTCGTACAGTTCCTTGTTGCCGGAGTAGTTATCTGAGGTAATGCTGCCGCCCTTTGTCACGCTTGCCATGTCCTGGCTGAGGTGCTCCACGGGCTGCAGTACCAGGCGGGAAATGAGCGTGTAGAGGATGGCGATCATCAGGATGATCGCGCCGACCAGCATCAGGATGGCCAGCAGAATGACATTGCGCCCCTGCGAGTACATCGTGCGCGGCATCGTCATGCGCAGCGTGATGGTGTTGCCATAGATATCCTTCAGCGGCAGTGTGGCGGACATAATGGTGTTGCTGGAAAGGCTCACGGAAAGCCCGTCTCCGCTGGTATCCAGGTGGTCGATCATCTCAAACTCGGTGGTGGTAAAGTGGGTGATGCGCTTGAGCTGCGCGTTATCAAGCATGTTGCCAAAGATGACTGTGCCTACGGGTTCGCCCATGTTCCCGACCACCACGATGGGCTTGATGCAGATATTATAGGCAATGCCCTGATAGAACAGGATGCCCTCCATGCCAATGCCCGGATCGGATATATCGGTGGGGGAGAGCTGCGCGTAGTCCTTTAGCACGGCTTTGGACAGGGAGTTGAGGTACTCAGAGAAGCCCTTGGGCTGCGAAATTACCTGGCCTTCGATGTGGCTGTAAAATTCCGTATAAACATCCCTGCCGGTCTGGTCCTTGATGAACAGGAGGTTAAGGCTGTTGTTCTTCAGGATGGTGGAGCCGGGCCAGTTGTTTTCCATATAATCTGGGTTCTCGCCGTTTGCGAAGGAGACGGTTTCCTTCCAGTGCGCCAGGTCCATGGTTGCGGTGATAAGCATCTCGCGCGCTGAGCTGAGCGTGCCGCTGACGATCTCCATTTGCTTTTGCAGGGAGTCATCCTCCGCCTGCAGGAGCATGCGCTGCATGGAGGTCTGTACGATGGAAAAAAATAGCGCAATGAAAGCGACAAGAATAATGCCGCTAACTAATAAGACGACCCGACGCAAGGAGCGTGGGCGAACTACACTATTCGTATCAATCACTCCTGTTCAGGCCGCTAAGGCATGGGAAATCAAGGTTATTATATACTATTTCTGATAGATTGCAAAGCAATCTTTTCTTGAGTTGACAGACGGCACATTCCTTCATACAATAGGGGTGCAAACTGGTCAAAGGAGGTGGCGGGAATGGATCCCAGCGGAGGTCAATGCATCCGGGGCGGGCAGGCAGGGATTTCTGATGAAATCCCCTTATGGCGCGATATCTTCGAATACGCGCCGCATGAGGAAGCTCCGATACGCGCGGCCCTTTCCGCCGCCGTATAGGCACAACCTCATTCGCCTCAGATGACCACCGCAGCCCAAATGCCCGTGGTCTTGTTTTGCTGTCGCAAAACACAAAATGAAAAGGAGGCGGTTCCCATGGGGAGTTGTTGCAGCTCATCGAACAGCGCAAATTCAGCGAGGCGCACGCGCGCCTGAGCGAAATGAACGAGGTCGACATCGCCGATTGGCTCTCGGAGATTGAAGACCAGGAGGACCCGCGCATTCTTATCATCTTCCGTATGCTTCCCAAAGAGCTGGCGGCAGATGTATTTTCCTACCTCACGCACGATGTGCAGCAGAGGATCGTTGAAGGCCTGAGCGATAAGGAGCTGGCCCGCATCGTCAATGACCTGTTCCTGGACGATACGGTCGACTTCATCGAGGAGATGCCCGCGTCCATCGTCAAGCGCGTGATCCGCGCCGCGGATTCCGAGACGCGCCAGCAGATCAACCAGCTGCTGATGTACCCGGAGGAAAGCGCCGGCAGCCTGATGACGATCGAGTACATGGGCCTGGACGACATATGGACCGTGCGCCGCGCCATCGAAGAGATTCGCAGCCAGAGCGAGGATAAGGAGTCCATCTCCACGCTGTTCGTCACCGACAAGCAGCGGCACCTGGAAGGCGTCGTCGGCCTGCGTGATGTGCTTACGGCCAAGGACGATGAGAAGATCGGCGAACTGATGGTGACGGATGTCATCACCGTGAACACGCACGATCACCAGGCCGATGTGGCCGACAAGTTCAAGAAGTACGACCTTTTGTCCATGCCGGTGGTCGACAACGAAAACCGCCTGGTGGGCATCATTACCATCGACGACGTAGTCGACGTCATCGAAGAAGAAACGACTGAGGACATCTACAAGATGGCCGCCATGCAGCCAAACGAGGACGGCTATATGCATACGGGCGTCCTGACGCTGGCGAAGAACCGGGTCGTCTGGCTGATCGTGCTGATGGTTTCCGCAACGTTCACCGGTATGATCATCAACCGCTATGACGCCGCGTTGGCGGCGAACGTGCTGCTGGCGTCGTTTATTCCGATGCTGATGGACACCGGCGGAAACGCCGGCTCGCAGGCCTCGGTCTCCATCATTCGCGCGCTGACACTGGGTGAGGTGGAGTTTAAGGATATCTTTACCATCCTGTGGAAAGAGTTCCGGGTGAGCGTGCTGGTGGGTGTCTGCGTGGCGGTGGTCAACTTCCTGCGCGTGTGGATCATGAACGGCGACCCATTGGTGGCCACGGTGGTTTCTCTAACGCTGTTGGTAGTAGTTACCGCGGCCAAGATGGTCGGTTGCACGCTGCCGCTGATTGCCGACAAGATCGGTCTGGACCCGGCGCTGATGGCAAGTCCACTCATTACCACCATCGTGGACGCGGTGGCGCTGATCGTGTTTTTCAACATCGCGATTTTTCTGCTGCCGGGCTTGTAAACCACCTGGAAAATAAAAACCGTGGGCGTACGCATTTTTTACAAAGTGCGAGCGCCCACGTATCTTTTCAGGATCTTTCAGCCACTGTAAAAGTAAACATGCCTAGAGCTTAGCTCATTAGAACTGGTTCTTGCTCATGGCCTGCTCTTGCTGTTCGATCATGCGCTTGACCATGTAGCCGCCGATGTAGCCGGCCTGCCGCGAGGTCAAATCGCCATTATAGCCCTGCTTCAGGTTAATGCCCAGCTCGCCCGCGATTTCGTGCTTCATCTGGTTCATCGCGTTCTTCGCCTCCGGCACGACGTGCGTGCTCGAATTGGAGCTGGAACCATTCTGGTTCTGCTGGCTCTGCGCCTGGTTCTGGGTATTCACCTGACCGGGCTGCGTGTTCGGTGTGAACATTTGCTTTGTCCTCCTTTCTCTCGGGATAGCGATGTGGGCTTACTTGCCGGCCATCTGACGCTCTGCCTGTTCGATCAGACGCTTGACCATGTACCCGCCGACATAGCCGTTCTCACGGGACGTGAGATCGCCGTTGTAGCCCTGCTTGAGGTTGATGCCCAGCTCACGCGCGATTTCGTACTTCATGTTGTTCAGCGCTGCGCGGGCCTCCGGTACGTTGGTGCTGTTGCTCTTCGCCATTGTTTTCACCTCCTCGCTCCCGTTGTCAACGCTATTGTGCCGCGCGGCGCTAAAAATACGCTGTTAAATCCCGGGCAAAATGTCAAAAATCCCGGCGACATGCAATTGCCGCCGGGATGCTATAAAAGGAAAGATATCCGTCGAAACTAGTTCTGCGTAAAAAATGGCAAATATTTGCGGCGAAAAACTACAGCCGGATTGCGCCAAATCCTGCGTCAAACGGTGCATCATACGCCGCGACGCCCGGATAACGGCGCAGCGCACGAGCGAGCGTTTCGGCGCTGTCGGCGCGAAATAGCATTGGTTTGTGGATGAGCAGCAGCGCTTCGTCCATCGCTTCGTCCGCGTCATCGGGGGATGCGCCGCGCAGGTCGAGCATTACGGCCGCCGCGTCCGGAACATCGATAGCGTCCGGCGTCATTTCTTCCAGATCGACAAGCGCGTCAGCAAGTGGCAGCAGCGTGCGCAGGCTGCACACGCGCGGCGGACCGGCGGGCGGCAGTGTAGGGGCTGAGACGTTCTGCACGAGCGCCGCCATCGCGCGGATGTGCGCAGGTGTGGTGCCGCAGCAGCCGCCAATCGCAGATGTGCCCAAACGGATCGCCTCGGCCATGGTGGGCAGAAGATCATCAGGCGTCATGCGGTAGACGAGCTTGCCGTCGACCTTATCGGGCAGACCGGCGTTCGGTTGGGCGACGATCGGCAGCGAGCACGCGCCGCGCATTGCCTGCACGATGGACAGCAGCAGCGCAGGGTCGCCAACGCAGTTGATGCCGACCATGCACGCACCCATCGCCTCCGCGGTCAGCGCGCAGATTTCCGGCGTGCTGCCGGTCAACGTGCGGCCGTTCTCCATGAAGGTGAACGATGCGGAAAAAGGCAGCCCGGCAGCCTGCGCCGCCAGCCACATCGCACGTGCCTCGGCCATGTCGGTCAGCGTCTCGGAAAAGATCAGGTCGCCGCCTGCCTGCTTTGCGGCACGTGCCTGTACGGCAAAATTTTCCACCGCGGCATCAAAGGTCAGTTCGCCCACCGGGGCGAGAAACTCAGCCGTGGTGCCCATCGACACCGCGACGATCTCCGCGCCCGCCGCGCGGACATGGCCGACGGCTGCCTCAGTGATGCGTGCCGCATCCTTCTCAAGGCCGTGCGCGTGCAGGCGAATGGGGCTGGCGCCCAGCGTGTTCGTCTCCACAGCGCGCGAGCCAGCCTCCACATAGGCGCGGTGCACGGCGCGCACGTCGTCCGGGTGCGTCAGGTTCAGGCGCTCGGCGCAGTCGGCCAGAAGGCCGCGTTCCGCCATCTGGCTGCCGAACCCGCCGTCCAGCAGCAGGACCCCGCCGGATAGCGACGGAAAATATTCATATACTAACCCGCTTTCATGGTTTTGCTATGAAAAAAAGCATACCATAAAACGAACACGGCGGCAAGGTTGCATTCTGAGTTGCCATGTGCTAAAATGATAGTTGGCACATTTTGCCATGCGGCTGCATGCCGCGCATTCGATCACGGGAGGAAAACGCATGAATTCCACCATGGAGAAGGTTTCTACCAATCAAGTAAAGCTCCGCATGGAGCTTGAGGCCGACGCGTTCGAGCAGGCGATGCAAAAGGCGTACCTGAAGACGCGCGGCAGGGTCAACGTGCCGGGCTTCCGCAAGGGCAAGGCGCCCCGCAAGCTGATCGAGCAGATGTACGGCGAGAGCATTCTTTACGAAGAAGCCTTCGATTTGGTGTTCCCGGACATGTATGAGGAAGCCCTGAAGGCCAATGCAATCGACGCCGTAGGCCAGCCGGAGATCGACATTGAGACGATCGGTGGCAAGCAAAATCTGGTTGTCGTGGCGGACATCTACGTGAAGCCGGAAGTCACGCTGGGCGAGTACAAGGGCCTGGACGTGCAGCGCGAGGACGACACTGTGGACGACGACGCCATCGACCAGGAGCTGGGCCGTGTCCGCGAGCGCAACGCGCGCGAAGAAGAGGTCGAAGGCCGTCCGGTGCAGGATGACGACATCGTCTCGCTGAACTACATGGGCACTGTCGACGGCGTCGCTTTTGAAGGCGGCACCGCCGAGGATCAGAAGCTGACCATCGGCTCGGGCCAGTTTATTCCTGGCTTTGAAGAGCAAATGATTGGCATGGAAATCGGCGAGGAGCGCGACCTGTCCGTTACCTTCCCCGAGAAGTACCACTCCGAGGAACTTGCTGGCAAGGCCGCCGTGTTCCACGTCAAGGTGCTGGGCATCCGCACCCGCGAGCTGCCCGCGCTGGATGATGAATTTGCCAAGGACGTGTCCGAGTTCGACACCCTGGAAGAATACAAAGCGGACATCCGGGCGAAGCTTTCGAAGGAAGCCGTGCGCCGCGCCGACGCGAACTTTGAAAACGAGCTGGTTGACGCTGTGGTCGAGGGTGCGTCCATCGACGTGCCGCCGCCCATGGTGGAGCGCCAGGTTGACAACATGCTGCGCGACATGCAGATGCGCATGATGTACCAGGGCGTCACGATGGAGAACTTCCTCAAGTACACCGGCCAGACGATGGACGATCTGCGCGGTCAGTACCGTGACGAGGCCGAAAAGCGCGTCAAGGGCGAGTTGGCTCTCGAAGCCGTCCGCAAGGCCGAGGGGATCGAGCCCACGCCCGCCGAAATCGACGACGTGCTGGCCCGCTACGCCGAGCAGAGCGGCAAGGAACTGGAAGCGTTCCGCGCCGAGCTGAACGACCAGCAAATGGAGTACGTCAAAGAAGACGCGGCCACCATCGCCACATTGAATTTCCTGAAGAAGGAAGCCAAGGCGGCGGAGTAAACCCACGTATATATTCAAGCCCAATGCCAAAAAGGAGGGAAAGACATGACCCTAGTCCCATACGTTATCGAACAAACCAACCGCGGGGAGCGCTCGTATGACATCTATTCCCGCCTGCTCAAGGACAGGATCGTGTTCCTTGGCGGCGAAATTGGCGATGATATGGCCAACCTCGTGGTGGCGCAGCTTCTGTTCCTGGAAATGGAGAATCCGGACGCGGATATCTCGCTGTACATCAACAGCCCCGGCGGATCAATCACGGCCGGCATGGCCATTTTTGACACAATGCGCTACATCAAGCCGCAGGTGCGCACGATGTGCGTTGGCATGGCCGCGTCGATGGGCGCGTTCCTGCTGATGGCCGGTGAAAAGGGCAAGCGGTTCGCGCTGCCCAACAGCGAAGTGATGATCCACCAGCCGTCCGGCGGCGCACGCGGCCAGGCGACGGATATCAAGATCCAGGCCGAGTGGATTCTCAAAACCAAAAAGAAGATGAACGACCTGATGAGCCAAATGACCGGGCAGCCGCTCGAACGCGTCGAAGCGGACGTGGAACGCGATTATTTTATGTCCGCGGAGGAAGCCCTCGCATACGGTATCATCGACGAGATCTATCAGCCGCGCGGTTAACCGGGCGCTGAAACGAGGTAATTATGGCTGGCAACAACATCAAGGGGCCGGAGGGGCCGGTGAAATGCGCTTTCTGCGGAAAGCGGCAGGAGCAGGTACACAAGCTGGTCGCGGGGCCCAACGTCTATATTTGCAACGAATGCGTAATGCTCTGCCACGAGATCATCGCGGAAGAGCTGGGCGAGAAGCGCGAGTTTGAACCCGGGTCCGTGCCCAAGCCCACCGAGATCAAGACCGTGCTGGACCAGTATGTCGTCGGGCAGGAGGCCGCCAAGCGGTCGCTGGCCGTAGCGGTCTACAACCACTATAAGCGTATCAACACCCCGCCGAGCGCCGCGGGCGATGTGGAACTGCAAAAGTCCAACATCGTTATGCTGGGCCCGACGGGCTGCGGCAAGACCTTCCTGGCGCAAACGCTGGCGAAGATCCTGAACGTGCCGTTCGCCATCGCCGACGCGACCAGCCACACCGAGGCCGGCTACGTGGGCGAGGACGTCGAGAACATCCTGCTGCGCCTGATCCAGAACGCCGACTATGACGTGCAGGCGGCGCAGCGAGGCATCATCTACATCGACGAGATCGACAAGATCGCCCGCAAGAGCGAGAATCCGTCGATCACCCGCGATGTCAGCGGCGAAGGCGTGCAGCAGGCGCTGCTGAAAATCCTGGAGGGCACGGTCGCAAGCGTCCCCCCCCAGGGCGGCCGCAAGCACCCGCACCAGGAGTTCATCCAGATCGACACGACCAACATCCTCTTCATCTGCGGTGGTGCGTTTGACGGCATCGACAAGACGATCGAGAGCCGCATCGGCAAGAAGTCCATGGGCTTCGGCGCGGATGTGCGCGGCCAGCAGGAGAAGGATATCGGCGCGATCCTGCGCCAGATTCGCCCCGAAGACTTGCTCAAGTTCGGCCTGATCCCGGAGTTCGTCGGCCGTCTGCCGATCATCGTCACGCTGGATAAGCTGGACGAAGAGGCCCTGGTGAAAATCCTCACCGAGCCGCGTAACGCGCTGGTGAAGCAGTACGCAAAGCTCATGGAGCTGGACGGCGTGGAGCTGGAGTTCGACGAGGAGTCGTTGAAAACCATCGCCAGGCAGGCCATTGAGCGCAAGAGCGGCGCGCGCGGCCTGCGGTCGATCATCGAGGGCGTGCTGCTGGACATCATGTTCGAGTTGCCGGTCCGCGAGGATGTACGCAAGTGCATCGTGACCGCCGAAACCGTGCGCGGCGAAAAGCCGCCGGAGCTGGTGCTGGACACCTCGCCCGTCAGGCGGCGCAAGCAGTCGCAGGGCGTGAAGCCCGAGACGGCGCTGAAGATTGAGCCGGACGCGGTGTCGTAAGAGGAACGAAAAGAACGGGGGAACGCTGGGGGACGCTGTCCCCCAGACCCCCTGCCAAAGGGCCTTAGGCCCTCTGGACTCCCAAGCTCGCCTCACGGCGGGCTTTTTTATGTTTCTGAACTGATTGCTAAAATGCATCCCGCCGTGAGGCGAAATGTTGGGTTTCGAAAGGGCAAAGCCCTTCGCGAGGGGGTCCAGGGGGACAAAGTCCCCCTGGCGTTCTCCGTTCTCCTACGGCGCCAACTCCAGCCCCCCGGCCCGCCGGTAAAAGTCACACAGGTACCGCGCCTGTTTGTCGTACGCGCCGGATTCGATGCGGTGGTGGACCGCGCAGCAGCCGCACTCGCCGTATACCGGGCAGTCGCGGCATGGTGCGGGCAGTACCTTTCCGCAACGGAAATCGCGGAGACGGTCCCAGGCGGCGGAGAAGCCTTCCTCCAGCGGATGGCCGATGGGGCGGGCAGGGTCGTCGTCCACGTTGCAGGCGACCATGTCGCCGTTCCATAGAATGTTGTAGGTGCACAGGCCCGCGTCGCAGAACAGTGCTTCGCGGTTCTCGGGATCGGGTGCGCCGCAGTCCTCACCGGAAAGGGAGATGTTATTCTTTTCATAGAAGTCCAGCAGCTCGTCGACCGTCAGTCGCTCCTCGCGCGCGGTGGAGCATGCGCCGCGCACTGCTGGGAACGGCATCAATGTCGGCTCAAGCCTAAGCGCGCGCTCCTGCGCGAACTGCACCAGTGCCGGGTAATCGGCTGCGTTGTCACGGATGATCGTCGTTTTGAGCTTTAACGAGGGTAGGAAGGTGCGGAGCTCTTCCACCGCGGCGATGGCGCGGGTATAGCCCTCGGCCCACCCGCCAATGCGGTGGTAGGTCTCCTCGCTCGCGCCGTACAGCGTGATCTCCATCGCCTGCGGCGGGCGTTCACGGAGCAGCGCCATAATCTCCGGCGTCACCAGCGTGGCGTTGGTGAAGATGCGCAGCAGAAAGCCCATATCGGACAGTGCGGTGTAAATCTCAGCAAAATCGGGCCTAAGCATCGGCTCACCGCCGGTTAAAAGCAGGTCAAGCGTGCCCGCCTCAAACGCCATCCGACCCAGGTCAATCCATTCCTGTGTGGTCAGCTCGCGCCCCTGCTCGCGGATCTGCGGCGGGTCCAGACGCATATAGCACATGCGGCATTTCATGCTGCAGCGCGGTGTCAGCTCGAATGTGCCTTTATAGGGGATATGGTTTTCGCGCGCATGCCAAAGCATCGCCTCCTGAAAGAGGTTGAAGT
The DNA here is from genome assembly GCA_031549105.1 of Eubacteriales bacterium. Taxonomy (GTDB): domain Bacteria; phylum Bacillota; class Clostridia; order Christensenellales; family Aristaeellaceae; genus Avichristensenella. The sequence continues at coordinate 12,382 of JAVBQK010000171.1, forward strand.
TCTGCGTGCGCTCATAGTTATCTTCGCGGATGCGCCAGCTCTCTTCAGGACTGTACGGCCCCTCCGCCTGTGATGGATCGAAATTCATCCTCGGAAACCTCTCTATTTTCAATCGTGTCGATGATCTTGGTTTCAAACTCAAACAGGCCGCACTGCACACACTGCTGTATGAACGATTCCACGGCCTTCTCCGCTTCTTCTTCGGTCGCGCCATATTCCGCAATGCAGGCGTCCTTCAGCTTGCGCTGCGTGGATTCCGGCTTTTGCGCCTCTTTGAATAGAAAAGCGCCGGTTTCATTCAGCGTGATCATGCCCTTGTATTCCTTCATGCGCGGGCCGGTCGGCATGACCATGTACGCCTGGCCCACCTTGCGCAGGACATAGCCGGGCTTGACCCCGATCAGCACATTGCGCAGGAACATGAAGCGCGCGCCTTCCGGGCGATCCGCAAAGAGGCCGCCCTGCTGCGGTTGTTTGTTCTCCTGGTTGTCCATAGCTTAATCCTCCTATTTTTTGATGTCATCGCGCAGGCCCAGGCGGCCCAGCAGCAGTAGCCGCTCATCCGCAATCTGTATGCCCGCGGCGGTATCCTTGTGGCTTGCCTTGCCAGTGATCAGCGAAACGCCGTATAGCACCCAGCGATGCACCCATGCCGCCGGCAGCAGTATGGGGTGCTTGCGCGCGTACAAATACGGGGCCTTCAGACTGCTGGCCGAAGGAAAGATCGCCCGGCGCAGGCGGCCAGAATCGCCGTCCTTTTCGTCATACGTGCGATAGACGACCGCCGCGCTGCGCCGCCGCTCCTCGGTGCGGTTGCCAAACACGCCTGCGTCGAGCAGATCGTCCAGCAGGCCTTCCATAGCAGCCGCATCCTGCGAAGCACCGCGAGACCATTTGCCCTCAGGCATTGAAAGATACGTCACGCCCAGCAGCAGCAGTGCTGACGCGAACGCCGAAAGGCCCAGCACCTCTGCCTCGCGCCAAAAGGCATCCCAATCCATCACCGTGTCGTTGGCCTCAGCAAACAACATAAAATCCACCGTCTGCCGAAGGCCAAAGCCGGTGGTGATCATGTGCTTGGCCATGTGGCAAAGCATAAACAGCGCGTGTTCCTTGGGCGGGAAGACATACGCCTCGCCGCCGTAGACCGCTTCCACCCGCGAAAGTGTGACGGGAAACATCGCATCCTCGTCCAGGCGGGAGAGGAATCCATAGGCAGTCTTGTCAAACAGGCGCGCATGCAGCTCCACCCGCAGGCCATCCGGGCTGCCGTATACATTCACGCCCGGTTCCGTCTCCAGCAGCGTGTATCCTTCCGCGACGTGGACTGCGCACGCCGCCTCGTACTGGTCCGGCGCGACCAGCAGGTCCGCATCGGACATGGTGCGCAGGTCTGGCTGGGGGTATAGCGCCTTGAGCGCAACACCCTTGAGCACCACCGCGCGCACCTTCGCTGCGGACAGTGCGCCCAGCAGCGCGTGCAGCTGCTCCACAATCAGCACTTGGCCCATCATCGTGAGCATCGCGTTTTCCTGCCACGCGGCCAGCACGTTCATGGAGGGCTGCTTGTCCTCCGGCAGCATGCAGATGGGGTCCAGCAGCAGCGCATCAATCTTGTGCGCCTGCGCGAACGTAAACAGCGCCGCCCAGTCAACGCCCTCCGCGTAAGACGCGTCTGGCGGGGTCTGGCGCAGCGCACAGGTAAGCAAGTGCATCATCATTCGTTCGGTCGCGTTCATGGGGTATCCTCCTGCGGCGCGAATTCGAAGATATCGCGCCATAGAGGGATTTCTGAGGAAATCCCTCTATACACCCTACAGAATACCCTATTCACGCGGCGACGTCAAGCGGGCGAAAATTCGGGCTACTTGCTGAAAAAGGTCATAAACTCGCATTCCAGGCGGCCGTTATAGAGCCGCCTCCGCTTGTCGGCGCGGCGGCCGAACGCGCGCTCAAACGTGGTGAACCCGGTAATAACGCAGAAGGTGCGACCGCTGTCCCGCTGCAAGCGGGCAAGCCCCCGGGCGATGGACTCGCACCCCGCGCGGTCGGACATGCGCTCACCATAGGGAGGGTTGGTCAGTATCAGGCCGCGGCCCGGCGCAAGTTTCGCATCCCGCACATCCTTGCATTCCAGCGGAATACGGCCTGCAAGGCCCGCTTGCTGCAGATGGCGGTGGGCAAGCTCCAGCGCACCCTCGTCCACATCCGCCCCAGTAATGCCCTCAATGGCGTCCAGCCGCACGGCAGCCTTTGCCGCATCGCGAGGCGCGTGCAGGTCGGCCTGGGGCATCCAGCGCCATGCCTCGCAGGCAAACGCGCGGGTGAGGCCCGGCGCGCGGTTTGCCGCGATAAAGGCTGCCTCCACGAGCAGCGTCCCGGTGCCGCACATCGGATCATGCAGCGGCTGGCCGGGCCGCCATGGGGAGAGCAGCAGCAGAGACGCGGCAAGCGTCTCCCGCAGCGGCGCTTCGCCGTTCCAGGTACGGTAGCCCCGCCGGGAAAGCCCCGTGCCGCTGGTATCCAGCGTGAGCGTCGCAGTGTCTTGGTGCAGCGCGACCTGCACGGCATATGTTTCGGTGGTCTCGGGCAGCATCTGTTTCTTGTGGCGTGCGCGCAGGCGCTCCACGATCGCCTTCTTAGCGATGGACTGGCAGTCGCTGACGCTCATCAGCTGCGAGCGCGCGCAGTTGCCGCTGACAGGAAACTTCGCGTCGGCGGAAATGAAGTTTTCCCAGGGCAGCGCCTTCACGCCCTCAAACAGCGCATCAAACGTCTTGGCCTCAAACTGGCCCACAACGATCAACACCCGGTCTGCCGCGCGCAGCCATAGATTTGCGGTCATGATGTCCTTCGCCTCGCCCGCAAAGCGCGCACCGCCCAGGCCCGCACGGACATCCCGCATGCCCAGCGCCCTCAACTCATCCGCCACCACACCTTCCAGCCCAAATGGCGCTGTCGCCATCAACTCAAACACGCGCATCCCGCCCTTTCGTCATTCCGTCCATGCCTGCGGCACGGTCTCCACCGGACGCCCTTCGGCCACCGCCTGATCAATCAGCAGCGTCAGGTATTGGTCCATCATGCCCTCCGCCAGCGGGTAGAAGGGTACGCCTGTGCGCACATAGTCCGCCATTTTGGCCATGCAGGTGGCGACGGCCAGTTCATCGTCGTACAGGCGGGCAGGCATAAAGGGGTTCTGGTAATACCAGCCCCGCTCGCCACCGCGCACGCCGCGCAGGTACAGCCCCTCCAGGTTCGGACCCGCTCCGGCCATCACGCGCTCCAGCGTGAAGTGGCATGGCGTCACCGCATCGTGCAGATAATGGACATCTTCACCCCGCAGCTCGCCGCGCTCGCCCCGGATCACCCAGTGCTGCGTGCGGACAAACGAGCGGTGCTGGTTGTCCTCGATATCATTGAGCGCCTGCCGGTCGCCGTAGTCCAGCTGGAACAGCAGTTGACCCGCCTCAACCAACGCCTCGCCGGCCGGATCGCCTGCCCTGCCCGGCCCGCCGATCATGCGGTGTGTATACCGGTTTGCCCGGATGACCGGGCATGCGCGGCCAACACCCAGCACGCGCCGCAGCATCGCGACGGCGTGGTAACCGTTGGGCAGGCTCGTCTGCACCTGATAGACGGGCCCCAGCAGGCCCGAATCCGCCACCGCAGCGCGCGCGGCGTTCAGCGGTTGGAAGGGGTACTGCTCCGCGACCTGGATGCGCGCCCCGGTAAGATCATCATGCAGCGCGTGCAGCTCGTCCACGCTCCGTGCGGCGAACGTCTCGATCAGCAGCGGTATGCCCTTCGCAGCGTACAGGCGCATCAGCTCCCCTACGCTGTCGCGCCCGGCGCAGAGCACCGCGTAGTCCGGCGCGAGGTCCCACAGCGCCTCATGCGAGGCAAGAGGTGTCGCGCCCCAGGAAGCCGCCACCTCGCGTCCCTTGTCGCTGCGGCAGACAACACCGACCAGCTCAAACAACTCCGGAAGCGCCTGCGCGGCCTGCACAAAGAAACCTGCGCGCCAGCCCGCGCCGATTACGCCAATGCGCACTTTGCTCATGCCTTGGCGCCTTCTTTCAGCAGGCCATTTTCGGCCAGATCAATGAGAAATAAATTCGTGGGGCCGTCATCGGTGTCGGCGGCAAAGAGAATTTGCCGGTCATCCCAGCTGAAGGTTGGGTGCGGGTGGGAGCGCTGGTAGCGCCAGCTGGTGTTATGCCCGGCCAGCACGCGCAGCTCAGCGGGTGATTGGGTTGGATCGATCAGCACGATATCCTCCACCGCGTCGCCCACAAAGAGGGAGTTGTCGCTGTTTGCGTGATAGTGGTTGCAGTAGAACGGCATCTCCACCGTGCGGACGACCTCGCCGCGCTTGTCCGCGAAGCCGAAATACGGAATCTGGTCGGTGGGGAGGTCCGGCGCGACGGCCTGCGTCTTGTCGGAGGTGATGGTGCCGTCGTGCCCTTTGCGCCGGTTGTCGAAGAGGACATAACCGTCCCGCGTCCAGAACTCATGCCCGACGCAGTCATCCTCCTGCTGGCGGAAGCATGGGCGTACCGCGCCGCTTTCGATCTCGATCAACCAGATGCGCTGCTGCACATAGTTCCATGGGCCTTCATGGCAGTACATCGCGATGTTCGCGTCGTCCGGCGAGAACTGAAAGTGCCCCACCCAATGCGTATCGCGGTACACATCGCGGAAACCGGTGCCGTCCAGGTTCATCACGCTGACGCGGCCATCCTTCACATCAAACATTTTCTCTTTAAATCCGCCGTAGTTCCGCTGCTGGCCGTAGACGCTTTGCACCTTCTCATTGCGTGTGAAGCCGATCAGCCGCTTATCCGGACTGATCGAAAGGCTCCAGAAGTCCATTCCGGGGTCCTCGTAGATGGTGCGTTCCACCAGCGTGGGCGTGTGCAGCACGCGGATTTGGTCCCCGACGGTATAGGCGACGTACTCGCTGTCCGGCGTCTTGGTGCGGCCCCGCACGGTAATGCCGCCGGGTACATCGGTCAGCTGCGTCATCTCGCCCGTGCAAAGGTCCATGCGGAATAGGTTCATTACCCGCCCGCCGTGGGGCCGGGAGGAAAAGAAAATGATCTCATTGCGCTCGCTGTCGAATGAGTTGTCGGTGAAATATAGGTGCTCGTTAGCAAAGTCGCGCGTCAACTGGCGGACAGTGAGACCGCTCTTGCGATCGGTATAGGCGCGCATTTCGCAGGGATACTTGTCGCCAACCATGGAAAAACCTCCCGCTTTGGTGCATTTGGACTCTATGGCTATCGTATCACGAATTGGCGGCAAGCGCCAGCTACTTTCCCCGCGCGGAGCGCGAACAGTCTATGATCCGCGCGGCAGCGGGCGCCCCAAGATGCCGCAGCAGACGCAAGGCCAGCCGCTGCTTTGTGCCGGTGGCGGAGAGGCGTGACAGGGATTCCGCATTGACCGCGCCAAGCACCGCCCGCCGTTCCCGCGCAGGAAGTCTCTGGGCGGCGACCAACGCCATGCACAGTGATGTGATCATCTGATCGTGCAGGCAGGCGTGGAACGACCCGCCCGCATACGGGGAGAGCGTGCCTGCCGAGCTTAGGATCACCTGTATGGTTGTTTGCAGCGTATCCGCCGATGAGGATGTCATGATGGAGCCTTCACGCTCATGGCGGTAGGCGTAGAAGGGAATACTGTCACAGACGCTGACCCGCCGTGCACAGGGAGCCATCCGCACAAACCATTCCAGGTCCTCCGCCGCACGCAGCAAAGGATTGAAGAGCAGCCCATGATCCAACAGAAACGAGCGGCGTACCAGCGCACGCCATGCGTTCCAGAGACACACGCCGCTTTCGCACATCAGTGCACCGTATTGTTCCGGCGCGGCAAGGCCAAGGAGCCCAGCGCTGTCCATGCGCCAGGTTTCCTCCACAGGGCCGGTGGGGTATAGGTGGACTGCCCGCCCGACGACGAGGTCAGCGTCTTCACCAAACGCCGCCGCCAGTGCGGATACGCCGCCCGGGAGCAGCAAGTCATCCGCATCGACGAACAGCACGGCCTCGCCATCCGCCGCCAGCAGGCCCGCGTTCCGCGCGGCAGACAGGCCGCCATTGGGCTGGTGCAGCACAGTGACTCGGGCATCCCGCATAGCCGCCTGATCGCATAGCGCGCCGGAGGCATCGGTAGCGCCATCATCCACCAGAATGACCTGCAGGTCCGAATAGTCCTGCGAAAGCACGCTGTCAATGCATGTGGGCAGGTACGCCGCCACGTTGTACACCGGGATGATGACCGATACGCGCATGTTCATTCCTCCTTGGTCCAGCCAAAGGCCAGCAGCAGAAACGGCAGCGCCAGTACCGCGCAGGTGTAGGTATAGACCATGTTGAAGAATGCGTTCACAAACCACAGCAGGAAGAAACCGGCCCCGGTGAATGCAGCGATTTTGCCGCCTTTGTGCAGCGCGGTTTTCACCAGGAACCATAGGCTATACAGGTAGCAGAAGAGGCCCGACGCACCAAAGCCAAGCAGCAAATTCAGAAAGTCGTTGTGCGCCCAGATGGATGCGTTCAGCGCCTCCCGGTTTATCTCGTACACATAAGAAAAGCCCGCGCCAAATAGCCTCCCCGCCAGTGAAAGCTGCTGATACGCGGCAATATCCGCCGGCCAAAATACGGAGCGGCCGTTCGTTACTGTGCGCCAGAAGTCGAATGGCGACGACTCCGTGTAGGTGGTTGCGGCGATCTTATCCATCGCAGGGGTAATGGCCACCAACAGGCCCATCAACAGGGCGAGTGGCACGAGCGATAGGTAGAAGACACGTTTGCGCGGGAGTGCCATATACAGTCCGCACAGAAACAGCAATGCCAAGAGCCCCAGGTAGGTGCGCGAACCGCACGCGTACCCGCACAGCAGCGGCAACACAGTGAGCAGCAGCGCAGCGCGCCTCCTGGTCACGCGATAGAGCAACACTGCCTGCGCCATCGTAAACAGCGCCGAAGGCCCCAGCCGGAAGCCGTTGCCAGAAAACGACACGAAGTATGTCCCATCGCCCTGCCCATACTGGTAGGAGGAGGGGAAAAGCGCGGAGATGAGTACCAGCGCATGCCACACCAACACGACACCGGCCAGGTAGTTCGTGCCCACCCGCACAGCCTCCGCTGTTTCATCAAAACGTAAAGCAAAGTAAAACATGCACAGCACGAACATGCCGAAGTAAAACAGGTCGTTTGGATTTTCCAGTGGCCAGGAGGTGGCCAGCAGCGCGTACACGTAACAACACCCGGTCAGCGCAAGGGTGAGCACAACCCCGCGCGGTAGTGTAACCGTCAACAGATCCAGTGCGGCCATGACCATCAGCAGTGCCATTAGCCCACGGTTGATGCCGCTCAGCAGGGGAATGCCCTGCAAGACTGTTGCCACCGGGAAGAGCAGCGCCAGGTATGGCACAGCCCGGCTGAGCGGCAGCTCGCGTCTCGCGTCACGCATCGCGGTATACGGCGAGGGTCGCCCGCGTGACTGCATCCCAGTCGTGCGCGGCAAGCACGGTTCGGCGCATCGTTTCGGCATCGCAGGGCCGGGGCGTGTCTCCGCACAGGATGCCAGCCAGTTTGCCCCGCAGGTCCGCAATGTCACCCTGGCGAAAGAACTCCGCGCATGCACCGCCGGTCGCAACGTTCTCTTCAATACCGCTTGCCAAACAGCGGGTTCCGTGCGCCATCGCTTCCAGCAGCGTCATGGGCATGCCCTCCACCGTGCTGGGCAGCACGTATACGCATGCTCCGGCATATAGCGCATCCAACGCCTCTCCACTGGCAAACCCGGTGCGCACTACCCGGGGATCGGCGTCCGCCAGCGCTGCCATCTGCTTGGCATAGGCATCCCCCGGGTGAAAGTCCCCCACGATGACCAGCTGCATATCAGTCTCAATCCCTGCGAACGCGCGCAGCAACAGCTCCAACCCCTTCTCCGGCACAATCCGCGCAAGGAACAGCACATAGCGTCCCGGCGTCAGGCCCCATCCATCCCGCAGTATGGATGGATTGACCGCATCCGGCGTGTCCACGCCGTTGGGTATCACATGCGCTTGACAGGCATAGCACCGCTGAAAATAACGCTGCGCGGACTGTGTCAGCACAACCACTGCACCCGCGTGGCGCGCTGCAACCGCCTCGCCAAAGCGTAGAAACCGGCGCGCCATACGGCCCCATTTGGCGCGCGTCCAGTCCAGCCCGTGGATTGTCGCCACAGTGCGGATGCCAAAAAGGCGCGGCAGCCACAGCACCGCGCACGGGCCTTCCGCATGGTAGTGGATGACATCATAGCGGCTAAAGAGCGCGTGCACTGTGGCGAAGACCGTAGAGACCAGCGCATCCAACCCGCCCCAGTAAATGGTCGGCACGGTAATCACACGTACACCGCGGAACGCTTTGGACGGGCGCAGTCCACCCCCGGCACGGTTGTACACGGTTACGGAATGCCCCTCAGCTGCCATGTGTGTGGCCAGCGATTCCACGACGACCTCAACGCCGCCTTCCCGTCCGGGAATCCGTTTATGTCCGATCATCGCGATGCGGAGAGGGCGTGTCATACCCGCCCTCTGGGTGCAAGCTTGTGCCCCGCAATCCACAGCAGCGGCTTTGCGGGATAGCGCCTCATCGATGCCGTCGCACCGCAAACCATCCAGCAGGGGCGATCGCAACGCCGCACGGCTTCACGCGCTCTGGCTGCATCTGGTCCGCGCCAACAGTCCGAAAATGAAGTGTGGCAAAGATTGCCCATCGACGTTTTTTCGCGCATGCCGTTGCAGGGCAGCACATCCCCGAATGGGTCAATAAAGAATGCATCCTGGCCCATGCGACACGGCAGCGGTGGGCGCTGCCCACGCACATAGTCCGCCAGGCTGTGGTTGAAGTAGGCGCGCAGCCAGTTCTTCGGGGAAGGAGAGGCAAGCAATGTCCCGGAAAGCGTATCAAGCGCCGTCGCGATTTCCCCCGCGCGGTCAAACTTATTTTGATCGGTATGAAAGTAAAAAGAGTTGTGGGCCGCCGCGGTCGCAAACTCTAGGCCGCGCGCCTGAGCCAGGTGGTAGAGGGGCAGCAGGTCCTGGTAGTTCTCATCCTGCACCGTCATGCCGATGCCGATATCCCGGTGCCCACGCGCGTGGAGTGTGTTAAGCGTCGCCATCGCCCGATCAAACCCACCCGGCAGTCCGCGCAGGCGATCGCTCGTCCCGGCAAGACCCTCCAGACTGATGCGGATGCCCACGTGCGGAAAGCGTGCGCACAGGGCAAGGATGCGCTCAGGGTCTGTGCCATTGGTGGAGATCACGATGCGTTCGCTTTTTTCGCTCATCAGCGCGACAACATCCTCCAGGTCGCGGCGCAGGAAAGGTTCCCCACCGGTCAGGTTGACAAATGAGAGGGATGGTAGCTTTCGGAGCGTATTCAGGGTGATTTCCGCCGCCGGGTCCGAGGGGTGAGCATGGCAACCGCACATTGCACAGCGCGCATTGCAGCGGTAGGTCAGGATGACGTATGCACGCAGCTTCCTTGGCATCACGCGGCCCTCGCGCGCAATAATTCCCGGTATGCGCCGGTCACCCACTCGCCGTATGCCCGCCAGTCAAAGCGCGCCTGGGCGGAAGCCTGCGCCGCGTGGCACATTGCCGCGTAGGTGCCCTCCGGCATCGCAGCAAGCTGTGCAATGGCCGCTGCCAGCGCGCCCGGCTGTTGCGGCGCACAGAGGAGGCCTGTCACGCCGTCTTCCACCAGTTCGGACAGCCCGCCGATATCGCTTGCGATCACCGGTTTGCCCCGTGCCATCGCCTCCATCACGGCATACGGCGCGTTCTCATACCAGATCGACGGCACGACAACACCCCGGCACCGGCCGATTAGCCGGTTGGTCTCGCTGGGACTTTGGTGCCCGAGCAGGTGAACGCGGCTACGAAGGCCATACGCATCCAGCGTTGCCTCGATCTCTGCCCGCTGCGGTCCATCGCCCGCGACCAGAAGTTGCAGTTGCGTGGTGCGCATCGCCTCCAGAAGCGTCAGCACACCCTTCTCGCTGGAAAGGCGGCCCAGGAAGAGCAGGCTGCCGTCATCCGAAGTGTCCAGGGTGGTGTTTCTTTCGCGCGGCAAAGGGTTTGCGCGGTGGACAATCGGTGAGGCGGTGAACTGTGCGCGGAGCAGTGCATCCGCATAGAACCTGGACGGTGCGATGTAGAGTCCGATTCGGTCATAGCTGCGGCGCTGGCGAAGGAAAACCGCCTCGGTGGCTGCAAGCAGGCTTTTCGCCCGCGAGTCTTTGATGCATTCGTGGCGAACGCATGCGCCGAAGCGGCCGCCCAGGCATGCGTCGCACAGCCCGGCGGATGAGCGCATTGTGCCGCAGGGGCATATGCACACCAAGTCATGTACGGTGAAGGCCATCGGTATGCCGCGCGCATGTAGCGCATCTACCACAGAAAACGATAGCTGGCGGTGTACCAGGTTCAGGTGCGCGACGTCCGGCTTTTCGGCATCCAGCAGCGCAAGCAACCGCCTTCTGGCCGGCAGGTTGTAGAGGAGGCGCGCGCCATCCCGCAGCCTGCGCGCGCCGCCCCGCCCGCCGTTGTAATCCACGCCGGGCACAAAGTAGGCGGCCTGTCCGCAGGGATCGTTGCGGGAATCCTCCATCGCGAAGAAGATTACCTCATGCCCGAGCGCGCTCAGTGCATCGGCTAGCGTGAAGTAATACGTCTCCGATCCGCCACGCCGGTAATGAAACTTGTTGATGAGCAGTATTTTCATATGCCCTCACCAGACGCTACGACGCGCAGCGTGCGGAAAAGCAGGCGCAGGTCCAGCCGCAGGCTCTGCTCGCGGATATACTGCAGGTCCAGCGCGAGCCAGTGGTCGAACGCCAGTGCGTTGCGGCGCGGCGCTATTTGCCAGTAGCAGGTGAGGCCGGGCTTCACCATGAGGCGGGCGCGCTGTGCGGGGGTGTACTGCGCAACCTCCGTGGGAATGGGCGGACGGGGACCGACAAAGCTCATTTCCCCGCGCAGGATGTTGTAGAGCTGTGGGAGTTCATCCAGGCAAAACTTGCGCAGAAACCCGCCAAAGCGTGTGACGCGCGGATCGCGCCGCATCTTGAATGCGGGGCCGTTCATCTCGTTATAGGGCGCCAGCCCGGCAAGGCGCGCGTCGGCATCCTTTGCCATGCTGCGGAATTTATACATTGTAAACGGGCGACTGTCCTTACCGCAGCGTGTGGAACGGTATAAAGGCCCGGCGGAAGGATCGTCGAGCACTATACCTATCGCGATGGCGAAGAGAGCGGGCCACAGCAGCAACAGCGCCATCAGCGAAATGGCAATGTCCGCGCCGCGCTTGACAGTGCGAAACAAATGTGGACTCATCCGCGCACGCCTCCCTTGTAGTTGACGGCCGCGCCAAGCACCGGCGCACCGCCACGTTTCAATTGCATAAGCGCTGCCTGCGCGTCTTTGAGTTCCACCTGTCCGTCCGCGATGACCAGCAACGCGCCATCCGCGATGGTGGCCAGCATGGACGCGTCCACATACCGTGACAGCGCCGGGGTATCCAGCAGAATGTAATCAAACTGGGCCCGTGCCGCCGCGTAAAACTGCGCAAACCGGTCCGATTGCAGCACGCGGGGAAGCAGCGATGCCGAGCGGCAGCTGTCCACAAAGAAAAGATGATCCACGCCCGAAGGGGTGATGATATCGTTTGTGTCTGCACGTCCGGCGAGGTAATCCGTCAGATCATATTTACCGCGCCGCTGCAGCAGGCCGCAGGTGGCGGGGCTGCGCATATTCATGTCCATCAGCAGCACACGGGCGCCTTCCTCGGCGAGTGCGGAGGCGAGCAGCACGGCGACGGAACTCTTGCCCTCCCCGGGCAGGGTGCTGGTGATCAGCAGCGACTGCACCGGCCGCTTTTCCCATGCGAAGCGCAGGTTGACCGCCAGCGCCTTCACGGCCTCGCCCACCATTTCCGGCAGCGCGGTAAAGAGGGGCTTTGTATTCTCTGCGCTCGGCGCGAGAAGCCCAGCGAGTGCCGCGCGGTAATCCGGCAGACGGCCAAGCACAGGCAGGCCCAGGTCCTTCTCAATCTGGCCGTCGGACTGAATGCGTGTGCTGAGCACGCCCTGCGCCAGAACAATAAACGCACAGATACCCAGCGCCGCAAGCCCGGCGATGCAGGCAGAGCGCAGCAACGGTCGCGGGAGTGGCGCGGTGGGGACATCGGCCTCCCGGACGATATGGATATCCGCATGCAAGAACTCCTGAATGTAGTCGCGGAAGATGCGGCTGGCTTCTGTGGCGACCTCCGCGCAAAGCACCGGATCGCTTCCGGCAGCGATGATATCAACCACGCGTGTGCCGGATGCGACCTTGACCGTCAGTCTGACCTTGCCTGAAAGACCGGTGACACCCATCTCGCGCTCCACGGCCGCCAGCACGTTCGCGCGCTCAAACAGTGCGCCGTAGTCGCTGGCCAGCCCACTGCCCGCATTGATGTCGTAGCGCTGACTGCCGATTACGTCTTCATACCGGACCATCACAAACAGGGAAGCGGCCGCTTCATATTCGCGGGGAAGCAAAGAAAAGGCGAGTACCGTGCATAGAACGGCCGCCGCTGGAATGAAAAGTAAGACAAGTACACGTTCTCTTAGTAAACGGAGCACGTCCTGTACGGTCAAGTCCCGCATGTGTGCCTCTTTTGTGCGTTTTTTACCACAAAATGATTATAGTCGACGATTTGACAAAAATCAACAAATTTCGACATGAAGAAGTCTGAAAAGAAAAAGGCCAGGGGTTTCATATCCCCTGGCCCAAGCTATGCCTTTGTTACGCCCCGATGAGCCACATGAAGACCGGCCGCATATCTTCGCCCATATGCTCGGGATGCCACTGGAGCAGCAATAGGTTCTCCCCTTCTACGGCCTCAATGACGCCATCCGGCGCGGTGGAGACGATACGCAGGCCTTCTCCCACCTTGCCAATGGCCTGGTGGTGGCTGGAGTTTACACGGATCGACGTTTTCCCCAGCAGCGAGTAAAGCAGCGAATCCGGCTCCACGGCCGCGTCATGCCGGCCGGTGATGTTGCCGCTGTGCCAGAGCACGGGATTGTAGACATCGGGCAGGTGTTGGTGCAGCGTGCCGCCCAGGAATACGTTGGTTACCTGGCAGCCGCGACAGATGCCCAGTACACGCTTGCCAGCCGCGCGGAAGGCATCCAGCAGCAGTTTATCCGACTCGTCGCGGGCAGGGCTGTCATAGGAGCAGGCAGGGTGCGGCTCTTGGCCAAACCACTTGCCGGGCAGGTCATTTCCACCGGGCATCAGCAGCGCATCGAACGCGCCGGCAAGCGCCTGCGCGTCGGCCTCGTCCACAGCGTATGCCACTGAAGCGACGGCCCCGACAGCGCGCACGGCGCGGAGGTACGAGTTGGAGGTGGATACAACCTTTTCAGAACAATTACCCGCGATCAGGATGCGTTTCATGGTCGTTCTTCCCCTTTCGGTTTTTGCGGATGAACCAAAACGCCGCAACCCCCGCGGCAACCAGTGCGAGCGAGGCGGCGATAATCGTGTATTCTCTCAGGAATAGCTTGATGCCATCCAGGTTCTTGCCAATCATGTGCCCCACGTAGAAGAAGATCAGGTTGTGCACAACCGATGAAAACACGACAGCCAGCATGCCCGCCTTGCGCGGATAGCGCAGCACGCCCCCCAGCAGGATCACCAGCGAATTGACCCCGGGGATGAACTTGCAGAGCATCAGCAGCGAGACGCCGAACTTTTTGTACTTCGTTTCCACCGACAAACGCTGCTCCATCGGCATGATTCGCCCAATCCAGCCGATGCGGAAAATCCGCTCGTTCAGCCGGTACCCCAGTTCATACAGCAGCAGCGATGTTACCACAGTTGCCGACAGATACCCCATCAGCGCCACCGTTCCGACGGAATGAACGCTCAGTCCACCCAGGCACCCGCCGAACACCAACACCGTATCACCTGGATAGATTGGAAAGGCGATCTGCAGAAAACCGGACAGAAAGAAAAATAAGAAAATAAGGATCGGTGAGAGCTGGTCAATCCCCAGCAAGAAGCTATCAATGGCGGATTCCAACTGTGTTTCTCCTTTGGTAGTCAGAGTGGTCAGGCCGCAAATTCGAATTGTTATCAAAGCGCGGCTATAATTCTCGCCCGCGTCTTCTCCACCTCGGCAACGATACGCCCCATATCAAGGGTGGGGAACTGGCCGTCGCGGTAGAGGGTGCGGCCATCGCACATCGTTAGCACGATATCGGAGCCGGACGCGGCATAGGCGACATTGTTCAGCAGGCTGTGTACGGGCTGCATGGCGGGGCTTGTGATGTCCAGCACCGAAAGATCCGCGCGCATGCCTTCGGCAATTTCGCCGGTGTCGTTTCGGCCCTGCGCCAGCGCACCCGCGCGGCTAGCGGCACGGAAAGCCTCTAGCGGAGTGATCAGCGTCGGATCGCCGGAGAAGCCCTTCTGCGCCAGGAGGAAAGTGCGAACCTCTTCTAGCATGTTCAGATTGTTGTTGCTGGCCACGCTATCGGTGCCAATGGCAAAATTTACACCCATGTCAATGGCGCGGCGAGCGTCAAAAATGCCGCTGGCGAGCTTCAAGTTGGACTTGGGACAGGTGGCGACAGTAACACCCTTCTGGTGCAGGATTTCGCGATCACCGTCGTCGATGTGCACACAGTGCGCCGCGGTGGCCGGTACATCGAACAGGCCGCAGTCGGCCAGGTACCTGGTAGGCGTGCGGCCTCCGCGACGCTCCTTGCACGCCTCGTGCTCCGAAAGTGTCTCGGAGACATGCACGTGCATGCGGCATCCCAGCAGCGCGGCATCCTCCGCGATGGCGCGGACGGTTGCGTCATCGGACGTGTATTCGGCGTGCAACGACAGGTCGATGCGGATGCGGCCGTCTTCCCCGCCCTGCCAGTCGCGCACGGCAGCATGGGCCTCCTCGGTCGCGCCGAGCGAATCATACGCGGCGCTGGTGAAGTTGGTCACGCCGTTGGAAAGGTTAATTTTCGCGCCCGCATCGGCGAATGCGCGGGCCATGTGGTCCAGCTTGCTGTACATGTCGGTCGTGGAGGTAATGCCGTAGCGTACCATCTCCGCAATGCCCAGCAGCGTCGCCCAGTAGATATCCTCGCCCGTCATGTGTGACTCAAACGGGAAGATGCGCTGATTCAGCCAGTCGTGTAGGGACAGGTTTTCGCCATAGCCGCGCATCAGCGTCATCGGCGTGTGGCTGTGCGCGTTCACAAAGCCGGGCAACAGCAGTTTTCCCTGCCCGTCATACGCTTCGCCAAAGTCCCGCTCGGGCCGCTCCGTGCCGATATAGGTGATCCGCGCCCCGGAAACGCCGACATATAGGTTCTCCCGGATGCCATCCGGCATGAGGGCCGCAATACGCGCAAATAGCATGAGGCCGCCTCCTTTTGCAGTGGCTCTATGATACTGTATTAGGCTGCCAGGGTCAATAAAAATTGGATTAGGGTTTTTGAAATACAGCAAAAAACCGCCGGAAACGCACTGTTCCGGCGGCTGAAGGTGCCAATTAGTCCTGGGTGCCCAGGTCTATCGTGATTTCGGACCAGAGGTCCTCGAGCAGTTCCAGGAAAACATCCTCTGGCTCGTTGCCCTCCACCTCCAAATAGAACATGCCCGAGTAGCGGGACTCCATCAGCGGGAAGAACGCGTAGCCGTACTCGTACTCGGGGTTCATGTACAGTAAGAAAGGCGTGCCATCCGCCAGCGTGCGCTCCTCCGACTCGTCGAGGCAGTAGGAGGTTAGCGAAAGACAAAGCTCCACCGGCACATCGTCACGCGAATAGAAGAGGGAGACGCTGGTATCTTGGGCTTCTACCAATGTCATGCCCTCCAGGGGCAGCGTGGCGGTGACGCGCTCGTACGTATCGTACAGCTCAACCGAATCAAACGCCTCAGCCGACCAGTAGCCATCCAACTTTTCCAGCTGCATCTCTGCGATCACGCGCTCGGCTTCCGCCGTCACCATCGCGACGAGCTCGGCCATCTTCAGGTCTTCCGAATAGTCGGTCAGCACGATTTGCAGCTTGGCGCTGCGGCCGAAGTGCTCTTTAACGTTGATCAGCGCCTGAGCGACACGATCCCCGCTGTTTTTGATGACCGCGAACTTACCATCAGAGCCGTCCAGCACGATGTCTTCCTCGGCGCTCTCCTCCATAAACTGCTCAAATGAGTAGCTCTTGTAGATATAGTACTGCATCAGCGTGTACAGCTCATAGCTTAAGAAAGCGGCCTGCTCGCTGTCAAACATCAGCGGCGCATACCCTTCCGGCCCCGAAAAATGCAGGAAGTTCGCAGGCTCATCCTCATCACCCTCCAGCATGTACTCTGGGTAGGATGTTGTCAGCCACACATCACAAAATCCATTCGCCGACCAGGCGTCCAGGCGGTATTTACGCTCATGCGAAAGCCTCAGG
Organism: Eubacteriales bacterium; assembly: GCA_031549105.1. GTDB lineage: Bacteria > Bacillota > Clostridia > Christensenellales > Aristaeellaceae > Avichristensenella. The sequence goes on from JAVBQK010000171.1 coordinate 28,897, forward strand.
CTTTCGGCCACGGGAACCTCGCACAGCGCACCAAAGGCAAAGCAAAACACCAGAACCAGAGCAAGTAAACCGGTTAAGCGGCGCTTCATGAAGAATCCTCCCTGCTTATTGAAACTAACCAATATTGAGTATAGGGGGTATGGAAAATGATGTCAAGGAAAGAAGCGGGGGGGGGATGAGGAGACGCCAGGGGGACGTGTTACCCCTGGCGTCTCCGACCCCCCCGCATGCCTCGCGCGCTCCAACCACCCCCG
>JAVBQK010000022.1:0-16963 GCA_031549105.1 Eubacteriales bacterium
GTGCGATGTGTTTCTCTACGAAATCGACTTGCCCGACAACTATCAGGAATAAGGGAGGGACATACGATGGCAAAACTTCGCTTGGCGGTGATCTTTGGCAGCCGCGCGTGTGAGCACGACGTATCCGTCGTCAGTGCGCTGCAGTGCATCAACGCAATTGATCCTGAGCAATACGACATCATCCCCGTCTATATCACCCGGGACGGCGCGTGGTACACAGGCGACGCGCTGCGCCGGATGGACACCATCAAGAATTTCAAGCCCGACATGCCGGGCATCGTGCGTGTATACCCGGATGTGACCGCGGGCTCCGGCGCGCTGCTGGCGATTGAGCGGAAGAAGGGCCTGTTCGGCGGTGGCGACAGTCTGACCGTCGCGGCGCGGATCGATGTGGCGATGCCAGTGATGCACGGCATGAACGGCGAGGACGGCACGGTGCAGGGCATGCTGGAGCTGATGAACATCCCGTATACTTCATCCGGCATGATCGGGTCCGCCGTGGGCATGGACAAAATCGCGATGCGGCAGCTGTTCCGTGGCTGCGGTTTCCCGGTGCTGGACGCCGTATGGTTTGTCCGGGATGAATGGGAGAAGGACGCCGAAGGGGTACTCCTGCGGGTTGAAGATAAGCTGAATTACCCAGTCTTCGTCAAGCCCGCGAACCTCGGGTCGTCTATCGGCATCTCGCGCGCGAAGTCGAAAGAGGAGCTTGCCGAGGCAATCGAAGTCGCGTTATCCTATGATCGCCGGGTCATCGTGGAGACGGGCCTGCAAAGCCCCGTGGAGGTCAACTGCTCCGTGCTGGGGTTCGGTGCGGATGTTCAGCCCTCCGTATGCGAAATGCCTGTCAGCTGGGAGGAATTTCTTACCTTTGACGAGAAATATCTACGCGGCGGCAAGGGCGGCGAAGGCGCGAAAAGCGCGCAGCCTTCCGGCGGCGGCATGGAAAACCTCAAGCGGCAGATTCCCGCGCCCATTGGCGATGCGAAGACCAAGCGGATCCAGGATCTGTCGGTGGAAATCTTCCGCGCGCTGGACTGCAAAGGCGTCGTGCGCATCGACTACATGATCGACGGTGAGGACGTCTACGTCGGGGAGATCAACACGATCCCCGGCTCGCTGTCGTTCTACCTGTGGGAGCCGATGGGCATGCCGTACCGCCAGCTGATCGACAAGATGGTCGAGCTGGCGTTCCGTGCGCACGCCGAAAAGAACCGCGCCGTGTTTGCCTATGATTCCAGCATTCTCAGCCAGGTCGCGCTGGGCACGAAGGGGGCCAAGCGGTAGGAGCGTGACGAGAGAAGGAACGCTGGGGACGCTGTCCCCAGACCCCTGCCAGGAGGCTGGCCTCCTGGACCTCCGACATTTCGCCTGCGGGCGGGTTGTGTTTAATCAGTAAGAAAAACTCTCCCGCCGTGAGGCGAAATGTTGGGTTTCAAAAGGGCAAGGCCCTTTGGTAGGGATCCAAGGGGCAAAGCCCCTTGGCGTTCCTTTCGACACCTTACCCTGTGCGCGACCGGGCATATACGAAAGGAGCGGGCGTATGATCGAGGAGACCAACGAGTTTTCGCCAGAGATCATTTCTACCAGCCAGGCCGTGAACCTCACCAGCACCATGGCTTCGCTCTCTGCGCTGTTTGCGCTGTTTCTGTGCTTTGCCGACCAGCGCAGCCGCGCCATCCGGCGCTTCTCCGTGCAGTCGGTGGGACTTGGCGCGCTGCATCTGGCCCTGGGCATGGTATGCTGGCTGCTTAGCGCTATCCTGGGCTGGGTTCCGTTTATCGGCTATTGGCTGTACGTTCTGTTGATCGTCGCATTTGTGGCGGCGTCTATCGGAATACTGGCGCTGCGTGTGCGGATGATGCTTAGCGCCTACCGCGGCCATGCGCATGTGCTGCCGGTGATCGGCGAGGCGCTGCGTACATTCGAATGAGAAACTGTTAAGGAGAATCGCCGTTGTTTTCAATGATTGAGGCGTTGTTCAACGACCCCAAGTGGTTCCTTGAATTTTCGCTCTACCGGATTCCCGCGGTGCTAATTGCGCTCATTCTGCATGAATGGGCGCATGGCTATGTCGCATACCGCCTGGGCGATCCCACGGCCAAGGAGATGGGCCGCCTGTCGCTCAACCCGTTGCGTCATCTGGACCCGATCGGCACTCTGCTGATGTTCTTCCTGGGATTTGGTTGGGCAAAACCCGTACCAATCAACCCCAATAACTTCAAAAATCCGCACCGGGATGATTTCCTGGTATCCATCGCGGGCATCACGATGAACCTGCTGCTGTTCCTGCTGTTCACGGTCCTGACAGTCGTTCTCAATAACCAACTATGGCGGCCGGAAATTCTCCGGTATTACTCGCTGCATGATCTGGTGGGTTTCAAGGATGGGGTCATCAACGTGATTCTTGCTGGGTACGGCACCGAATACACCGAGTTTTACGCCAATCCCGGCCTGCTGTGGGCTGTGCGGCTTGTCAGTCAGATTTCGATGGTCAACCTGTATATCGCTATCTTCAACCTGCTGCCCATCCCGCCGCTGGATGGCTCGCACGTGCTCAATGATTTGGTGTTCAAGGGCAAGCTGTTCGTCAGCCAACGGTCGGCGCAGTTCTTTATGCTGGCGCTTATGCTGCTGTCGTTCACCGGCAAACTGGGTGGCATCATGAGCTTCCTGGGCGACGGGCTGCAGTCGGGCGTTCTATCCGTTATCTCCGCGGTGATGGGGGCATAGCCGATGGCCTATACCGTGCGCCTGAAGGAGTTTGAGGGTCCGCTGGACCTGCTGCTCCACCTGATCTCCCGCGCGAAGGTGGACATTCGCGACATCTTCGTCTCCGAAATCACCGAGCAATACCTCGCCACGATGGAGGACATCACCTCGCTGGACATGGATACCGCCAGCGAGTTTTTGGCGATGGCCGCCACGCTGCTGGAGATCAAGAGCCGGGCGCTGCTGCCCAAGCCGCCCAAGGTGGAGGAAGGCGAGGAATCCCCCGAGGAGGCGCTGATCCGCCGCCTGGCCGAATACGCCGCACTCAAGGAAGGCGTGGACAAGATGCAGGAGTTCGAGCAGGCCGCCGCGCGCATGTTCGAGAAGCTGCCGGAGGAGATTCCGCTGCCGCCGCCGGTGTTCGAGCTGCCGAACCTGACGCTGGAAGGGCTGAAGGAGGCGATGCGCCGCGTGCTGGCGCGGCTTGCCGAGCAGCCTGAGAAGGACGCGCCGGTGCGCGAGATACAGCGGGATAAGCTGTCCGTGCAGGCGTGCATGTTCGTGGTGGCGGCCAAGGTGCGCTCCGGCCCGTGCAGCTTTGAGGCGCTGTTCTCTGAGGAGCCCACCCGAGATGAAGTCGTGACACTGTTCATGGCGATTCTGGAGCTTCTCAAGCTCGGGCGGCTGCACATCGACCAGACCGAGGTATTCGGAGAGATTATCCTCAGCGAAGGGAAGGGGGATCGCCATGGAAATGAGTGAGGCCGTCGGCGCGATTGAGGCGATCCTGTATGTTGCCGGAGAACCGGTGGAGGAAGAGGCGCTGCGCATGGCGCTGGAATGCACGCCGCTGGAGATCGAAAAGGCGCTGTCAACATTGCAGGGCCAGTATGAGTACGAGCGCCGGGGCATCCGCCTGCTGCGCTTTGGCAAGAGCGTACAGCTTTCTACCCGGCCGGAGTATGCGCCATATGTAGAGCGGCTGCTACAGCCCGTACAGCGGCAAAACCTGACGCAGGCGGCGATGGAGACGCTCGCCGTGATTGCCTACCGCCAGCCTGCCACGCGCGGCGATGTCGAGGCTGTGCGCGGCGTGAAGTGCGATTACTCAGTGCAGTCGCTGCTTAACAAGGGGCTGATCGAGGAGGCGGGCAAGCGGGACACGCTGGGTCGGCCGACGCTGTTCATCACCACCGATACGTTCCTGCGCCACTTTGGCATCTCCTCGCTGGAGGAGCTGCCACAGATTGACTTCTCCAAGGAAGCGCCTCCAGCGGAAGGGGTACTTGTGGAAGAAGCGGCGGGGGAGGAAGAGACATGAAATATCTCGCTGTAAAACCCTGGATGGAAACGACATAACCCGGCCATACTCCCTGCAAAGGGGGGTTTTTGTTTGCTGGAGTGGATTTTATTGGCTGCCGCCGTCGCGGCAACCGCACCGCTTCGCCTTTCCATCCGGGTAGACATCAACCGCAAACCGACGTTCGAGGCCGTGCTGCATATATACGGACTGCGCCTGCAATTTGATGGACTACTGACGGACAAGGGAAAGCTCTCCATGCGCCGCGCTGGGGGAAAGAATGAGATGCAGCTTCCGTTCCGGCAGCTCTTTTCATTCTGGTATCATCTTTTTCTCTGCGCGCAGTGGACGCACGCGGAGTTCACGGGGCGCATCGGCACGGGCGACGCGTGCACCACGGCGCTGGCATCGGCGGCGCTCGGGGCAGCGCTGCGCGCGATGGGCAGCAGCGTTAGGGCGACGGTGGATGTGAAGCCGGACTTTACCAAGACTTTCTTCGCGTTATCTGCACGCTGCATACTCTCCTTCCGTGGTGGGGATATTATCCGTGCGGGCGCTAAAGTGTTTACCAACGCGCCCCCAATGAAGATGAAAGCAGGGAAAGCGGATGGAGCGGCGACCCATTGAAAGCCTGATGGGCACTACGATGGAAAATATCAAGGACAGGGTGGATGTCAATACAGTTGTCGGTGATCCGGTACAGGCCGGGGACGGCACGACGATCATTCCCATTTCGCGGGTGACGTTCGGCTTTGTCGCCGGCGGCGGCGACTATACGACAGGTGAGAAGAAGAATGCGATGCGCACCATCGACGACGATCTGCCGTTCGCGGGCGGCACGGGCGCGGGCGTTTCTGTGTACCCGATGGGCTTCCTGGTGGTGGGCAACGGCCAGGTGAAGATGCTGCCGACCAACTACTCAACGCCCGTGGACCGGGTGATGGAGCTGCTGCCGCAGGTGCTGGGCGAGATCAAAGAAGTGCTCAGCAGCGGTGAATCCAAGCAGCAGGAACCCTCCGCGCAGACGGAGCTGCCGCTGTCCTAACGGAGCAGCAACGGAGCATGCGGATCATGCGCCACATGGTTTGCCGTGGCGCGCGCAAGGCTGGTGTTGGCGTAGCAATACGCGCACCCATGTGTGCAAGTATGATAGGCCCCAATATCGACGCTCGGCGTGCATCCGCAGGCCGGGCGTTGGTTTTTGTCACGTTTGAGTGCCAAGGATCTACCGGTGATTCTTTTGATGAGTGACGCGTCCACGCAGCTTGCGCGTCCGATGCCAAGCGGCGTGTAGTCGCCCGCCTCTGCACATGTGGCAATTGAAAGGCCGTTTGCCCTGGCAATCTCCGCAAGCACTCCGGCCAGCACATACGCCTCTTCGTCAAATGGCCTGCGAATGCCAAGTGCGTCAGTCGCCTTCGCGGTCTTTGCATAGCGGTCAAAGAAGCTGATGGTTACCCTCTCCGTATAACCTGACAGCTCACGCGCGAGGCGGGCAAAGCTCTCCTCGTGAAAGGCGGGGGAATATCCCGGCGCCAGTAGAATCGGATCATACCGCCACAGCACGCGCGCGGGGCCAGTCATATCGGAAATCCGCCGGAACGTATCGATGCGCCCCATCGCCGGTGGCAAATTAGGCTCCATATCCGGGCCATAGGCGTTCAGCGTGTACTGCACATAGTACGGGTACTCAGCAAGCGCGCCCATACATCCCAGCATCGGCGCGGGGTTCTTGCTCCAAAACACGATGCAGTCCACTTCGTCCGGTGTTAGGGCGACCTGGCGCACCTGCGCTGCATTCATTGGGTTGCGCACCAGTGCAAATCCCTCGCGCAGGCGGCGGCAGAACCAATCCATATAAAACGCAGGAATATCCGTGCGACGGCTTGCGCTGATGACCATCAGAGCACCCCTTTTCATAAGCATCATAGCGCAAAGCACGCGCCCTGTCAAAGCGAAAGGTTGTCTCATATCGCGCCCGCCTGGCTCATACCTTGCAGGGAGAAGGGGGCGTTTGATTGGGAATTTTCAAAAAAGCGGTGGCGGGGCTTTCCTTGCTGACAGCGCTCCTGTATAATGCAGGTGTTGTTTCATCTAGTGCGCTGGCCGATAGCACCAGCGCGCGCGCAGCCTATGTGCTCGATGTCAAGACTGGCCGGCCGCTGTTTGCCGTAAATGAGGATGAGCGGCTGCCGATGGCATCCACCACCAAGGTGATGACGGCGCTGCTGGCACTGGAGATGGGCGACCTGGATGCGGCCGTGGAGACGAGCTCCAATGCCTACGGCATGCCCGGGACGTCGATTTACCTGGGCCTTGGGGAAAAGCTGTCGCTGGAGCAGATGCTCTACGGCCTGATGATGGCATCGGGCAACGACGCGGCGGTGGCGATTGCGGAGCATATCGGCGGGAGTGTGGACGGCTTTGCGCAGCTGATGAACGAGCGCGCCGTATCGCTGAGCGCGGTGAATACGCATTTCGTTAACCCCAACGGGTTACCCGCGACAGGCCATGTGACGACGGCGAAGGACCTGTCGCTGATCGCCCGGCAGGCGATGCTGCACCCCGTTTTCCGCGAAATTGTCTCGACGCAGCGCGCGTCCATCCCATGGGAGGGGCGCGATTACAACCGCGTGCTAAAGAACAAAAACGCGCTGCTATCGAGCTACGAGGGCGCAACGGGCGTCAAGACGGGCTATACCAAGGCGGCGGGGCGCTGCCTGGTGTTTGGAGCACGGCACGGTGGGCTGGAAGTGGTCGGCGTGGTGCTCAACTGCGGCGACTGGTTTAACGAGGCTACGCGCATTATGGATGCGTGCTTTGCCCGCTATGAATGGATGGAAATGCTGCCAGACGGCGAGATGGTGGGCATGGTGGCCGTGGAGGGCGGTGAGCTGGCATCCGTGCCCGTCGTGGTACGGGGATCGCTGGCCGCACCCGTGGGCGCCGAAGAGATGCCACTAATGGCCATTGAGATCGAAGAATCCGTCACCGCGCCGCAGCCTGCCGGTACGCAGGTTGGGTGGGCGACAATGCGCGCGGGGGAAGAAGTACTGGATCGAAGGCCCGTCGTGTTGGCCGATCCGGTGCGCGAGGCGCCCTCATCGCTGCTAAGGTGGCTGCGCTGCTGGCCAATGTTTGCGGAATAAGAAGGGGCTGTACGAATGATTGAGATCCGAAAGCTGACACCCGAGTCGGTGGACCTGCTCTGGACGGTGGAAGACCGGCGGCTGGACAGTGAGCGCGTGGTTGTGCGGCCCAAGCAGGGCGGGTTTGAGCTGGACTACAAGGCGCTGCCCGGCGCGCTGTGGCGGGTGGGCAATGCCGCCGCAGACATCCCACCGCACGTGGAAAGCTGGATGGACGATCCGGAAAAGGACATCTACCTGGCCTGGCTGGATGGGACGCTGGCCGGGCAGGTTCTGCTGGAAACGCATGAGCACAGGCTGGCGCGTGTGCGGGATATCCGTGTGGCGCTGTCGCTGCGCAGGCGCGGCGTGGGGGAGTCGCTGCTGGCGCTGGGCGAGGAATGGGCAAGGGCCAAGCACCTGGGCGGCATGGTCGTGGAGACGCAGGATGTCAACGCCGGTGCCTGCCAGTTCCTCAGCCGGTGTGGATACCAGCTGGGCGGTGTGGATACGCTGCGCTACGTAGCCAAGTCCCAGCAGACGATGATGGCGGTCGGCCTGCGCGAGAGCGCGCTGTTTTTTTATAAGTTCTTGCGATAGAGGGAGTTAAAGATGCGGCTACAGAAGTATCTGGCGCAGTGCGGCGCGGCAGCGCGGCGCAAGTGTGAAGAGATGATCGCGGCGGGGCGGGTAACCGTCAACGGCGTCACGGTCACGGAAATGGGCGTAAAAGTAGAAGAGGGTGATGTCGTCACGCTGGACGGCAAGGTGATGCGCCCGGTGGAGACAATGCACTATATTCTCTACCACAAGCCGTTTGGCGAGGTTTCCACCGTTTCCGACCCGGAGGGACGCGCAACCGTGCTGCACCGGTTCAAAGACTTTCCGGCGCGGCTCTACCCAGTCGGCCGCCTGGACTATGACAGCGAGGGGCTGCTACTGCTGACCAATGACGGCGACCTGGCGCAGCGCATGCTGCACCCCAGCCGCGAGGTGGACAAGGTATACCTGGCGCGTGTGGCAGGCGGGGTGCCGCTGGACGCCGTGCGGAAGCTGCGCGCGGGCGTGGAGATCGAAGGGAAAAGGACCTCCCCGGCCGAAGTGCGGATCATCCGGGAAACGGGGGAGGAGACGGCGGTGCTCGTCACCATCCACGAGGGGCGCAACCGGCAGGTGCGGCGCATGTTTGACGCTGTGGGGTACCGGGTGCTGCATCTGCGGCGCGTACAGTTCGGCCCGCTGGAACTAGGCGGACTCAAGCGCGGGGAGTGGCGGGAACTGACCCCGGAAGAGGTAGCAAAGGTGAAGGCGCTCTGAAAAGAGCGCCTTTACTTTTTGCTTTACAGCGGCGGGTACCCGGGGTACTCGTTATGCGAAAACTCCCAGGTAAACTCCGGACCGATGAATCCCGTATCCCGGTTTGTTATCACGCGCGTGTACATCTCGACACTTCCACGCTGTTCTCCGTGGTCTATCTCACCCTTCTGGTTCTCCCAGTACGTTGAGTAGGCCTCGGTTCCATAGGCGGCGCTGGGCCACACCTGCTGCCATGCCGCACCGTCCCACGTCCACTTGCTGCCGTAGCCGTTTTCCCAGCCCTGGCCGCTCGTGCTCGACACATAAAGCACGCTCACTTTGCCGTCCTGGTAGGTAACCAAATAATCAGCCTCGTCACCCCCAAAGTCCAGCGGTTTTCCGATAAGCGTGCCGGTTTCAAGGCTGCACACGGCGAACACAAAATTCTGCCAGCCAACAACATGCGCTTTGCCGAGGCGCTCAATGACGATCAGTACGGAATTGCCAAACTGCCGGGCCTCCCGCACGTAATACCGCGCCTCTTCATCGGAATAACAGAAGTCCTCATCATCCGGGGTGAACGTCCTTCCCGGGAATACAGCAGACAGAATCTGCGCATCGCTCGTCCCCGTCAATAGCGCGTCGGCAAGGCCTACGCCCTGCGCACATAGCATCAGCATACACAGGCATATAGCCGCGATTTTCTTTGTCATGCACGGATCATCTCCATTCCTCCCATATACATCCGTAGCGGTGCGGGAATGCGCACCGAACCGTCCTCACAGAGGTTGTTCTCCAGGAAGGCAATCAGCATGCGCGGCGGCGCGACGACGGTGTTGTTGAGTGTGTGGGCAAAGTAGTTGCCCTCGTCGCTCTTGATGCGGATGCCCAGCCTGCGGGCCTGCGCATCGCCAAGGTTCGAACAGCTGCCCACCTCGAAGTACTTCTGCTGGCGCGGCGACCACGCCTCCACATCAATGCTCTTGACCTTCAGGTCCGCTAGGTCGCCCGAGCAGCACTCCAGCGTGCGCACCGGGATGTCCAGCGTGCGGAAGAACGCCACGGTGTAGCTGTAGAGCTTCTCAAACCAGGCCATGCTGTCCTCCGGCTCGCAGACGACGACCATTTCCTGCTTTTCGAACTGATGGATGCGGTATACGCCGCGCTCCTCGATGCCGTGCGCGCCGACCTCCTTGCGGAAACAGGGCGAATAGCTGGTCAGCGCCTGCGGCAGGCTTTCTTTTTGCAGGAACGAGCCGATGAACTTGCCGATCATCGAATGCTCGCTGGTGCCGATCAGGTATAGGTCCTCGCCCTCGATCTTGTACATCATGTTTTCCATCTCGGCAAAGCTCATCACGCCGGTGACGACATTGCTGCGGATCATGAACGGCGGCACGCAGTAGGTGAAGCCCTTGTCGATCATGAAATCGCGGGCGTAGGAGAGGATGGCTGAGTGCAGGCGCGCGATGTTGCCCATCAGGTAGTAAAAGCCGTTGCCGCTGGTTTTGCGCGCGCTGTCCAGGTCCACGCCGCTGAGCTTTTCCATAATATCGATGTGGTAGGGGATTTCGAAATCGGGCACTGCGGGCTCGCCGTAGCGCTGCACTTCGACGTTCTCGCTGTCGTCACGGCCGATCGGCACACTGTCATCGATGATGTTGGGGATAACCAGCATGCGCTGCTGAATCTCCGCGCTCAGCGTCTCCTCCAGCGCCGAAAGTTCCGCCATCTGCGGCCCGATCGCCGCGACCTCGGCCTTGGCGGCCTCCGCCTCGTCCTTCTGGCCCTTGGCCAGCAGCGCGCCAATCTGCTTGCTGGGGACATTGCGCTGGTTGCGCAGCGTATCCCCGCGGGCGATTGCTTCGCGCAGGCGCTTGTCCAGGTCGATCACCTCGTCAACCAGAGGGAGTTTATGGTCCTGGAACTTCTTGCGCATGTTTTCCTTGACCAGTTCGGGATTGGCACGCAGCCATTTGATATCGAGCATGGGGGAGTCCTCCTTTTTAATGTTGGCGGCCAAAACAAAAAACCTTTCGATCCCTGTTGGGGCGAAAGGTTCCGCGGTGCCACCCAAATTGCCGGGCATGCCCGGCCGCTTGACGGTACGCTATAGGGTACCAGCCTGCCGGCTCATCGCCGGCCGCTTGGGAAGTGGAACAGCATTGCGCGCTACCGGCTCGCACCATCCGCCGGCTCTCTTCAGTCGCACCTACGCCTTAGTTTCCCTCAAACGCGTCTATTCGAAACAAGGGGAGTATAGCAAGGTCGGGCTTCGCTGTCAAGCCCTACTGCTTGCTCTGCTCATCAAGGAACTTGGAAAGTTCCTCCATGAACGTCGTCAGGTCGCGGAACTGGCGGTGCACCGACGCGAAGCGGACGTAGCTCACTTCGTCAATCTTGCGCAGGCCCTCCATCACCAGTTCGCCGATGGCGACCGATGTGATCTCCTGATCCAGCGCGTTGTACGCCTGCATCTCGATGTCGCGCACCAGCTTGTCGACCACCGGCATCGACACCGAGCGCTTCTCGATGCTCTTGACGATGCTGCGGCGGATCTTCTCGGGGTCGAACGCCTCGCGGCTGCCATCCTTCTTGATCACCAGCAGCGGCACGGCCTCAACCTTTTCATATGTAGTGAACCTGCGGCCGCATGACTCACACTCGCGGCGGCGGCGGATAGCGTTGCCTTCCTCCGTGGGGCGGGAATCCACAACGCGGCTGTCGGTTCCGTTGCAATAAATACACTTCATGGCGGGCGCATCCTTTCTCTTCGGAGAAAAATCCTTTTTATAATTATAATGTACAAAACGCGCCCCGTAAAGCCCGGCCAGCGGCATTTGATAGAATTATGTCGAAATATCTTCGCTGACCTGCACCAGGATCACATCGTCGCCCAGACAGCATACCTGGCTCCAGGGAATGATCAGCCCCTTTTTTTCCCCGCGAAGCATCGCCAGAAAGTCAAAATCCCCCGGCACGACAATCGCCTCGACCTGCCCGGTTTCGACGCTGAACTCTATGTCCATCACCTTGCCAATGCTCTTGCCATTGCAGACGTTGACGACCTCCTTGGTCTTCAGTTCCGACAGGCTCACCGCAATCACCTCCCGTCTATTGTATGCGGAAAAGTAATATGGTATAATGGGTTTTAAAGAGGAGGATTGGACAAATGAAGTTGGATATTCGGTACGCATCCCATCCGGAGGATGCAAAACACTATACCACGGAGCAGCTTCGCCGCGAGCACGTGATCCCCGTGCTCTTTGAGGCGGACGAAGCCCTTTTGACGTACAGCCACTATGACCGCATCATCGCCGGGGGCGTGATGCCTGTAAGCACGAAAGTTGCGCTCACCGGCGGCAAGGAGCTGGCTAGCGAGTATTTCCTGCAGCGGCGGGAACTGGGTGCGATCAACGTAGGCGGCGAGGGCCGTGTCATCGTGGACGGCGAAGTGTACGAAATGGGGCCGCGCGACGGACTGTATGTCGGCATGGGCGCGAAGGAAGTCGCGTTTGAAAGCGTCGATCCTGCAAACCCCGCGAAATTCTACATCAACTCCGCCACTGCGCATAAAACCTACCCCAACCGCAAAATTAACATTGCGCAGGCGAACCCGCGCCCGCTGGGCACCGCAGAGGCGTGCAACAAGCGCACCATCTATCAGTACCTGCATCCGGCGGTCATGCAGACCTGCCAGCTCTGCATGGGCCTGACGGTGCTAGAGCCGGGCAGCAACTGGAACAGCATGCCCTGCCATACGCACGAGCGGCGCATGGAGGTCTATTTCTACTTTGATCTGGGCGATGCCGTCGTGTTCCACATGATGGGCGAGCCGACCGAGACGCGCCATGTCCTCCTGCACAACGAGCAGGCCGTCATCAGCCCCAGCTGGTCCATCCACTCCGGCGTCGGCACGCGCAACTACGCGTTTATCTGGGGCATGGTGGGGGAGAATCAGGACTTTGATGACATGGACACGCTGAATCCCCTGGATCTGAGGTAAACAAGCAACGAGCTAGGGAGGTACTGTGGCCCAACTTGAGTGGATTCTAAAGACCTTGGTATTCATCGGCAACGCCTGGATGACGCTGCTGCTTGGGTACCACCTATATCTCAGTTTCTTTGGCTTCCGCCGGAAGAAGGGGCGGACCTACGCGGCTAGGCCGCCGGAGGCCCGCTTCCTGATTCTGGTACCCGCTCATAACGAAGAAGCGGTGATCCCCGACATGGTCCGCTGCCTTTCGGCGCTCGACTACCCGCGCGAGCTGTATGATTTCTACATCATCGCCGATAACTGCACTGACCGCACGGCGGAGATCGCGCGCGGGCTGGGCGCGAAGGTGATCGAGAATCACAAAGAGGGGCCGGATGCCCCGACCGGCAAACCGATCGCCCTGCGCAAAGCGCTGCTGGCGCTGCCTGATTATGCCGAGAAGTACGACCTGCTGATGATCTTCGACGCGGATAACCTGATGGATGCCGCCATCCTGCGCGAGGTCAACAGCCAGTATATCAGCGAGAACAAGCCGGAGATCATCCAGTGCTACCTGGGCAGCAAGAACCGTGAGGGGATCGTTGCGCTGTTCTACCACGTGAACTACACCATCACCAATCGGTTCATGAACCTGTCAAAATACCGCCTGGGTCTGAACGCGGTAGTCGGCGGTACCGGCTTTGCGGTGCAGACGAGTTACCTGCAGTCCCGCGGTGGCTGGACGGCGATGTCGTTGACCGAGGATTTCGAGATGCAGGTCAATGTGACGCTGAGCGGCGGGCGCGTGCTGTGGAACCACAACGCGCGCATTTACGACGAAAAGCCGACGAACCTGGTCGCTTCCTTCCGCCAGCGGCTGCGCTGGGCACAGGGGCACTGGTTCGTCACATTCCGCAATACGCCGCGCCTGTTCCGCACATGGCTCAGCGGAAAACTATCCTTCGGGGAGATGCTCTCCACGTTCACGTACATGTACTCGATGGTATCGCCGGCGGTGCTCGCCACGCTGCTGCTGAGCTTTTGCCTGGGCCTGATGGAGCCGCTGATCTACGGAGACGCGCTGGCCGCTGCCCGGGATGCCGCGCAGATTGCCGTCAGCGTGGGGCGCACGCATACTACGCTGCTTACGTATATCCTGCGGTACGCGCCGAGCGTGCTGACGATCGGCTACAGCCTGGTGACGCTCTTCTGGTGGACGGAGCGGGTGGACAACAGCCGAAAGATCCGCATCCGCGATCTGCCGTTCCTTCTGGTGAGTGACTTTGTGAACCTTGCCAATGTGTTCGCGGCACAGACCATCGGTCTGTTTTTGTTCAAAAGACAAAACAAATGGGTGAAAACCCAGCATAAAATACGCGACCGGCAAACCGGCGCGACTGCGAGGAAAAACGCATCATGAGAAGCATAGCCCGCCCGGCGCGCACAGCGCTACGCCTGCGCCTTAGCCTGATGAAACCCACAGCCAACATCCAGGAGGCGATCGCGCCGTTTTCGCCGGTAGGCTTCTGCGCCGGGGTGGCGAAAGCGGGCGAAGAACCGGACTTTTTCTTCGGTGGCGACGCTGTACTGGGCGAGAAGCCCGTGCACCGGGATACGATCTTCCGCATCGCATCGATCTCCAAGGTGTTCGGTGCGGCGGCGGCGCTCCGGTTGGTGAAGCGCGGCAAGATGTCGCTGGACGGCGACGTCGCCGAGACGCTCGGCTTTTCCGCCGGACAAAAGATCACGCTGCGCCAGCTGCTGACCCATACGGCCGCCATCACCGACGAGACGTATGATCAGGTGATCTTCACGCCCAGCGCGATGCCGCTGGATGAGCTGCTGTCAAAGAGCTTTTACCCGTACGCTCCGGGCACGCGGTATTCCTACAGCAACCTGGGCGCGGGCGTCGTGGGCATGATGGTGGAGACGGCATCCGGCATGCTGTTTGACGACTTCATCCGGCAGGAATTCTTCACGCCGCTGGGCATCGATGCATCGTTTCACCCGCAGCGCATTCTCCACAAGGAATGGATGGCGAACTGCTACAACGTGCCGGGCAACCACCTGGCGTATAACGCGCAGGAAATCGCCGCTTCGCCGCTGGACGAGGTGCCCAACCCGCGCATTCACTACAACATCCCCGCGGGCAAGCTGATGATTTCCGCGCCCAACCTGCTGCGCGTCTTCCGCTCGCTGCGGGAGACCGACCCGGACCTGTTCGTCCGCCAGGACAACATCGGCAGCGTGACCTGCACCGGCAGCCGGGGCCTGGGGATCGCCATCGCCGAGCCCGGCGTGTTCACGAAGGACGGGTTGTTCTTTGGGCACCAGGGATGCGCATACGGCGCACTGTGCGAGGCATGGATTGACATGGGGGACGGCACCACGGCCGTCATGCTGACCAACGGCGCGCGGCTGAACGCTGTCGGCCCGCTCTACAGCGTGGGACAGAACGGGATAGCAGCACTGCTGCGGCACGCGCACGGAGAGGTTTAGTCCCCGTTTTCGACGAAGAACAAGGAGAACACAATGATACACGGACACCTGGAAGGCATTCGCGCCTCGCTCCTGACGGAGATGGAGGCGCTCTATACAATGGAACTGGACGAGGACCTCTTTGCGCCGCCGGAGGTGGTAGCGCTGCTGACACGCTACACCGCGCAGATTCGGCGCGAGGTATCGATTTACATCAGCCGCGCGGGCGACATCCTGGATGTGTCCGTCGGCAACATTGACAGCGTGCCGCTGCCGGAGGTCCGCCTGCGCCGCAGCCTACAGCGCCTGTCCGGCGTGCGCTGCCTACACACGCATCCCGGCGGCGCGCCAGACCTCTCCGATGTAGACCTGCAGGCGCTGACAAGCCTGAAGCTGGACGCGATGGCCGCCATCGGCGTGCTGGGCGAGCGGGCGACGGGCATCCAGGCGGCGTTTCTGGGCGCGCGCGTCGGCGGCATTCCGCAGCCGGAGACGACCGGCGTCATCGCCATTTCGCAGATACCGCAGGCCGAGTGGATGCGGCGCATCGACGAAAGCGACCGCCTGATGCAGGAGAGCATGGGCGATGCGATCATTGACCGGCCGGAGCGAGCAATTCTTGTCGGCATCGAAAGCGAAGAATCGCTGGAGGAGCTACGCGCACTGGCGAAAACCGCCGGGGCAGAGATTGTTGACACGCTGCTGCAAAAGCGCGACAAGCCGGACAACGCCACCTACATCGGCAGCGGTAAAGCGGAGCGCCTCGCGCTGGATGTACAGGGGATGGACTGCGACCTGATCATCATCGATGACGAACTGACAGGCGCGCAGATCCGGAACCTGGAGAACATTGTAGGCGTCAAAGTGGTGGACCGTACCGCGCTGATCCTGGATATTTTCGCCCAGCACGCGCAGTCCCGCGCGGGCAAGCTGCAGGTGGAGATGGCGCAACTATCCTACCAGCTGCCCCGCCTGATCGGCGAGGGCGTGATGCTCTCGCGCCTTGGCGCGGGCATCGGCACACGCGGCCCGGGCGAATCCAAGCTGGAAATGAGCCGCCGCCGCATCCGCAAGCGCCTTTCCGACCTTCGGGCCGAGGTGCTGGAGCTTTCATGCCAGCGCACGATTCAGCGCACGCGGCGCGAGAAGAACGCGGTGCCGGTCGTCGCGCTGGTCGGCTATACCAATACCGGCAAATCCACGCTACTCAACCGCCTTTCCAGCGCAGGCGTGAAGGTGGAGGATAAGCTGTTCGTCACGCTGGACCCGGTGACGCGGCGCGTGCCGCTGCCGGAGGGCGGCGAGTTCCTGCTGGTCGACACCGTCGGCTTCATCCGCAAACTCCCGCACGCGCTGGTGGACGCTTTCCGCTCCACGCTGGAGGAGGCGCTGCTGGCAGACCTGCTTGTCATCGTGAACGACGCGTCGTCGGAGAATGTGCACCGCCAGAACGAAGTGGTGCTGCAGGTGCTCAGCGAGCTAGGTGCGGGGGATAAGCCAATCCTGAACGCGCTGAACAAGATGGACAAAGCGGCCGAAACGCCCCTTCTCAAGGGCGGGGTGCCCATTTCCGCGCAGACGGGCGAGGGGATGGAAGCGCTGCTGGATGCGATCGCCAAGAAGGTGCTCTCAGACCAGCGCACAGTGCGCCTGCTGATCCCGTTCGCGCAGGGCGGGTTGCTCTCGCAGCTGCATGACGGCGCGGTAATCCTGGAGGAACAGTACGAGGCTGACGGCACGCTGGTGACAGTGCGTTTGCCGCAGCCGTGGCTTGACAAATTGCTATCGGTACTTGGGGCCAGCGCGGTGCGCCCGCTTCAGCCCGTGCCGGTGGGAGACGCCTCATGGGCATTCAGGTGCGCGCTGTGGCGCTGCTGCTGTCGTTCTTCTCGGCATTTGCCGGGATGGCGGCGGAGCTTGCGCCCAGCGGCGACCCTGCGGATGTGTTAATGCTGGTGAACCGGTCGCGCCCGCTTGCGTATACGTACGAGCCGGAGACTCTGGTGACGCCCGATGTGCCGGTCGCACGCGGCAAGGACGAGTATGTCTACCTACGGCCAGAAGCGGCAGAGG
>JAVBQK010000082.1:0-3518 GCA_031549105.1 Eubacteriales bacterium
GAGCGCACCGGCCCGCGCACGCTGGGAATGATGCAGTATGCGCAGCGGTTCTCACACCCTTCCTGGATCTTGAGTACCGCTCGGGTATGCCCCTCGCTGCTATGCACGGTCAGCGCCTCAAACGGCGCATCCTCCAGCGGCTCCACGGCGATCAGCGGCGCATTGCCCGCAAGCGCCTCCTCCAGCAGCGTCACGACCTTCCCGCGCCGCCGCGTGCCCAGCACCAGCCGCACACCCGGCAGCAGCAGGCTTTCCGCCGCGCGCTGCGCCATGCAGCCTGTTACCACGATCGCAGCGTCTGGGTTCTGCCGCGCGGCGCGTCGGATCATCTGCCGCGACTTCTTGTCCCCCGTGCCAGTGACGGTGCAAGTATTGATCACATACACATCCGCCACATCGGAAAAAAGCGCGGACACATAGCCCGCGCGTTCAAACTGTTCCAGCATTGCCTGGGAATCGTACTGGTTGACCTTGCACCCCAGCGTGCAAAACGCGACTGTCCCGGGCATCACAGGTCCCCCGTCAGCGTGAGTACGGATGCCAGCGCCGCCATGCCGGCCGTTTCCGTGCGCAGAATGCGCGGACCCAGCGTCACGGCCTTCGCACCCGCTTCGGTCAGCTGCTCAATTTCCTCCGGCGCAATGCCGCCCTCCGGCCCGATCACCAGCGCAATCTCCAGCGGCGCCTGTGCGCCCAGCACATCCTGGATGCGCACACTCTGCGCCTCTTCCCACGGCACCAGCGCCAGGCCATGACCGCGAATGCGGTCGACCATCTCGCCAAAGGTGCGCACCTGCCCGACCATGGGCACCTGTCCCCGGCCACACTGCTTAGCCGCCTCACGCGCAATGCGGCGAAGGCGTTGCAGCTCCTTGTCCGGGTTCTTGCCCGGCTCGCGAACGCTGCGCGAGAAGAGCACCGGCTGCACCGCATGCACGCCCAGCTCGGTGCATTTTTGCAGGATCAGGTCCAGCTTGCCCGACTTGGGCAGGCCCTGGTATAGCGTGACGCGCGTGCGGGCCTCGCGATCCGGCAGCGGCGAGAGGATGCCCGCCGTGACGTGCTGCTTGCCCGCGTCGGTGATCTCCGCCTCGAACACGCCGCCCAGCCCGTCCATCAGCACGATGCGCGCGCCCTTCTTTAGGCGCAGCACCTGCAGCGCGTGCTTGGACTCGGCCTCGTCCAGGATCACACGGTCGTTCTCCCGGCGCGTTTCATCAAAGAAGAATCGATGCATGCTATGCCCTCGCTACGATGGCGATCCACTCGCCCTTGCGTTCGATGTGTTCTACCATAAAGCCCGCGTCCCGCAGCGCGGACAGCACGTCCTCCTCGCGGTCGCGGATGATGCCGGAACTGAGAAACACGCCGCCGGGGGCGATATGCGCGCGCACCGCTCCGGACAGAAGGATGATCGCGTCGGCGATGATGTTGGCGACGACCACATCGGCCACCACAGCCACGCCAGCCAGCAGATCGCCTGCCTGCGCAGTCACAACGCTTCCCAGCCCATTGCGCGCGATGTTTTCATTCGCCACGCGCACCGCCACCGGGTCCAGGTCCACGCCCAGCACGCTTCCCGCGCCCAACAGCGCCGCCGCCAGCGCCAGAATGCCCGACCCGGTGCCGACATCCAGCACCGTATCCCCGGGTTTCAGCACGCCCTCCAGCAGCGCCATGCACATCGCGGTCGTCTCATGTGTGCCGTTGCCAAACGCCATGCCCGGATCGATCTCAATCACCAGATCGCCCGGCTCAGCGGGAAACGTCTCCCACACGGGCTTGACCACCAGCCGCTCGCCCACACGGAACGGCTTATAATACTTCTTCCAGTTTTCGGCCCAATCCTCCTCGCGAACGTTCGCGAGCAGAAGTTTTAATGGCCCGGCGTCAAAGCCAATTCGGTCCTCCGTCAGCTCCGCGAGGGTCTGCCGCAGACCTTCCACGCGCTCTCCCGCCGCCGCATCCGCAGGCAGGTACCCGCGCACCAGCACGTCCTCGGACATCGCGTCCAATACCGCCTGGTCCAGGATATCCCACTTGGCGGGGCCTTCCAGGTCCATCTGCGCGTCGTATCGGTCCTCTATCGCCGTGCCATGCGCCCCGGCGCGCATGATCATTTCGCTCACCATATCCGCCCCGGCGGTGTTCGTGCTGACCGTGATCTCAATCCAGTCCATGTGGAACCTCCTTTGCGGGGGCGTTATATCATGACGTGAAATAGTCCTTCATCCGGTCAAAAAACGACTTTCTGCCCTCGTACTCCTTGCCGGTGAGCGAGTCCTCGAACTGGCGGAGCAGCTCCTTCTGCCGGTCGGACAGACTGCGCGGCACATCGACGCGCACCTTGACATACAGATCACCCTTGCCGTTCCCGCGCAGCATCTGGATGCCCTTGCCCCGGAACCGGAACTCAGCATCGTTCTGCGTCCCCTCAGGCACGTGATGCTTCATCGGGCCTTCGAGCGTGGGGACCTCAATCTCGCCGCCCAGCGCCGCCTGCGTGAACGAAAGCGGCATCTCGCAGTAAATATTGAACCCATCCCGCTTAAAGAGCTTATGCGTTTTCACAGTGATGTAAACATACAGATCGCCCGCAGGGCCGCCGCGCGTGCCCGGCTCTCCCTGGCCGTTCATCGGGATCACCTGACCGTTGTCTATGCCCGCCGGGATGTTGATCGTCGCGGTGCGTGTGGCGCGTGTCCGCCCGCCCCCGCCGCACTTGGGGCAGCGGTCCACGATAATCTGCCCCGTACCGTTGCATGTGGTGCAGGGCCGTTGTGTCACCACCTGACCGAAAAGCGAGTTGGTCGTCACGCGTACCGAACCCGTGCCGTTGCAGGTAGTGCACTTCTTGGGCGATGTGCCTTCCTTCGCGCCGGTGCCCTTGCAGGCCTCACAGTTCTCGCTGCGCTGGAACTTGAACTCCGTGCGCACGCCGAACGCCGCTTCTTCGAATGTAATCGTCATGTCGTAGCGCAAATCCGCGCCGCGCTCAGGGCCGTTCCGCTGGCGGCCGCCCTGGCCGCCCCCGCCAAAGAACGTATCAAAAATGCTATCAAACCCCGAGAACCCGCCAAATCCGCCCCCAAAGTCAAATCCGCCCGCCCCGCCCATGTTCGGCCCTTCGTGGCCAAACTGGTCGTAGCGCGCGCGCTTGTTGCCATCGGACAACACTTCATATGCTTCGTTGGCTTCCTTGAATCGCTGCTCGGCGGCCTTGTCGTCCGGGTGCAAATCGGGGTGGCTTTCCTTCGCTCTGCGCCGGTAGGCGGACTTAATCTCCTCCTCCGACGCGTTCTTGTCAACGCCGAGCACCTCGTAATAATCGCGTTTGGCCAATGTCACACCGCCTTCACGGGAACGGGAAGAGGACGCCAGGGGGCTCTGCCCCCTGGACCCCCGGGAAGGGCTTTGCCCTTTCCAAACCCAACATTTCGCCTGCGGGCGGGTTATGCTCTATATATTAGAATGCAGCCCGCCGTGAGGCGAAATGTCGGTGGTCCAGGAGGCTGGCC
>JAVBQK010000054.1:0-17546 GCA_031549105.1 Eubacteriales bacterium
CTGGCGGCCACAAACGACTAACCCTCGCGCCCTCCAACCCGCACGGGCCGGGCTACGGCCCGTGACCCTCTACGCTTTCGCGCCAGAGAGGGCATATGCCCTCTCTGGCGCGGTCCCATTCGGAGGCAATACATGCTCAAGTATACGCTCAAACGGCTGCTTGGCGCGTTGGTCAGCCTGTTTATCATCATCACGACGATCTTCATCCTGCTGCGGCTGATGCCGATTGAGGGCTACTTGGGCGCGAACTGGGATAAGCTCAGCCCCGAGACGATTGCGCAGCGGCTTCACTCCCGTGGGCTGGATCAGCCTGTCATCGTGCAGCTGTTTAGGTTTTACGGATCGCTGCTGCGCGGCGACCTAGGTACATCCTGGATATACCTGGAGGGCCGGTCGATCACCCAGATCATCATGCCCAAGCTTGAAATCTCCGCGAAGGTCGGGCTGCTATCGCTGCTTGTGTCGCTGGTGATGGGCATTCCTTTGGGTATTCTAATGGCGCGCAAAAAAGGCGGCTGGATCGATAACCTGGGCACTGGGTTTGTCGTGCTGGTCAACGCCGTACCCATTGTCATCTATTATCTGTTTATACAGATCTATCTGTCAGGCCTGCTGGGGCTGCCCATCCTGTTTTCCAAGTCGAAGTACATCAGCTGGATACTGCCTGTGCTCTCGCTGTCGCTTTGGTCGACGGCCAGCTACGCCGTGTGGACGCGCCGCTACATGATGGACCAGATGAACCAGAACTACGTGCAGCTGGCGCGCGCGAAGGGCCTGTCCGGAAAGAGCATCATGACCCGGCACGTGTTCCGCAACGCGTTTGTGCCGATCATCCAGCTGCTGCCCAGCAATTTGCTGCTGACAGTCGTGGGGTCGATCTACCTGGAGTCGCTGTACTCTGTGCCTGGCACGGGTGGCCTTTTGATCGACGTGATTAAGCGGCAGGACAACACGATGGTGCAGGCGCTCGTGCTGATCTATTCATCCATCGGGATCATTGGGCTCTTTCTGGGCGACATACTGATGATGCTGATCGATCCGCGAATCCGCTTTGTGAAAGGGGAGGGTGAGCGCTGATGAGCTGGTATGTGAAAGACAAGAAGTTAAAGCGGGTCGGCGCGGCAATTGAGCGGCAGCTGATTGAGCAGGTTACGGTGGCGGATGACGCGCTGTTTGTGCGTGCGGAGTTTAACGAGCGCGCGGCGGAGCACATCGGCTACTCGAACTACTCGTACTGGCGCAGCACGCTGAACGTCTTCTGGAGGAACAAGCTCGCGCGCGTGCTGATTTTCTTTTTGATCCTCCTTGTCGCATTCACGTTCATTCAACCGTTGTTGCCCGGGCAGAGGGACCCGAAGCTGATCAACAATGAAGACGGCATGCACATCCGCAACCGGTCGCCGGATAGCGAGTTCTGGTTCGGCACCAATTCCATCGGCCAGGACCTTTGGGCACGCGTATGGGCCGGTACCCGCACATCGCTGCTGATCAGTGTGATTGTCGTGCTCAGCAACACAATCCTCGGCATTACGGTCGGGGTGCTATGGGGCTATGTGCGCAGGCTGGATAGATTCCTGACCGAGATGTACAACATCGTCGACAACATCCCACGCACGATCATCCTGATCATGATCTCCTACATCCTCCGACCCGGGCTGTCCACGATCATCATATCGATGGTGGTGGTCGGTTGGCTGGGGACGGCACGGTTGATCCGCAATCAGATCGTGATCCTGCGCGACCGCGATTACAACCTCGTCTCGCGCTGCCTGGGCACGTCAACATTCCGGATCATCGTGCGCAACCTGCTGCCGTATCTGGTCTCCGTGGTGATGCTGCAGATGGCGATTTCGATCCCCGCAGTCATCGGCGATGAAGTGTTCCTGACCTACTGCGGGCTGGGTGTGCCGGTGGACATGCCCTCGCTGGGCAACCTGATCAATGCGGGGCGCGCGCAGATGATGAGCCGCACGCTGCGCTATCAGCTGATCTTCCCGGCGATTGTCGTCTCCGCGATTACGATTTCGTTCTATGTGGTCGGCAACGCGTTCTCGGACGCGGCAGACCCCAAGAACCACGTGTAGGCGGCGCTATGGCTGCGATTGAAGGTTCGGCCTTGCTGTTTGTGGCGGTCATGCTGGCTGCCCTTGCGCTGTGCTGTGCGCTGCTGTGGCGCAACAAGGGGCTTATCCTGGTCTTTCCTGTGTGCGTTGCACTGGTGCTGCTGGTGTTCTTCCGCATCAGCTGGCGCAACATGGCGTCCGACGCGCTGCTCTTTGCGGCGGTGGTGTACCTGGACTATGGGGCGTTTGTATGGCTCAAAAAACGAGACGCGCTGCCCAAGATGCGCCTGTCATTTGGAAAGGCCTCCGCGACGAACGCGGAGAAAGAGGGCGATACGCGGTTTGTCGCGCGAAAAGCCGCAGAAGGCCCACCGCCAGCGCCCGCGAACCCTACCCGCACGCTGGTCTTGGGCGCGGTGTTGCTGCTGGGGGCGGTGGCGTTGGCAGTTGTGTGATGTGAGAAGGGTAGAAACAAGGGGCTGTCGCGGTAAGGAGACAGAACGCTGGGACGCTGTCCCAGGCCCTGCCAAAGGACCTTCGGCCCTTTGGAATCCCGACTTTTTCGCCTGTGGGCGGGATGCCTTATATTCGCAGAAAGCATCCCGCCGTGAGGCGAAATGCTGGGTTTGGAAAGGGCAACGCCCTTCCCGGGAATCCAAGGGGCAGAGCCCCTTGGCGTTCCTTCATTCTTGTCACGACAGTCCCTTTGTTTGCTTACCCGGGTTAGAAATCGCCCCGCGCCAGCTTGGCCACGATGGTGTGGACATACTGCGTAGCGGTTCGGCCGGACATGCCGTTGCATTGCCACGCCCATTTCAGCGCCTCGGCCTTCAGTTCATCCGTCATGTGGATGCCCCGGCCGGATAAAATTCCCTCGACGATCTCCAGGTACTCCCGCTGTCCCGGTGACAGAAACGAAATGCGGATGCCGAACCGCTCGGAGAGGGACATCTTTTCGTTCTTTGTATCGCTGACGTGGACTTCATCCCCCTTGCGCTCGGCCCAGGTTTCGCTGATGAGGTGGAGGCGGTTGGTGGTCGCGTAAAAGACAATGTTCCCCGGCTGCTTTTCTACGCTGCCGTCCAGAATCGTCTTGAGGGTTTTGTAGCCGAAATCGTCGCTCTCAAAGGACAGATCGTCCATGAAGATGATGTAGCGGAACTTTTTGTCCTTGATTTGCCTTAGCAGCAGCGGAAGTTCGGCCAGGTCCTCCTTGCGGATCTGCACCAGCCGCAGCCCGTCCCGGTAATACTCGTTGATGATCGCCTTTACCATCGACGATTTCCCGCACCCGCTGTTGCCATACAGCAGCACGTTGTTTGCGGGCAGTCCATGGAGGAATGCGACGGTGTTGTCGATCAGCTCCTGCTTCTGGATTGCCAGGCAGAACAGCTGTGCGAGTGAGATATCGTCCGGCTTTTCGATGCCGCGCAGCCCCTTTTCCCAGCGAAAGGTGATGTACCGCGCGCTCTTTCCGCCGCCAAACGTCTTGTAGTGTGCGATGATGCCGTCGAGCATTGCCTCGCACGTCTCCGCCGCGACGATGGCTTCCAGCGACTGCTGGTACTCGGCAAAGTGCATGCTGCGCTGCGCGGAAGGCACATACGTATCAAGCAGCTTGTTTGGCGCATCGGGAGGCGCCATAAGGGCCTGAATATCCTGAAGTGCGGCGGCGCGCAAGCTATCGCCAACATGGCTCGCCTCCTCGCATATCGCGGCCAGTACATTGGTGTCCTGCAGCAGCTGCGCGACAATGTACTCCTTGCGAACGCTCCCGGTAACCGCCTGTGTCTCCGCAAACTCAATGATTTCCTTGTGGGCTATATCGTGAACGTCCATGTTGAAGACGAGCATGTGTTGGCCTTCTTTCGTTTTTTCGTGAATATAGCAGGTTTTGTCGCGATCTGCAATACCGGCTATCCCTCGGCCCTTTGCAGAAAGATGTTTTGATGCGCGTCCTGATCAAACCACGCACCTTCATACGCAGCAAGCATGGTACCATGGACCCGCAAAACAGCCTGCACGTCCGATGGAATGTTCACGGTCCAGCGGTAGGGCTGCCACGCCACCGCACCCTGAGAAACACCATTGAGGAGAAGCTCGGCGCAATGCTCAAAGCGCCAGTCGTCGATCACCACTTCGGCGCGTTCTCCGGCCATTGCCTGAAAAAGTTCGGTCAGATCATAGTCCATCACCCCGCTGAAGAACGGATAGCCTGTGTCCTGCAGTGCCATCGGTGATGCTTGGCGGCGTGGCGGCAGTATTCTCCATTCGCCCGCTTCGCTCGTCACTTCAAAATCCCCCGCCAAGTAGAGCGGGTTGACCACCCCGTCATCGTCCCGCGCTGCCTGCACATCCACAGTGAGCACATTTTCACCCGGCTGCAAAAGCTCTGTGATGTCGCAGACCAGGTTTGTCCGCTTGAAGATGAACTGAGTTTCCAGCGGGGCTGGCACAGGCTGACCGTTCAGCGAGATCGTATGAGTGCCGCGAATGCTGCCCGGTTCCATGACAAGCCGAACGGGGCCATCATATTGGTTGACAAAGCGGAACGCATAGCGCAGCACCATGGAAGGAAACTGCAACCGCTTAACACAGCCGAAATCGGATTGCTCAATCGCCTCAATCCTGGATCGGGTGACTGTCAGCTGGTTGATGACGGGCAGCGAATCCACGCGGACATGGTTGCCGCCCAGGTCGGCATCCCATATGCCCATGCGGAAAAGATTGGCGGTTTTCGGCATGCAGGTGTATTCGGTCCAGGGGTCAATGTGGATTTGGCCAGGGAGGGGGAGGGGCGGGGACGCGGCCCCAGTGCGGAACAGCGCGCAGGCAAAGGGTGCGTAGCGGTGCTGGAAAGATGACGCAGTGCCTTCCACGCGTACAGCTTCGCCAGTTATCGTATCCACCAGCGCGATAGGGGCATCTGCTGTATCCGCGAGCGACAGCTGGCAGGTGTGTTGCTCACGTCCGAGGTTTACGGCGTAGAGCCAGCTGGCCCCTTCCCATTCGAACCGCGCGGCCAGGATATCCGCGCAGTCCTGCCCACCAAGCGTGATGCGGTGTGTATCCGGCATGCACTCGCGCAGCATGCGCACGCAATCTTCGGGCGACGGCGCATGCTGGCAACCGGGGAAACCCTTTTCGAGCATTTCTCCGGTGGTGATGTTTCGCACAGGCACCCGGCCAACAGCGATAACAAGCCCTCCACTTTGCGCTATGCATTCTGCAGCGGCCAGTGCTTCCTGCTCGGCAAGCGGCATATCTGGCAGCAATAGCGCGCGGAAAGTCTCGCCACGCAGGTGGATCAACCCGTCTATGGCCGTCAGTTCTGACAGCAAATCACGGTCGATGAGGTAATAGTCGATGTGGTGGGTGCTGAGCGCATGCTCCAGACGGCAGCGCATGGAGGGCTCGGCGTGTTCCCCCGGCCGGTAGGCATATGCTACGCCGGCAGAGTCGGCGACCAACACTTGTACAGCCCGCTTTCCATTGCGTGTCAGTTCGCCCATGCGCTCCACGTGTGCGGTCAGCAGCGTGTTGTGCGCATACCAGGGCATGCTCTCGAACGCAGAGGGGGGCGCGTCGTATTTGCGCAGGCTATCGTCCGTGTAGTAGTAGGCATGCGGCACCAGCAGGTTGATCCCCTGCACACCCAGCCAATCAGCGATCCAGCGCATGTCGCGAAGCGTCGCATCCCAGCCCAGCGAATGATAGGCCTCACATAGTGCGGTGTTATCGCCGGTGAAGTGCGCATATGACGCAGCCGTCTTGGGGTTGGCACGGTGGCGATCCTGCTGCACAGGCGGCCGCCCGCCTGCTTTGACATGGCCACTGTCAATGCCCGGGATGTGCATGTACCGGATTTGTTCGCTGCGCATGTGCACTTTCTCCCCGACATACCCAACGCCGTGCGCCTCGCACCATTGGCGGATAGGACGGTCATAGCTGTCAACAAACGCGCGGATCAGCGTGTCATGGTAATCGTAGAGGAACTTTGCGTCGTCGCCGTCTGTAGCGGTGAGGAACGCGGGCAGGCGCTCGATCAGATCAATGCCATGGCGCGCGTGAAACAGCTCCGGCATCAGCGGAGACCACATGGGGTGATGGCCCATCGGCGCGGTTTCATCCGTAAAGATGCCTTTGATCACCGGTCCGAAGGCTTCCGGAAACACACGGTAGTAGCGTTCATGGGTCAGGCGAAGGTATTCCCGCATGGCATCCGGGTTGACGGGGTCGACAAAACCGCCGAAATACTTAAAGTCGCCCATCTCACATTCGCAGAAGAGGAACACGCGCCAATCGCCTTCGGGTGCGTCCCACCACAGCTTCTTTGCATGCTCCCCTGTGAAAAAGCGCTTTTGATTGTAGGAGGAGAGGCCAACCGGCTGGAGGATTTCACGGTCATAGACGATGCCGATTTTTTCCCGAAGGTCGATACAGTTTTGCCAGAGCACCGTGCCGTTCTGGAGGCGATACGCGCGGGCAAACAGCACCTTGCCCCAGGGCAACAGCCGTTCCACATGGCCCTGCGCATCAAACACATCGCTCTTGAGCACCCGCGCGGTGTATGCTGGGTTCAGCAATAGTTCCCCACCCGCCACGCCGCTGGGGTAGGGATACTCATCGTAGAGCCACAGGTCCATTGCCTCATGCCGCGCTGTATCTACGGCTACGCCGACCATCTCCAGAAAGCGGTCAGACATGTACGGCAGGTCCATCCCTTGCCGTGGATGGAGGAAGAAACCGCGCACGCCGTGCGCCTTCATGCTGCGGATTTGCCTTACCACTTCGTCCGCTTGAATGGTTCCGTTCCAGAACCAGAAGGGTTGCACGCCCCATGCGTGTGCGTTTTCATGGTTCAAGAGGTATCGCCTCCGTTAATTTGTTTCTATAGGTGCACGCCTGTGGTGTCAGTATACCATGGAACTGGGCCAAGCTCATCAGAAAAATCATGGTCTGCGCGATGATGGGATACGAAAACTCCCCCTATCCCGCCCCCTCCAAAACCTCTCTCTTCCGTTCTGCGCTTTTCTGTGCTATACTCCATATTTAAGGTACTGACTGTATATCGTGTCACCACGTTGAGAAGGCAGAGTAGGGCAATGAAAAAGTTGATGGCTCCCCTGAGCGCAGCATTTGATCGTTTGTTGAATAGGCTGGGGCTCAAACTGCGGGCGAAGTTGATAATCATTTTTCTCGTTGTGAAGGTGATTCCGCTGGTGCTGCTGACGATTGTCGCGTGGCACCAGATTGTTGCGCTGGGCAGTCTGCTAAGGCAGATCGCGGTGGAGGATTCGTCTGCCGCGCTAAACGCCAGCGCAGTGGAAAACATCGAGCGGATGACGACCGACACCGCGCAAGATGTCGCAAATTTTCTCTATGAGCGTGACGACGATATCCGCTACCTGGCCGGCATTGAGCCGTCTGAGGCGGCATACCGCCAGTTTGTGGAGGCCAAGACCGGCAGGCTGATCCGGCAGAGCCAGTGGGTTCTCTCTGCGGATGGTAGCCACTGGGTGCCCGTAGAGATGCCCGATGAGACCAACCCGGGGGCGAGGTCCACCAACAGCGAGAACAACGACATGGACGGCTTCCATTCCCGGCAGCCCGAGACTTTCCTATATGATAACGTGCCGTTGTACGATGAGATTGCCTTCATCGACTTGGATGGCAACGAACTGGTGAAATACGTCTCGCCCAATTCGACCAAGGTGAACTACCCCCTGAGCGCGGAAAAGGTAAACGTGTCTCTTCGGGAAAACACGTATGTTAAGGCGGAGACGTACTATGGCGCGCTTGAGGGCCTAAAGCCCGGCGAGATATACGTGTCCGATGTGATCGGCGCGTATGTGGGGTCGAACTATATCGGCATGTATGCGCCGGGCACTGTCGCGAAGGCGGCGTCGGATCGCGGCTATGATATTGAGTACGCGCCGGAGGCGCAGGCGTATGCCGGCATGGAAAACCCGAACGGCCAGCGGTTTGAGGGCATTGTCCGCTGGGCCACGCCGGTCACGGATGATACGGGCGCGGTGATTGGCTACGTCACGTTTGCGCTCAACCATGACCATATCATGGAGTTTGTCGACCACCTGACGCCGATGAATGAGCGGTATACGGAGCTTCCCAGTGCCTTTGAGGGCAACTACGCGTTTATCTGGGACTATCAGTGCCGCAGCATCTGCCACCCCCGGCACCATTCCATCGTCGGATTCGATCCGGAAACCGGCGATCCCCAGATTCCGTGGCTGGAAACATCCATTTATGAGGCATGGAAGCAAAGCGGCGTTGGCAGGTGGGAGGACTTTGTCAAGGAGTGGCCGACATTCGACCAGCAATCACGCAGCAAAAAGCCTGCGGCCGAGCTGACGAAGTTGGGGTTGGTCGGTCTGGACGGGCGGTACCTGAACAACGCGCCGCAGTGCACCGGCTGGATGGACCTGACCGTCGACGGTGGCTCCGGCTCGTTCTACATCCTCTGGAGCGGCCTGTATAAGCTGACCACCGCCGGTGCGATTCCCTACTATACTGGGCAGTACGCGCCGTCTGAGGCGAACGGATTCTCCCGGCGTGGCTTTGGCTTTGTGGCCATCGGCGCGGGGTTGGACGATTTCACGCGCCCCGCTACGGAGACGGAAGCGCGGCTGGAGACGACCATCGCGGAGAACCTTTCGGATACGTCGCTGCAGCTGGTCGTGGTCACGGTGGGGCTGCTGATCTTCGTCGTGCTGGTGGCGATCGGCCTGGCGTCCTCGCTGACGGGCAGCATTACCCACCTCATCAAGGGAATCTCCAAGTTCCGCTCCGGCGAGCGCCAGTTCCGCTTCCACACGACGAAGACGGATGAGTTTGGCACGCTGGCAGACTCGTTTGACGACATGGCGGATAGCATCGTCGATAGCGTGAAGAGCCCGCTGTGCATCACCGATATGGACCTTAACGTGATCTACATCAACGACGAGGGCCTCGCGTTCCGGAAAAAGACGCTGGAGGAGGTCATCGGTACCCCGTACGGCGACTATAGCATCTACCCGATGGACTCCAAGTACTGCCCGATTAAGGCACTCCACGAGGGGCGCGAGGCGGAGTCGATCCAGGCGGTTGACAACAACCACTTCTACAAGGGCGTTGCCAACTATTTCATCGATAAGAACGGCAGGAAGATCGGCTATATCATTGTTACCACGGACGTGACGGAGATTCAGCTGGCGCGCGAGAAGGCGGAACAGGCTAGCCGCGCCAAGGGCGACTTCCTCTCCAACATGAGCCATGAGATGCGTACGCCGATGAATGCTATTATCGGCATGACCTCCATCGGTCTTTCCGCTACCGATACTGAGCGCAAGGACTACGCCTTTGACAAGATTGAGGAGGCGTCCACGCACCTGCTGGGCGTCATCAACGACATCCTGGATATGTCCAAGATCGAGGCGAACAAGTTTGACCTCTCACCCGCTGAGTTCGACTTTGAAAAGACGCTGCAGCGCGTGACCAATGTCATGGGCTTCCGCATCGATGAGAAGCGCCAGAACTTCACGGTGCACGTTGACCAGAGGATTCCGCGCACGCTGATTGGCGACGACCAGCGGCTAGCGCAGGTGATCACCAACCTGTTGTCCAATGCCGTCAAGTTCACGCCCGAGCAAGGGTCGATCCGGATGGATGCCTTCTACGTGAGCGAAGAGAACGGCGTGTACACGCTGCGCATTGAGGTGACCGACACCGGCATCGGCGTCAGCGCTGAGCAGCAGGCCCGGCTGTTTACATCCTTTGAGCAGGCCGAGAGCAGCATCTCCCGCAAGTTCGGGGGCACGGGGCTGGGGCTGGTGATCTCCAAGCGGATCGTGGAGATGATGGGCGGCACCATCTGGATCGAATCGGAGCTGGGCAAGGGGTCGAAGTTCGCGTTCACCATCCAGGCCAGGCGCGGCGCGAAGAACTACGAGAGCCTTCTGGAGCCGGGCGTAAACTGGGGCAATATGCGCGTGCTGGCGGTGGACGACATGGCGGAGACCCGCGAGTATTTCGCGGAGATCACCAAGCGATTCGGTGTTGCCTGCGATACCGCGGAGGGCGGCGAGGAAGCCATGCGGATGATTGCAAGGAAAGGCCCGTACGACGTTTACTTTGTCGACTGGAAGATGCCGGGCATGAACGGCATTGAGCTGTCGCGCCGCATCAAGAGCAGCGAGGCGAGCAAATCCGTCGTCATCATGATGTCCGCCACCGAGTGGGCCGTCATCGAAACCGACGCCAAGGCAGCCGGTGTGGACAAATTCCTGCCCAAGCCGCTGTACGCCTCCAACATCGCCAGCTGCATCAACGAGTGCCTGGGCCTCGACCACGCGCAGGATGCCGTGAAGGCGCCGGCCAAGGAGATGGACTGCTTCGCCGGGCGCGCAATCCTGCTGGCGGAGGACGTGGAGATCAACCGGGAAATCGTGCTGGCGCTGCTGGAGCCGACCGAGCTGACGATTGACTGTGTGGAGAACGGCGTGGAGGCGGTCGCCGCATTCCAGAATACGCCGGAGCGGTACGGCATGATCTTCATGGATATGCAAATGCCGGAGATGGACGGCCTGGAGGCCACGCGCCGCATCCGCGAGGAGAAGAACCCACGCGCGAAGACGATCCCGATCGTCGCGATGACCGCCAACGTGTTCCAGGAGGACATCGAAAAGTGTCTGGCCGCCGGCATGAACGATCATATCGGCAAGCCGCTGGATATCGCGGAGGTACTGACCATTTTGCGCAAGTATTTGGCAGAATAGGATGAACTTGGTGTGATGGCACGAATTTTCGAAAAAATGCGATCACATCCTTGACAAGGAGTAGCCTCACCGCTACAATATGGATATGAAACACGCAACATTGGGCGAGACCGTATTCTCTATCCTGCGCGATCAGATTCTCACCGGCGTACTCAAGCCAGGGGATCGTTTGCTGTACAACAACATCGCTGCGCAGCTGGATGTCAGCCTCACGCCGATTAAGGAAGCGCTGCTCCGCCTGGAGCAGGAGGGCCTGGTGCAGATCATCCCGCGCAAAGGTGCGTTTGTCACCAAGATCAGCAAGCGTGACGCGATCGAGTATACCAACATCCGCCTGGCGCTGGAATCCCTTGCGGCGGAAACCATCTGCCAGGGTAAGGGAATTGCGCCTGCGGAAGTGCGGAAAATGCTGGAAATCAACCATCAACTGGACCAAACGATCCGCGACATGCGAATCAAGGAGAGCCTGGAGCTGGACAATGAGTTTCACAAGACGCTGGTGTCCTTTAGCGGAAACATGCGGCTCATGGAGATGATCAGCCAGATGCCGCTGCTGAACATCTGCGCAGCGGTCGGTGCGGAGTACTATGTGATCCGCTCGGGCGAGACGATTGTGAAGACCCACGCGGCGATCATCGATATGCTGCAAAAAAAGGACCCAACTACCGCCAAGCAGCTGCTAAAGGAAAACATACAGGCGCCCATTCTATCCATCCTGTCTGATCAAGGAGAAGTACAAGAAGCCAGCCGATGAAGCGGAAAATGCTTCCTCGGCTTTTCTTTCCAGAAAAATTTTCGAAAATATTTTTACGAATACTATTGACTTTCAGCACAAAAGGCGTATAGTATGGACATAGAAAACACGCGGAACTTGTCGGTTTTGGCGAAATGTTCTTGCTGCTTGGATGTGGCTGGGACATTGGGTAGAGGACCCAGATAAGTGAAGGAGGATGGACCATGAAACGGATCTGCGCTCTTAGTCTCACCCTGGCGCTTCTTTGCACCTGCGTGCTGGCGGCCGTACCGACCGCGCTGGCGGACGACACGATCACCCTGCGCATCTGCACCTACTTCGGCGACAGCCGCTTTGCACCGCTGGAGGTGCTGATCGACCAGTTCATGAAGGACAACCCGAATATCAAGGTCGAGGTGGAGCGCGTTGCTTACTCCGGCCACTATGCCAAGAAGCTTGCGGAGACGGCCTCCGGCACGCTGCCGGACATCTGGGAGTTTGTGCCCGGCTACGGCGCGTACTGGCTGGAGAACGATCTGCTGATGGACATCGCTCCCTACGCGAAGGACGATGCAGCGCTGAACCTGGATGATTTCGACAGCGCGATGCTGGCCTACTTCCAGAAGGGCGACGGGCTCTACGGCCTGCCCTACGACATCAACGGCGGCGTGCTGTACTTCAACAAGGACCTGTTCGACGCCGCGGGCCTGGAATACCCCAGCGCGGACTGGACGTTTGAGGACCTGAAGAACGCGATGGAAGTCGGCGTGGAGAAGCTCTCTACCGCGGACAAGAAGGTGTGGGGCATGTCCTCGCCCATCCAGACCGACTGGGTCGGCATCGGCTACTTCGACGCGTGGGATGCGCCGATCGTGCTGGCGGATGGCAGCATCGGCACCGATAACCCCAACATGCTGGAGATGCTCAAGTACTGGAAGGGCATGCTGGATGACGGCCTGATCCCGCAGCCGGAACCGGCGAACCCGCAGAACGTGTTCACCCAGGGCATGTCGCTGTTCACCAACGGCGAAGCGATGATGCATGTCACCTACGCCGGCACGATCAAGACGTTCATCGAGTCCGGCATGAATGTCGGCGTCGCCCCGATGCCTGCGGGCCCCAGCGGCAAGCATGGCACCAAGCTGGGCGGCAGTTGGGTCGCCAGCGCGTCGACCAAGTACCCCGAGGAGACGTACAAGCTGCTGAGCTATATCTGCTCTGAGGATAGCATGCGCACCTACACCCAGGGCCTCCCGGCGCGGATGTCGCTGAATGCGGGCATTAGCGAGGGGCTGCAGATGGTCGCCGAGGCGATCAAGACCTACGGCTGGACCGTCGCAATCAACGGCTGCGAGCGCATCTGGACGCTGAAGGACAAGCTGCTTGAGCAGATGTGGCTGGACCAGATCACGCCGGAACAGGTGATTGAGGAGCTGACCGTGCAGGGCAACGAGATCATGGAATCCGTGAACGACTAATTCCACCCAGCGGGCCGCGCGCGATCAACGCCCGCGGCCCGTTTTTGCGGCCGCCAAAGGAGGAGGAGCATGGCTTTTCAACTTGGCTGTATGACCAACGCGTACCTGTTCGCGCCGCTGGAGGATGCGCTGATCGGCATTGCGGAGAGTGGTTTCCGCAATGTGGAGATTATGTGTGACCGGCCGCATATGTACCCGGATGATTTCTCGGCCGTGGACCGACAGCGCGTAAAGACGCTGTGTGCGGAGCTGGGGCTGACGATTGTGGGGCTGGACGCCATCCACATAAACCCCGATTCCATTGGCCTGACCTACTGGAAGGAGCGCATTCCGCGCCCGCACTTCTATCCCGACCCCAACGGCAACCAGCCGATGTTTACCAACGCGTCGCCGGAGCTGCGAAAGGCGCGCATCGACTACGTGAAGAAAGTCATCGACATGGCGGCGGAGATGGGTGTCACGAAGGTGGAAACCTTCACGGGCGAGGTCACCGGCGAACCGGATGTGGCGGCGAAGAACGCGCTGGCCGGCATCCGCGAGTGCGCGCTGTATGCAGAGCAGAGAGGCGTCACGCTGGTGCTGGAGCTGTCGGGCCAGCTGATGTACGGCACGCCGGACGAGATGATCTGGCTGATTGATGAGGTCGGCTCACCAAACCTCAAGTGCTGCGTGGACATCGGCCACCTGGAATGCGAGCGCTACAACATCCCCGATACCATCTGGAAGCTGCGCCGCTATGTCGGCAATTTCCACATCGACGACATGCAGCGCCACAAGCATTATCACCTAATCCCCGGCAGAGGCGTAATCGATTGGGCCGCGTGCCTTTCCATGATCGACAAGATCGGCTACGAAGGCGCGGCGCTATTGGAACTGTACCCTTATGCGCTGGACCCCGCGCCCGCGCTCAAGGAGAGCCTGAATTACTTATCCGCATGCCGCTGAGCGGCAGGAAAGGAACCGATATG
The DNA here is from genome assembly GCA_031549105.1 of Eubacteriales bacterium. GTDB lineage: Bacteria > Bacillota > Clostridia > Christensenellales > Aristaeellaceae > Avichristensenella. Next base: position 14,017 of record JAVBQK010000054.1, read on the forward strand.
GCGATTAGACTGGGATGCATGTCCAACGCGTTCATGTTCGCGCCGCTGGAAGAAGCGCTGCGCGGCATTGCCGCGACGGGGCTGAAATATGTGGAGATCATGTGCGATCGGCCGCACATGTACCCGGACGACTACAACAAAGAAGACCGCGCCCGCATCCGCGCGCTGTGCGATTCGCTGGGACTGACGATCACGGGCCTGGATGCGATCCATGTCGATCCCAATTCCATCGGCCTGACCTACTGGCGCGACCGGCCGAAGCGCCCGCACTTCTTCCCGGACCCCAACGGCATCCAGCCGACGTTTACCGCTGGGTCGCCGGAGATTCGCCGCGCGCGCATCGACTATGTGAAGAAGGTCATCAAGATGGCGGCGGACCTCGGCGCGACGAAGGTGGATACCGTCACCGGCGGCACCAACGTGGACCCGGACGACGCATACCGCTGGTGCCTGGAGGGTATCCGCGAGGTATGCGACTACGCCGCGGAAAAGAAGATTCTTGTTACGCTGGAAATGCCGGGCATCGGAGGCATCTTTGGGACCGACGATGAGATGCTCGAACTGATCCATGAGATCAAAAGCCCTTGGCTGAAGGTCTGCGTGGACATCGGCCACCTGGACTGGGAGCGCTACCCGATTGGAGACACGATCCGCAAGCTTGGTCGTCATATTGGCAATTTCCATGTGGAGGACATGAAGCGGCATAAGCACTACCACCTGGTGCCCGGCCGCGGGTCAATCCCGTGGAAGGAGACGCTTGACGCCATCGCGGATATCGACTACGAAGAGCCGCTGATGCTGGAATTGTACTCCTGCGCGCTGGACCCCGTGCCGGCACTGATCGAGAGCCAAGAATTCTTCCGCAACTTCAAAGCATAGCGAAATGGGGGAGAGGCGATGCACAGCCTGCTGAAAACCAGGAGAGCCCGGGAAGGGGCGGCAGCATACTGCCTGTTGATGCCGGCGCTGGTCTTTATGATCGTGTTCGTGCTGGTGCCGGCGGGCTGGGCGCTCGTGCTCTCCTTTACCCGCTGGAACATGATTTCAACGCCCAAGTTTGTCGGCTTCCAACAGTGGGCGAAGGTCCTGAACGCGACCGCGCCGCGCAGCAGCGTTGCGACGACGATGATTATTGTGCTGCTCAGCTCGCCCATCTCCATTGTGATCGGGCTTGCGCTGGCGATCCTGCTGGACAGAATTCCGCGCGGCAAGGTGATCTACCGAACGGTGTTCTTCGTGCCGGTAATTGTGTCGATGACGGCAATCTCGTTTGTGTGGCTGGACCTGTTCAACACGCAGAAGGGTTACTTCAACTACCTGCTTGGCCAAATGGGTTTCAACCCGGTGCGCTGGCTGACCGACCCGTGGATGGCGCGTATCTCTGTTTCGGTCGTGCTGATCTGGAAGACGGTGGGATTCAACATGCTGATCTTCCTGGCGGGGCTGCAATCGCTGGATTCCAGCTATGACGAGGCCGCGATTGTCGACGGCGCGAACGCGTGGCAGCGCCTGACGCGCATCACCGTGCCGCTCCTATCGCCGACGACGTTCTTCCTCTTCATCAACATGATCATCAGCGGGTTCCAGCTGTACGAGCCGGTCTACATCATCACCGGCGGCGGGCCGGGCTACGCGACGACGACACTGGTGTACTTCATATACCGCACGGCGTTTGTGGAGTTCAACGCGGGCCTTGCCTCGGCGATGTCGATGGTGCTGCTGATCCTGATCGGCATCTTCACGGCGCTGGTGTGGACCGTGCAGAAAAGGTGGGTGTACTATGAGCAATAAGCGAAGCACACTGGGGATAATCGTGCGCTACCTAATCCTGACGATTGCGGGTCTGGTGTTCCTCTGGCCGCTGATCTGGATGATCGTCGGCTCGCTCAAGAACATTGAGACGTACTTCGAGCGGCCGGTGCGCATCTTCTTCCCGAACCCGCAGTGGGCCAACTACGCAGACGTGATCACTAGACTCCGCCTGCCGCGCCACACGCTCAACAGCGTCATCGTCGCGGGCGGCATCGCGGTGCTGCAAGTGCTCTCCTCCACGCCCGCGGCCTTCGCGTTCGCAACCCTGCGCTTTCCGGGCAAGTCGTTCCTCTTCGCGATCGTCATGGCCACGTTCATGCTGCCCGCATGCGTAATGCTGGTGCCGCTGTTCGTCATCGTACAGAAAATGGGCCTGATCAACACTTACGGCGCGATGATCCTCCCCTTTGTATTCACAGGCTTTGGCATTTTCCTGATCCGCCAGAGCTTCATGTCAATGCCACGCGACCTGTTTTCCGCCGCGGAAATCGACGGCGCGGGCTATTTCCGCATAATGTGGCAGATTTACACCCCCTTGGCCAAGCCCACGCTGATGACGCTTTTAACCCTATCCTTCATCAACAACTTCAACTCCGTGCTCTGGCCCCAGGTAACCTCCAGCTCTCCGGACATCATGGTGCTCTCGGTGAAGCTCATAGCCTCCCTCAACTTTGACACCATGCTAGAACCCTACAAATTCATGGCCATAGCCACCATCTGCATCGTCCCGCCGCTGGTGCTGTTCGCGTCGCTGCAAAGGCTGTATGTGAACGGGTATGTGATGAGCGGGATGAAGGGGTAGGAGTGAGAGGGAACGGGGGAACGCCAGGGGCTCTGCCCCTGGACCCCGCGAAGGGCGTTGCCCTTTCGAAACCCATGACTGCTCACGCAGAGGCTAACCCTTAATGATTATTTTCCCCCACCCGCGCGTGAGCTCAACATGGGTTTGGAAAGGGCAACGCCCTTCCCGGGTTCCCCAAGGGCAGAGCCCTTGGGCCGCCGGAGGCCGTTCCCCCCTTCGTAACACCCAACGATTAGGAGGTTACTATGCGTACATATGAACTTGGATGCCTCACCAATACGTATATGCTTTGGCCGTGGGAGCGGGCACTGCGGTCGATGGCAGCGATGGGCTGTACCGTGGCGGAGGTTTGCTGCGACAGGCCGCATCTGTACCCGGATGATCTGGGGCCGGAGGAGCGGGCGGCGATCCGCGCACTGCTGAGGGAGATTGGGGTGCGGATTACTACGCTGGAGGCGATGCATGTCAGCGCGCTGAGTCCGCTGATTCAGGGCGCGAAGGCGCATGCGAGCCTGGCCGCGCTGGATGTTTCCGGGAAGGAGCCAATGTTCACGTCCGAGCCGCGCGCGCTGCGCCGTGCTAGGATTGATTTTACGAAGAAGTGCATTGATCTGGCGGCGGATATCGGGGCGGATAATGTGGATACGTACTCCGGTGATGTGCGGATTCACCCGGATACGGCGTGGAAGTACGCGATTGATGGGTTGGCCGAGTGCGCGGAGTACGCCGAGCAGAGGGGCGTGTGGCTGCTGCTGGAGCTGTCGTCCTCATCGAACATCATTGGCATGCCGGACGAGGTGCTCGAGGCGATCCGCGTGATTGGCTCGCCCCGGCTGGGCGTCAGCATGGATACCGGGCATATTCATCTGGATGGGCTGGATTTTGAGCGCGTCGCGGATCAGTTCGGCGACCGGAT
>JAVBQK010000039.1:0-47899 GCA_031549105.1 Eubacteriales bacterium
GCGCCGTCAAACGCGCAGCGGCCCAGCGCATCACAGACCGTAGCAATATCCTCGGGCCGGGCGGCGTTGATATCGGTGGGCATATCGGTCAGCAGCGGCATGCGCACGGGTGCGCCCCCCTGGAGCGCGGCGGAAGCGATCGACGCGGCCGCCTCGCAGATCGCGTCCCGGACCGATGCCTCCCCTACTACGCCGGGAATCGGCGGCGCACAGTCGACCAGCAGCAGCGCGTCAGGGCGCATGGGCTGCTCGTACACGCGCACCAACACCTCTCGGCGGCGCATGGAGAGTTTCCAGTGCACCTTCTTGAGTTCATCGCCTGGCTGGTAGGCGCGTACATCGGTGGGCAGCGTCGCATCCTCAAACGCGCGCGCCATCGCGCTCTCCATATCGGATTCGCCCGGGCTGAACGCAGGCGGGTCAGTGAGATACACCTGCGGCTGCACGACGAGCACGGTATCCCGCTTGTTAATCTTGCGGTAGGCCGAGAAAAGGCCGAACACGTCCTGCACGCGGACGCCCGATACCCCGGCAGGGAATGGGCCGACATGCGGGCAGTATAGCGGCTGTGCAAATTCGTTGATCGAAAAGGGTTGGACAGCGGCGTGCAGCGCGTACGCACCGGTGTCGTTCGCGGCGCTGATATCAAGTCTAAGCGCGGAGACCGGCAAAAGGCAGGTATGCCGGAGGCGGATGGCCAGATTGACCTGTGCGCCGCGCGTGACGCGCTCCTTGTCCAGCGAACATGTAACGGAAAGCGTGCGGCTCGTCCACAGCGCAGCGAGCAGTCCGGTCAAGAGCATCGTGCACAGCGTCCAAAACAGCAGCCAGAAAAGCTGGCCCCGCGTGGACAGCGCGCAGACAAGCAGCAGCGCCGCGCAGAGGATCAGCATGAAAGCGCGCTTAGTCATGGCACTCGCACAGGCACCTGGATGGTTTCCAGCAGGCTGGTGATGATGCGATCGGCGGTGGCGGCCTTCATGCGCGCCTCGGGGCTGAGCATCACGCGGTGGGTCAGCACCGGCAACACCATGCTCTGCACATCTTCCGGCAGAACATAGTCCCGCCCGGCCAGCAATGCGCACGCCTGCGCAGCCTTGATCAGCGCAATCGCAGCGCGCGTGGATACACCCAGCTGTAGCGCCGGATGGCGGCGGGTGGCGGCGGCGATGTTGGCGACATAGGAGCGCACCTCACGCGAGCAATAGATGTCGCCGACGGCGGCCTGCATTTGCAAAATATCCTCCGCCGCACATACGGGCGTCAGCTGCGAAAGCGGTGTCACCGGCGCGGAGTACCGCTCCAGGATGTCCATCTCGTCTTCGACAGACGGATAGCCGATCGCAATGCGCATGAAGAAACGGTCCATCTGCGCCTCCGGCAGCGGATAGGTTCCGACGAACTCAACAGGGTTTTGCGTGGCAAGCACTAAAAAGGGCTTGGGAAGGGGGCGGGTGACACCATCGACGGTCACCTGGAATTCCTCCATGACCTCCAGCAGCGATGACTGCGTCTTGGGCGAGGTACGGTTGATCTCGTCAGCCAGCACGATTTGGCTCATCACTGCGCCGGGCTTGTACTCCAGTTCACCGGTTTTGAAGTTTACGATGGAAAAACCTGCAACATCGGCCGGGGTTACGTCGGGCGTAAACTGAATGCGCTTGAACGAACAGGCCAGCGACTTGGCCAGCGCGCTGGCCAGCGTCGTCTTGCCGACGCCCGGCACGTCTTCAATCAGTAAATGGCCCCGGCACAGCAGCGCGATCAGCGCAAGCTCGATCACTTCTTCCTTGCCGACGATAACCTTGGCTATATTTTGTTGCAGAGCACGGATAATCCAGCGTGGTTGCTGCATGATGTTTTCTCTCCTTTGGCGGTTTGCCTGCCTATTATAAGGTGAACGCTTGAAAAGCACAAGAGTTCATTGTATCCTTATAATGCGAGGCAACAAGCATATAACGGTTTGGGACGGGAAAAACATGCATCAAGAGACATCACCGCGCTGGGCAGGATGCGTGATTCGGCGCGAGGCGCAGGTGGATTCGACAAACCGCGTGGCGCGGCAATGGGCGCGCGAAGGTGCGCCGCACGGGGCGGTGGTCATCGCCGGGACGCAGACCGCGGGCCGCGGGCGAAGCGGCCGACAGTGGGAGAGTGCGCCGGGGTTGGGACTGTGGCTCTCGGTCATCGTGCGGCCCAAGGTGGATGTGTCCCAATGGCCGCTGCTTGCATTTGCGGCGGCGCTGGCCACTGCGGACGCGATCAAGACAGCCTACGCCGAAACGATGGAAATCAAATGGCCGAACGATCTGCTGCTTTCAGGCCGGAAACTTGTGGGCATACTGATTGAAAAAGAGGGCGATGCGGCGATTGTGGGCATCGGTGTTAATGTAGCGCACCATGCCGAAGATTTCCCGCCGGAACTGCGGGAGACGGCGACGTCGCTTGAGGCTTCCGTGGGGATAGGTATTCTGGAGGCGGATATCCTTGCGGCACTGGAAGTGCGCGTGGATGCCTGGGATTTTCTGGATGAATACCGCGCGCGGTGCGTCACGCTGGGCCGTGCTGTACGGGTGATAGAAGTGGCGGGCGAGTTCCAGGGCGTGGCGGAGGCAGTAGACGATGCCGGCGCGCTGTTGGTGCGGGATGAGCAGGGCACGCTTCGGCGTGTGCTGGCGGGGGATGTTTCGATCCGGGGAGGGACGAGGAATGTTTGAAGGAACGCTATGCGATGTGAAGGGGCTGCTCGTGGGCCATATGGAAGACGTTGAGGCACGCACGGGTGTGACGGCGGTGCTGTGCCCCAAGGGGGCGGTGGGCGGCGTGGATGTGCGCGGCGCGGCGCCCGGCACGCGTGAGACGGACCTGCTCCACTGTGGGGCGACGGTGCGTGAGGCAAACGCCATCCTGCTCTGCGGGGGAAGTGCCTTTGGGCTAGCGGCGGCAGACGGCGCTATGCGCTGGCTGGAGGAGAAAGGATGCGGCGTGGACGTAGGCGTCACGAAGGTGCCGATCGTCCCGGCGGCGGTGATATTCGATCTGGCTGTGGGCAGGGCCGATGTACGGCCGGATGCTGCGATGGGATACGCCGCGTGTGAGTTGGCGGGCGGAGCATTCCGCCAGGGAGCATATGGCGCGGGCTGTGGCGCAACCGTAGGGAAGATGCTGCCTGGCGGCCAGCCCGCGCGGGGCGGGCAGGGTAGCGCGTCGATCCGGCTGGCGGGTGGGGTAACGGTTGCGGCGCTGGCGGTGGTCAACGCGGCTGGCGATGTGTACCACCCGCATACCGGCGCGGTACTGGCGGCGGGCACGCTGGGTGAGACGATGGTGCCGGTGGAATCGCTGCTGTTTGGCGGCACGCGGCCTGCCGGGACGCCGGGCCAGAACACGACCATCGGCGTGGTCGCCACCGATGCGGCGCTTACAAAGGAACAGGTGAACCGGCTGGCGCTCGTTGCGCATGATGGGCTGGCCCGCACGGTTCGCCCTGTGCACACGGATCTGGATGGCGATACGATCTTTGCGCTGGCGACCGGCGAGGGTGGCGGCGAGGTCAACATGGTGGTGCTGTGCGCGGCAGCGGCGGAAGTGTTCGCCCGGGCAGTCGCCAACGCGGTGACAGCGGTATGATCCTCAGCGTAGGCATTGACCTGTGTGAGGTGAGCCGGATGGAGAAGGCGCTGGAGAAAGGCGGCTTTCTGGAACGGTTCTTCGCGCCGGGCGAGCAGGCGTACATCCGCAGCCGAGGCCGGGGAGCGGCGCAGTCGATGGCCGGACACTTTGCGGCCAAGGAGGCAGGCCTAAAGGCGCTGGGGTGCGGCATTGCCGTGCCACTGGCGGAAATCGCTATAGAGCACAATGCGCTGGGCGCGCCGCGCTACGTATTGACCGGCAAAGCGCTGGAGAAAATGCAGGCGACTGGTGGCACGACAATGCACCTGAGCATCACGCATACGGACCAGACAGCGGCGGCGGTCGCCATTTTGGAGGGGTAGCGCATGCGAAGGGTGATCACGCCCGAAAGAATGCGGGCGTTGGAGCGTGCATACATGGCGGAGAGCGGCACGCCGGGCATCGTGCTGATGGAGCGGGCAGCGGAAGCGATCGTCCGCGCACTATGCGCGATGACGGACGGCGGTGCGCTGTTCCTCTGCGGACCGGGCAACAACGGCGGCGACGGATATGCGGCCGCGCGCATCCTGGCGAGCCAGGGGCACAAGGCTATTGTCTGGGCACTTTCCGACCCGGAGACCCTCAAGGGTGATGCGAGATCAAACATGCTGCGTTGCGTAGAGATGGGCATACCGGTACAACGGGTCACAGAGTTCCCGGCTATTGCGCCAGAGGGCTGCGGGGCGGTGGTCGATGCTCTGTTCGGCACGGGGCTGGATCGGCCGCTTTCCGGCCTATATGCAGATGCGGTGTGTTGGATGAACGCCTGCAGCCTGCCAGTACTGGCGGTGGATATGCCGTCGGGCACACCCGAACTGATGGTGCGTGCCGACGCGACCGTCACCTTCCACCGGATGAAGCCCACACATCTGCTGTTTCCCGGCAGAAACATCACGGGGCAGGTAACCATCGCAGACATCGGCCTGCCGGAGAATGAATCTCCCGATGACTTCACCGTGCTGGAGGATGCGGACGTACCGCTGTTGCTCCCGCCGCGCGCAAGAGATGCACACAAAGGCGACTGCGGGCATGCGCTGATCGTCGCAGGCTCCTTTGGCATGGCGGGCGCGGCGGCACTGTGTGCGGAGGCGGCGCTGCGCGGCGGCACGGGTCTGGTGACCGTTGCGTGCCCGGCGGAGGTTGTGGCCACTGTGCAGGCTCTCGTCCCGTGCGCGATGTGCGTTACGCCAGAGCACCTGCCGGATGTTGTGCGCAGCAAAAGTGCTGCGGCCGCAGGGCCTGGGCTTGGCAGTGCGCCGGAGGTGGGGGACATGCTTCGCCTGCTGCTGGAGGCGAAAACCCCTCAAATATGGGATGCTGACGCGCTGAATTGGCTGGGGAAAAACCCCGCGACGCTGGGCGGGCAGTTTGTCATCACGCCACACCCGGGCGAGGCAGCGCGCCTGCTTGGCGTCTCCACCCCGGACATCATACGGGACCCGATCGCCGCAGCGGAACGCCTATATCAAAAATACGGTGCGACGGTGCTGCTTAAAGGCGCAACCACGGTGATCATCGGCGCGGAGGGCCGTGCGCTGAATATCACCGGCACGCCCGGCATGGCGACTGGGGGCAGCGGAGACGTGCTATCCGGCATCATCGCCGCGCTGCTGGCGCAGGGCCTTAGTTCCTTTGATGCGGCACGCGTTGCGGCATTCCTGCACGGCAAGGCGGGCGAGGCGGCAGCTACCCTTCGCGGCATCCGGTCGATGACTGCGGGGGACCTTCTGGCGGCGCTGCGCATAGACTGATTATGAAAGAGCAAAGAGGAGGATGAACGCGGAGAAGAACATGATCTTCGGAGTGTGACATCCCATGACGACCGTCGTAAAACGTGGAGAAGTTTATTGCGCCGATCTGGACCCTGTGACGGGCTCAGAGCAGGGCGGAATCCGCCCGGTGCTTATTATACAAAATGACATTGGCAACCGTTTCAGCCCGACCGTGATCGTACTGGCGATCACCTCACAGATGCGAAAAGCCCACCTGCCCACCCATGTAGAGGTACCCGCCGGGCAGGCCGGCCTGACGAAACCATCCATCATCCTTGCCGAGCAGATGCGCACGCTGGAAAAAGGCCGGCTGCAAAAGCGCATGGGCGTGCTCTCCTCGGAGGAGATGGCGCTGGTGGACGAAGCGATCCTGGCGTCGCTGGGGTTCGCGGCGGGGTAAATAGACAAAAATGCAAAGGGGACGGGCGCGAGCCGTCCCCTCTAAAAGACGGCACCGGAGGACAAGCATGTGCGCAAATGGCTAAAAAACAGGGGCATCCGGCAGTGGATTTCGATCCTTGCGGGCATGCTGCTGACAGCGATCCCATTCCCGCTTTTCTTTATTCCCAATGATATCGCGCCCGGCGGCGTCACCGGCGTAGGCACGCTGGTTCACGCGCTTTCGGGTCTGCCGGTCGGCACGGTGTCGGCGGTATTGAACCTGCCGCTATTTTTGATTAGCTGGAAGCGGATGGGGAGACTTTTTGCCGTCAAGTCGCTGATTGCGATGCTAGGGCTGTCGCTATTTATCGACCTGCTGCCGCTTGGACCGGTGACTGACGATCCAATGCTGGCCGCCATCTTCGGCGGGGTGCTGCTGGGGTTGGGCATTGGCCTGGTGATTCGCGGTGGTGCGACGACCGGCGGCTCCGACATGGCCGCCACACTGATACATGAGCGCTTCCCGGTGATCACCGTCGGCGGGGTGCTGCTGGCGATTGACTGCTGCATCATCTTGGCGTCCAGCCTGGTGTTCAGCCTTCAATCGGCGATGTTTTCGATGATCGCGCTGTTCCTCGCCACGCAGGTGATGGACCGGACGGTCGAGGGCCTGGGCAGCGCGAAGGCGTTCTTCGTCTTCTCGGACCATACACCGGCGATTGCGCGCGCTGTGCTCTCCCAGATGGAGCGCGGCGCTACGCTGCTGCATGGACAAGGCGCGTACAGCGGCCAGGAGCGCGAGGTGCTCCTGTGCGTGATTACGCGCCTACAGATCCCGCAGTTTAAGGCGATCGTCCAGACGACCGACCCCAAGGCATTCATGATGGTGACGGACGTGCGCGAGGCGGTGGGCGAAGGGTTCACCTGGACAGCGCCGGGGGGCTGATCACATCACCACAGGCGGACTGCCGGAAAGCCGCGTGGCAGCTTCCTGTACATCTTCGCGCGGGGCGAACGCGGAAAACCGGACATACCCCTCACCGCAGGAACCGAACCCCTCCCCGGGTGTGCAGACGATTTGCTTATCCTCCAGCAGCTGGTCGAACCAGCCCCAACCGGATAAGTTCCCCGGCGTCTTCACCCACAGGTACGGCGCGTTCACGCCTCCATAAACCAAGTGCCCGGCCGTGAGCAGCGCATTGCTCAGCAGGCGGGCATTTTCCATATAATAGCGAATGTTTTCTTCTGATTGGACACGTCCCACGGGCAGCAGCGCCGCTTCCGCCGCGCGCTGGATGGGGTAGGCGACGCCGTTGAACTTGGTCGCCACCCGGCGCGCCCATAGCGCGTTCAGGCCCCAGCGGTTCTCATGCGGGACAACCGTCCACGCACAGCGCAGTCCGGTAAAGCCCGCGCTTTTGCTCAGGCTGCAAAACTCCACCGCAACCTCTTTCGCCCCGTCGATTTCGTAGATGCTGCGCGGCGTATCGCCATCGGAAATGTAGGCGCGGTACGCTGCATCATAGAGCAGCAGCGCGTCTTCGCTGCGCGCGTAATCCACCCAGCGGGAAAGCTCCGCACGGGAAAGCGCTGCGCCGGTAGGGTTGTTCGGGCTGCATAGGTAGATGGCGTTGACCGCGCGCCAGGGCATTTCCGGCGCGAAATCATTCTCTGCCCGGCACCGTAGCGCGACGATCTCACGCCCCACCATCCGGTTGCTGTCGGCATAGACCGGGTACACCGGATCGCACACCGCGACGACTGCCTGCGGGTCTAGCAACTCCTGGAAGTTAGCAGTGTCGCTCTTTGCTCCGTCGGAGACGAACACCTCACCAGCCTCCAGCGCGATGCCCAGCGGCGCGTATTCGGCGCGCAGGATGGCATCAATCAGGAAAGGATAGCCGTTTGCGGGCGCATAGCCCCGAAAGGTTTCGGCGCGGCCCATCTCGGCGGCGGCGCGTTCCAACGCCTCCACCACGGCCGAGGCGATCGGCCGCGTGACATCCCCAATGCCCATGCGGAGCAGCCTGCGCTGCGGATTCTCCTGCGAAAAAGCGGCGACACGCCGCCCGATTTCGGAGAACAGGTAGCTTCCGTGCAATGCCGTTAGGCGTGCATTGACGGTACCCATTAGACTTCCTCAATTCTACATTTACTCCGCGAACAAAAAGGGGTGGTGGTTATAGCTTCCACTCACCCTCAAAGACTGTCTGCGCCCCGCCGGTCATCAATACGTGCCCGTCCGCGGCGCGCCACTCGATCAATAGCTCCCCGCCGCGCAGCTCCGCAACAGCGGACCGGCCGGTTTTCCCCGCGGTCTGTGCCGCTACCAGCGACGCACACGCACCGGTGCCACAGGCCAGCGTCTCGCCGCTGCCGCGCTCCCAGACCCGCATGCGGAACCGGTCCGGTGCGAGCACCTGCACAAACTCAATGTTCGCGTCAAGCGCGGCGCATAGGCGCGGTCCGGCCTCTTCAAAGCCGGGCCAGGTGAACGGATCTTCTTCCATGAAGAACACCGCGTGCGGGTTGCCCATCGAGACGAAGGTGCGGTCTTTCTCCAACTTCAGCGCCTGGGGTGCGCCCATGTCCACGCATACGGATGCGACAGTGCCGCTATCCATATTCAGCATTAGCTGCCGGACGCCGCCGCCTGTCTCCAGCGTGAAGGAGGTCTTGTGCGTCAGGCCGTGCTCGTGGCAAAACAGCGCGACACAGCGCGCGCCGTTGCCGCACATGGCGCCCTCGCTGCCGTCGCTGTTGAACATCCGCATGCGGAAATCCGCTACGCTGGAGGGCAGCACCAGGATCAGCCCGTCCGAGCCGACGCCGAAGTGCTGCCTGCTCATCGCCATCGCAAGCGCGGCAGGGTCCGCGATCGGCTCGGCGAACCCGTTGATGTACACATAGTCGTTGCCGATGCCGTGCATTTTGGTGAAGCGCATGGGGCTACCTCCATTTTCCTTTGTGGCAATCAATGATTATACTTTGGTTTCGATCGTGATCTTCATGCCGCCGTCATACTTGACGTCGATCTCCTGCAGCGTCTTGTCGAAGAAGACCTCGGTGCCATAGAGCAGGCCGTCGATGAACGCCAGCGGGTTTTTCCCCACGTCCACGTCCTTGCCGCCCTTGGTGACAGACGTCGGGGTGATCGGGGAATCTTTGTCATCCTCCGGCTTTGTGTAGGCAATGATGACTTCGTCCGTGCCATCCTGCGTCAGCTTGACCTCAACCGGGCCTGCGGCGTCAGGATCGGAAACCGACCAACCCAGTGCCTTGGCGACCTCGCCCACGGGGAAGACCATCGTATCCTCGCTCTCGCCGGTGTAGTAGGCTCCGGCGCGGATCTTGGTCGTGCCGACAGTAATTTCCGCTGCGTCGCCGACGGACTTGAACACCATGGTCTGCGGCTCCGTCGCGGCCGAAGCCTTTGGCGAGGCGACGGCGGAAGGTGCGGGTGAGGCGCTGGGTTCCTGGGAAACGGTGGGACTGGGGCTGGCTTCCTCCGCGATATTGGCGGTACAGCCGGTCAAAACCGCCAGCAGTACCATCAGCAACGCAGCTGTTTTCAGGCTTTTTTTCATAAAACTACCTCCTTAGCTTTCGCTCAGGAGGAGTGTGCCCGCGCCAAACGGGTTTTATTACATTTCGCGCCGACCCTCAAAGGCACGGTTCAGCGTCACTTCATCCACATATTCCAGGTCGCCACCGACCGGCATGCCGTGTGCCAAGCGCGTTACGCGCACGCCCAAAGGCTTCAGCACGCGCGCGATGTAGGATGCCGTTGCCTCGCCCTCGATGTCCGGGTTGGTGGCCAAAATGACCTCTTCGATTTCTTCTGTGCCGATGCGCGCGACGAGTTCCCGGATGCGAATATCCTCCGGTCCAATGCCTTCCATCGGCGAAATCGCGCCGTGTAACACGTGGTAGCCGCCCTTATACTCGCGCATGCGCTCAATCGCCGCGACATCCCGAGGGTCGCGCACCACGCAGACGACCTCGTGCTGCCGCCGGGGATCATCGCAGAGCGCGCACGGATCTTCCGCCGTGTAGTTGCCGCAGCGGCTGCACATGCGCACAGACATGCGACCGGACAGCAGCGCATCGGCCAGTTCGCGCACCGTTTCCTCCGGCTGCGCGGCGATATAATACGCCAGTCGCTGGGCCGACTTGCGGCCGATGCCCGGCAGGCGTGAAAGCTGCGCGGCCATCCGCGCGATGGGGTCGATCCCGCGTTCCATTAGAACATGCCGCCCATCCCGCCGCCGAGCTTGTTCATCTCCCGCTCGCGCGTTTCTTCGCCCAGGCGCAGCGCCTCATTGACTGCTGCCATGACCAGGTCCTGCAGAAGCTCCACATCGTCCGGGTCAACTGCTTTGGGGTCAATCGTCAGATCCACCAGCTCGCGCTTGCCGGATACTTTCGCCGTCACCACGCCGCCACCGGCGGCCGCCTCATAGGTGCGCTCGTCCAGCTCTTCCTGCATCTGCAGCATCTGTTGCTGCATCTTCTGGGCCTGCTTCATGAGCTGCTGCATATTGCCACCGCCGGGAATTCCCGGGAAACCGCCTCGTGCCATGGGTACCTCCTGAAGCGCTATCGCGCATTTTTGTTTGGATTAGCATATCACCGCGCGGCGCGCGGGTCAAGGCTGTGATATGTCCGACGTGCAGTGCGGGCAGCGCACTGCCTTCTCATTCACCTCTGAGAAACAGTACGGGCAGCGCCGCGGTTCAGCCTTGGGCACTTCTGGCTTTGCGGGCATGAACTTCTGGATAATGCGCAGCAGCACGAATATGCATAGCGCGATCAGGATAAAATCCAGAATATTGGTGAGAAACGCCCCATAGTTGAGCGTGCCGACACCCGCATCCACCGCCGCCTGCGCATTGGGGTAGGACTTGCCGTCCAGCGCGATGAACAGACCGTTGAAGTTCTGTCCCCCGGTGATGAGCCCGATCAGCGGCGTGAAGATGTCGCTGACCAATGAGGAGACAATTTTGCCAAAAGCGCCGCCAATCATCACGCCAATCGCAAGATCAAGGATGTTTCCGCGCATTGCAAACGTCTTAAAGTCAGAGAAGAATTTTTTGACGCCCATGATACCACCCCCTGTGCACGGGTATTGTACCTGATTTGGCGGGGCCGTGCAAGAGGCAGGATATCCCCCATATTTTCGACATAATTCGCAGGAATTCGTCGCGACATGTCGAATTGATAGTTGGCATTGCTTGAGGAGGACGTTGTATGGACTATGAAGCCATGGGCAGATGCATTCGCACGTTTCGCAAGCAGCGAAAATTGACGCAAGCGGAGCTTGCGGAAAGCGTCGGGATTTCCACGTCATTCATGGGGCACATTGAGCGCGGAACGCGTATCGCCAGCCTGGAGACCATGCTGAAACTTTCCGAGACGCTCGAAGTATCGCTGGACGCGCTGGTCGCCGGTGTGAACCCGCCGCCGCAAGCCGTAGGCAACGCTAATTACAAAATGCGGGTGTTGAATGACGTGCTGCGGGTGCTGAACGAGCACTCCAGCGAGTGGCTGCACGAGGAGTAACAATCCTGGCGGTTGCTTTGTCCTTTACAGAAGAGAAAATCCACATGGATTGAGATATCCTTCGAAATGCCGCGCGCGCGCTCTGGCGTTTGTGCGGCGTTTTCGTTTTTATCCGATCCGCCACGCGCCGCGTGGTTTTTTGCGCGCAGCGCAAGGAATTGCGAAAGGTGTGTCGAAAAGATAACACAGCGCTTTGTGCCGGGCGCAGGTGTTCCGGCACGGGGTGAATGGCGTGAGTACGGAGGAATAATTAATGGATTATCCCCCGCTTCGGCGGCATGACTTTTTTAACATTTCCAATTTTCGGGATGTAGGCGGGTACGCGGCTGGGCCGAAGCACATGATTCGGTGGGGCGTTTTTTTTCGTTCAGCCCATTTGCATGAGGCAACACCGCCGGAGATTGAGCAGATCAAGCGCCTGGGCGTGCGCACCGTGGTAGACCTGCGCATGCCGGACGAGGTACGGGTGCAGCCTGATGCGTGCGCAAAAGACCCGGAGCTGGAGCACTGGCACATTTCGCTGATGCATGGCCTTCCTCTGGACGCCTCGGCACTCTCGCAGTATGCCGAAAGGCCGCCGGACATGGCCGAGCTCTACAACATGATGCTGCGCTATGGCATGTCGGAGTTCCGCCGCCTGTTCATGCTCTTTGCGGATACTGTGCCGCGCGGGGCGGTGCTGTTCCACTGCTCGGCGGGCAAGGACCGCACAGGCCTTGCGGCGATGTTCCTGCAGGCGATCTGCGGCGTAGACAAGCTGGACATCCTCAGCCACTACCAGGTCAGCCGCACGCTGATTGAGCCGCTTTACCCGCAGGATAACACGGGGTCCGATCCCAAGAACATGGCGAGGACGATGCAGTTTCTGCAAGAGCAATACGGCGGGCCGCTGGGCTACCTGAAGGAGGCCGGTGTGAGCGAAGGCATGCTCGCGGTGATCCGGCGGTCGTTCCTGACAGAGTATTCGGTGTAGATGGGTGAGGAGACGCCAAGGGGCTCTGCCCCTTGGATCCCCGCCAAAGGGCCTTGCCCTTTGGAAACCCAACATTTCGCCTCACGGCGGGAGGATTTTCGTCGTCCAAAAGCAACCCGCCCGCAGGCGAAATGCCGGAGGTCCAGGAGGCTGGCCTCCTGGTAGGGGTCTGGGGGACAAGGTCCCCCAGCGTTCCCACGTCCTTTCCCCGACGCCTTCGTACTCAAACGCCCCGTGAACTTTCTGTTCGCGGGGCGTTGTGCACTGTGCGGGATTACTTAATCTCGATGACCGCGCCGACTTCGGCAAACTTCGCCTTAATCTTCTCGGCCTCTTCCTTGGAGGCGCCTTCCTTAATGGGCTTGGGAGCGGCCTCAACCAGATCCTTCGCTTCCTTCAGGCCCAGGCCGGACACGACTTCGCGCACAACCTTGATGACCTTGATCTTCTCGGGGCCGGCATCCTTGAGGATGACGTCAAACTCGGTCTTCTCTTCCACGGGCTCGGCGGCAGCAGCAGCGGGGCCAGCGGCGACGGCGACGGGGGCGGCGGCGGACACGCCAAACTTCTCTTCCAGGGCCTTCACCAGTTCGGCCAGCTCCAGCACGGTCATGGACTCAATAGCGGAAATAAGCTCTTCGCGGTTCATGGGTTACCCTCCATACATAATTTATAGATTGATTGTTGGGTTGCAGCGGGATTACTCCTCGCCGCCCTTTTGCTTGCGGATCGCATCGATGGCATACACCAGCGAGCGCAGCGTTGCGGACAGCACGCCCACAAAGTTGGTGATCGGGGCGTTCAGGCTGCCCATCATCTTCGCGATGAGCACTTCCTTCGGCGGCAGATCGGCCAGCGCCTTCACGCCGGCGACGTCGATGGCCTTGCCATCCACCAGGCCGCCCTTGATCTTGAGATGCTCCGTTTTGGTCTTGGCGACGAAATCGCTCAGCACCTTGGCCGGGGCTACGGGATCGCTGTAGCCGAACGCGAACGCGGACGGGCCTTCCAGCAGGTTGTCCACGGCGCTGATGTTCATCTCCGCGAGCGCACGCTTGACCAGCGTGTTCTTGAGGACTACGTACTCCACACCGGCGTCACGGAACTGCTTGCGCAGCTCGGTCACCTGCAGCACGCTGATGCCGCGGTAGTCAACGATTACCACGCTGCCCGCGCGCTCGAAGCGCTGCTTGATCTCTTCAACGGCTTGTTGTTTTAGGTCACGGTTTTTCGACAATGCTTATGTTCTCCTTTCCGTACGACCGTACTGGATAGAAGAGAAAAACCCCTGCGCGTTGGCGCAAGGGTGCATACATACACGAACCTTGACACCTCGGCGGGCAAACATTATGCGCTAGGCGCACCCGCTGTCTTCGGCACAGGTTTCTCTTCAGAAACCTTATAGATTATACTACGGCGCTACCATGGTGTCAACCATCAGTTTGTCAATTTCCGCAACGTAACGCTGTTTAAAACGCCTTCGACAAAGTGCAGGTCCACCGCGTTGCCGTCCTGGGTCCAGGTGAGCGTTTCACCATCGGGCAGACGGCTGTATCCATCGGCGTCATTCTGGACGGTCACGGTTGTGGGTTCACCCAGCGCGGCGGCGCATTCATCCTTCGTGGTTGCGCCCGTACACAGGCCGAGGAAATCGATATGCGTGGCCATGATGCCGGCAATGGTCGCGGTGTTGGGGTTGTCGTCATCCGTGAGCGACAGCAGCGATACGCCGCGCATCTCCGGCGCTTCAAAGTTGTAGACGGCAAAATCGTGCGTCAGGTCCGGCACGTCGACCAGGCGCAGCGCCGCTACGGCGTCAGCCATTGCACTGCCGATTTGCCAATCGGCAAGCGGCCAGGGCATCGCGCCGGAGGTGAGGATATCTGACAGCGCAGACTTCGCCACCGCCGGATCATTTGGCGAAAGCGGCACGCCCTCGGCCAGCAGACCATCCAGTTCATAGGCGTAGAAGCTAAACCCCATCGACCAGTCCGAAAAATGCGAGAGCTGGTTGGCGGGGTAGTAGATGGTGATCACGCCATCCGCGACGGTAAAGCTATCGCGCGGGACGGGGCTGACCTCCCGATTGGCGGCATACGCGTTGTCATAGACGCTTTCCTCAACCAGTGCTTCAATCCGCTCGGCCGCGGCATCGCCATCGATGAACAGCTCGTCCCAGGCGATCGACTCGCCGGTCAGTAGGCTGAATGTCCGGCCGTCGACCTGCTTCCCGCGCGTGATGCGCACGGACAGCCAGTCCCCGTTTTCCATGAACTGCACGTCATCGGGACCGAGCGCCTGCACTGCATCCAGAATCTGGCCGTAGGCATTGTTATCCTGGGCCAGCGCACAGGGTGCGGCCAGGCATAGACAGAGCAATAGACAACAAATAAAGCGGCGCATTCTGTCACCTCGTTTCTTGGTATCACCCAATAAAACGGGCATGCGCCGCCATTTGTTCCAATTGCTGAGATTAGAGCAATTTCATCAAACGTAACGGGCATCTTTGTGGATTTTTTGCCGCCTCGCGTTGCTTCGTCCGTTTAGCGTAGCGCTGCTACGCTGCACTCCCTCAGCTTAGCAAGGTGGCAAAATCTCTCGCAAATCTACCAGCAACGTTTTCGAAAGTTGCTCTAACCCGGCAACACCGGCTGTTTCTGGATGCCGTCCAGCGCAAGCGCCGCGCATTCGGGAAGGTCTTCCATCATCGCGACCAACGAGCGCGGCTTGCCTTTGGCGTCGTCCTGCGCGAAGGGCACGAAGAAATAGTGCCGCCTGGCGAGCAGCTCGCCGATATTCTTGGCGGCGGCAGCCAATCCGTCGTTGGTGGAAACCGCGATCAGCACAGGGCCGTTGTTGCGCAGGTGCGACTTGGCGGCCAGGGTCACCGGGGTATCGGCAATGCCCATCGCCAGCTTTGCCAGCGAGTTGCCGGTGCACGGGGCGATGATCAGCAGGTCCAGCAGGCGCTTGGGGCCGATGGGTTCCACGCCGTTGAGGGTATGCAACGCCTCCTTGCCGGTGGCATTCCACAGGTGCATCCGTACTTCGTCGGCCTTGAAAAACCGCGTATCCAAATCATATGTATTAAACGACACAATCGGGATCACTTCCGCGCCCGCCTTCGTCAGGGCTTCCGCTTGCGGAAACACCCTCTCGAAGGTACAAAATGAGCCCGTGAGTGCAAAACCGATTTTTTTTCCCTTTATATCCATTTTTTGTCACGCTCCGTCCTTTTCCTCGATCAGGGCCAGCATCGCCGCGGCCGCTGTCTCCGGCGCGTACCGGCCGGGTAGACTCTGCTCGCGCCATGCCTCCATGCCCACTGCCTGCGCCGTCTCCAGGTCAAACCCAAACGGCGCGCTGGCCAGGTCCACTGCCATCACGCTGGGACCCAGCGCCGCCAGCATCTCCAGCCCAATGATTTGTGCGGGCACGGTATTGAGCAGAAAACGGCACTGCACCTCGCCCATGCGGGTGAGCGGAACGGCGCGGCAGCCGTCAATCTCGGCGTTCGCCCGTGCGGATGCGCTGCGCGCCGCCACGGTGACCTGTGCGCCCAGGCCGCGAAGGCGTTGCGCCAGCGCCCGCCCGATGCGGCCATAGCCGACGATCAGGCAGTTGCTGCCGTCAATGCATGCGGTGGAACGGGTCATCAGTGCATGGATTGCACCCTCCGCGGAGGGCACAGCATTGCGCACGGCGAAAGCTTCGCTGGTCAAGAAGTCGATGCGGGTACAATCATGATGCAAAATGTATTTCGATAGAATCGGGCCGGGTCGGGTCGCGAACACCGTCGCATGTGGTTCCAGCAGGGCGCAGACATCTTCCATCGCCAAGCGCTCCGCCGAAAGGGGTCCTGGCGCGAAGCCTTGCGATTCCGCGACCGGGAACGGCAGCACCACCATGCTGCACGGCTTTGCTTCGCCGAGGGATATTTCGTCGTGTCCAACCAGTTGCACGGTGTGCCCATGCGCGCGCGCGAGCGCCGCCAAATACCGATTCCTCGCGTCCCCGCCAATGATCAATAACTGCATTCCGCATCGCCTCCACTGTACCCTATGCGGCGGTGGGGAAGCGGGTGAGGGGTGTATGGCAAAACAAACCGCACAGGCGCTTCTGCCCTGTGCGGCGATTTCCTATCTATGTAAGGCCTATACGCCCGCTGCGCGCCGCTTTCGTCGGCGCAGGAATATGACGCCCAGCGTGATGGCCGAAACGGCAATGGGCAGCAGCCACAGATACTCCAGCACATACGTGGCGACGCCGCTGGCGTAGAGGTAGTAGCCGCTGAGGATCAGCGCCGTGTTCCAGACGATGATGCCCATTGTGGAGTAGAGCAAAAAAGCGCCGAATGGCTGCCTGCTAAGGCCCGCGGCAAAGGACACCCACGTGCGGAACATCGGGATTACGCGAGCAAGCATGACCGATAGGCCGCCCATTTTTGCCAGCCACGCGTCGGTGGTATCCAGCGTGCGCATGGCCCTGGGGAAGCGGCCGAGCAGCTTCTCCAGCAGCGGACGCCCGCCAAACGCACCAATCAGGTAGCAAACCGTCGATCCGGCTAGACCGGCCAGCACGCTGACGGCCACCGCCAGCGGCAGCGGAAGATCGCCCGCGGCTGCGGCCAGCCCGGACAGCGGGAGGATAACCTCGCTGGGCAGCGGCAAACTGGTATACTCAAGGCCCACAACAATGAAGATGCCCCAAAGCCCATAGCGCGTCAGCGTCTCGACGGCCCAACCCATATCCATACGTAACACCCCCGGCAGACGGTATGCCGGGGGTGATCAAGTCATGCGGGTGGCAAGGGTTTACAATGCTTCGAGCGCGCGCAGGCAGCGGGCCGCGCCGTCGAATTGTCCGTACAGATCGGACTCGTACTCGACGATAAGCCATTCCGCGCCGCCGGGGCTGTTTGCCGCAGCGAGGAACGCGGGCCAGTCAATATCGTCCTCGCCGATCATCGTGGCATGGCCGGTTGCGCGAGAGTACGGCTTGAGGTGCACAGTTGCCGCGCGGCCGGGCCACTGGGCAACAAGCGCTACGATATCCAGGCCGGGCGTCTTGCTGGCGAGGGCATTGCCGTTGTCCAGCTGTGCGATGATGGTTGTGTGATCCATCAGCACCGACCAGGGGAAAACTCCATCCGGGAAGGGGATGAATTCCGCCGCGTGGTTGTGGTAGCCTATCGCAATGCCGTGCGGCGCGAGGACTTTCTCAATGGCGCTGAGCTGCTCCGCGAACGCTAGCGTGCTCTTTCGCGTCGCAAATGTGCTGTCCGGCATCCATGGCACGATGGCGCGTGTGCAGCCGACCGCGCTGAAGTACGCCAGCGTCTCCGGCAGTTTGTCCCCCTCCAGAAGCTCAATGGGCGTATGCCAACCCACCAGCGCAAGCCCGGTTTCGCGCAGCGCCGCCGCCACATCCTCCGCTGGCAGCGTCGGCGCGCCGAAGCATTCCACCCCGGCATACCCCAGCGCCGCGGTTTGTCTCAAACATTCTGCAAAGTCCTGCCGGTACAGGTCGCGTACTGAGTACAGCTCCAGCGCGTAGCGGTTTGACATGGGGGATGCCTCCGTTCGTTTATTCGTCTAGCGTGTAGCGGGCGCGCGGGCCGCCGATATACTTGGGACGTGTGTAGGCCATCACCAGATGTGCCTGACCGATGGCGGGAACGGGGGATCGCAGCGGCACCGCCACGTGCTGCAGGTGCATGCCGATTAGCGTGTCGCCGATATCCAGACCTGCCTCGGCCAGGATCGATTCCACGACGACCGGATCTTCAAGCAGCCGGTAGTATGCCGATGCGCACGCCCCCCCCGCGCGTGGGTGCGGTACGGCGAAAACCGGCGCGTATCCCCGGGCCTCGGCGGCTTTGCGCGGCATCACCAGCGCGCGATTGAGATGCTCGCAGCACTGCACGGCAAGGAACACAGAGCGTGCCGCGCATGCGGACAACGCCGTACTGGCGATCACTTGCCCCACCTCGGGCGATCCGGCCTTGCCGATGTGCCCGCCGACGACCTCGCTCGTGGAGCAGCCCAGCACGATCAGCCCGCCCGGGCCGATATGCCCCTCAGACAGCAGGAAGGAGATGGTCTCCGTGACCTGTTGGGAAATGTGTTCGATATCATCCATTGGGAGTTCCTCCTAAAACTGTGATTCGGTAAATGCGTACGCCGCGATGGATACCGCGACGGCAAGGTTCAGTGAGTCAATGCCGGAACCGTGCGGAATGCGCACCGGTTGCCCCATGCTGGCAAACTCGGCGGGCAGGCCCGTGGCTTCATTGCCAAAGACGAGCGCAAAGGGCTTTTCTGGCGGCGCTCGGGTCACATGGTGCAGCGGCGTCGATCCATCCAGCATGAACGGGTAAAGCGCATGGTCAGGATGCCCGGCACGATAAGAATCGAAACTATCATATAGCGCAACGCGTAGCGCGAACAGCGCGCCCATTGACGCGCGGACAACCCGTGGATCAAAGATATCCGCCGCCGGGCGGATAATCGCCAGGTCGACCAGGCCGAAGCCCAGACAGGTGCGCAGGATGGTGCCCAGGTTGCCCATATCGGACGGTTGGTGCAGCACGATATGCGGCGCATTGGCATGCAACGCATCCTGATACTTGTCAAACACGAGCGCGGCAAAGCAGTTCTCTTTGCGGCTGATGCGGGAGAGCGCGTGGTCGGCCTCCTCTGCGCGGACGCCAAGCGCCTCGCAGCGGCGCCTGAGCAGCAGCACGCCCTCGCTCTGCGCGGCGGCTGAATGCACCAGCAGCCGCCGCGCAATTTGGGGCCGCGCGTCCAGCAGCGCGTGCGAGGGAAACACCCCCGGCGCGTAGCCATAGGGCAAATCCGGCGCGTAAGGCGCAAGCTTTGGCATGTCCATCCCTCCCGGCAGATTGTAGCAAATTTGCGGCATTTGGGCAAGACAAATGGAAAAAGCGAAAGTGGAGGGACATATTTTTGCTTTTGTTTGCATAGAAAATTCTGGCCGGTTTGGACGGGCCTAGGGCGCGTAACAAGTTTCGCCGAATCCGCAAAGAATTCGTAACATTTTATTCGCCAATGTTCGCATGGTGTACATTCGATGCTAGACAATATAGGCGCAAAATCGCAGAAACATACGCTACATCCTGCGGTTGCCGGCGAAAAATGGTGATATAGGCGAACGATGTTCGTATTGGGGTTATCGTCACAAATCTGTGAAAAACTTTCGTGGTTTCGGAAACGAAAAATTGAAAGAATAGGGGTTGCAATGGGGAGAAATGTGGTGTAGTATGGCAGCATGTGGAGTGATGTGGTGGATTCATCGCTTCATGGGGAGGTGGCGGTAGCATGGCGGGCGTCTTTGCAGGCACATTTTCGCATAGCCTGGACAGCAAAGGGCGCGTCATTATTCCGGCCAGCTTCCGCGAGAAGTTGGGTGCGGGTTTTACCATTGCGCTTAACTCCAGCATTGACGCGCTGGCAGTATATCCACAGCAGAAATGGGAGGCCGTCAACGAGCAGCTTGGCCGTGTGCGCGATACGGATGACGAGGGGATGGACTACCTTCGCTACATCATGGCCAACGCCGAAACCGACATGGAGATGGACGCGCAGGGGAGAGTATTGCTGCCGTCTCCGCTTCGGGAAGCTGCCGGCCTTGCACGGGATCTGGTGTTCGTAGGCATGCGCGATCATATCGAGATTTGGGATACCGCAATGTTTGCGGAGAAGACGCGCCTGGCGCGCGAGCGGTTTGCACAGCTGCGGCGCCACGTCAACGAGACCTACTAAGCCGGCTTTGCATGGCGGGCGGTTCGTTTTTAGAGGGGAGGAATGAGTGATGGCCGCAAGGCGGATCAACACCTATGCCAGGGCTTATTCCTTTGGAACGGACGGCAGCGCTGTGCTGGCTGGAGGTCCCATTTCAAGCACACGCCCGCTAGAGAGGGCTTCACGGCGTGCACCCGCCAAGGCGGGACTGCGCATGCCGCTATGGGCCGTGGTGCTCTCTTTGGCGGGCGTGGTGTTTGTGCTCTCGTTCATGCTGCTGGGGGTGCGCAGTCAGGCGACGGAGGCGGCCAAGCGTGCGAACGCGCTCAGGGGAGAGTTGGCGCGCGCGCGGGAGGTCATCGCATCGCTGGAGCTGAAAATCGACGCATCCAACGATCCTACGCGCATTCATTCGATTGCGGTTAACCGTCTGGGGATGAGCATGCCCACGGAGGAACAGACGGTAAAGCTTTCGCACCCGCCTGCCACATCGTCGTTTACGCTAACAACGCAGACGGCGCAAACGGAAAACACCGGCTTCTTCCGCCTGCTGTTGAGCTTAGTGGGCATATAGGGGGAGCTGGAGGGGAACAGTCGCTACAGCAACGCAGGGCCCTACCGGGGAGGCGATGCGCTTGACCACGCCGGGGATGATCGTACGAAAGCGACTGATCTGGCTGGCGGTGATCGTCACCCTGCTTTTTTTGGCGGTTCTTGTCCGCATAGGCAGGTTGACGACGGTGGATGCCGCGGACCTTACGCGCCGAGGCGAGGCGCAGTGGACGCGTTCGGGCATCGTGACCGCTGACAGGGGTTCCATCTACGATAAGAACGGTGTGGTGCTGGCGCGCAACGCCACCGCATACATCGTGACCGCCGCGCCCAGGCTTATCAAGGATAGTGAAGCGCTCTGCGACCTGCTCTGCCCGCTGCTTGGGCTGGAGCGGGAGTGGGTGGTGTCGAAGCTATCTAACAAGGCCGTGGCGTCCGTGACGCTCAAGCGCCAGGTGACGCGGGACGTGGTCGATGCTGTTCGCGATTTGGCCGCCGAGACGAAGGGCGCGCTGACAGGCATCACGTTTGACCAGGACAGCCTCCGGTTTTACCCTTTCGGCAGCGCGCTGTCGCAGGTACTGGGTTTGACGACGATCGATGGGGCTGGGCAGTCGGGCCTGGAGCAACAGTATGATAAGCTGCTCAAGGGCACGCCGGGCCGCATCGTCACCGAGGTGGACGCCAAGGCGCGGACGCTTCCGGGCGGGGAATCCACCTACATCCCGGCCACGAAGGGCGCGGATGTGAAGCTGACGATCGACAGCACGATCCAGTCGTTTGTCGAGAAGGCGATGCGCGAGTGCATCGCGGTCAATGGCGCAAAGCGCGTCATGACGATCGTGATGGACCCGAACACGGGTGCAGTGCTGGCGATGGCGATCAACCCATCGTTCGACCCCAACGATCCGCCGCGCAGCGACCTGACCGCACTGCAGGAAGGGATGCGCATCCAGCTCATCAGCGACGTGTATGAGCCGGGGTCTACGTTCAAAATTCTGACGGCGGCCTCCGCGCTGGACTGCGGCGTCACCAACCCGGAGGAAGGTTTCTATTGCTCCGGTTCAATTGTGGTGGATGGGGACAAGATACGCTGTTGGAAGAATTCGCACGGGGCGGAGACGATGGCGCAGGCGCTGGTCAACTCCTGCAACCCGGTGTTCACGGAGCTGGGGCTTCGGCTGGGCACGGAGCGGTTCTACCAGTACCTGTACGCGTTTGGGCTGGGCGTGAAGACCGGCATCGACCTGCCGGGCGAGAGCGATGGGCTGCTCATCAACCGCAAGTACGTCAAGACCGTGGACCTGGCGCGCATCGGCTTTGGCCAGAGCATCACTGTGACGCCGATGCAGATGATCACTTCAGCGTGCGCGGTGGTCAACGGCGGGCGGCTGATGCGGCCCTACATCGTGGAGGAAGTCGTCGCGCAAGATGGGGAAGTGCTGCAGCGCACGGTGCCCAAGGTGGTGTCCACGCCCATCAAGGCCGAGACCAGCGCGCTGATGCGTGAGCTGATGGAGGCCGTGGTGGTGAATGGCAGCGGGCGCAACGCCGCGGTGGACGGCTACCGGATCGGCGGCAAGACTGGCACCGCGCAGGTATACAAGGACGGCAAGATCGTCCATGACGTGCACATCGGATCGTTCGTGGGCTTTGCACCGGTGGAGGACCCGAAGGTCGCGATCCTGGTGATCGTCGATGAGGCGACACTGCAGCCCGACTACGGCGGAACGACAGCCGCGCCGTTTGCCCGGCAGATCCTGGCCGATACGCTCGCCTACCTGGGCGTGGAGTCGACCGCGGAAGGCGCGACGGAGATGGTTGCTGTACCGAACGTGACGGGTATCTCGGTCGGTGAGGCGCAAGGGTTGCTCAAGGAAACGGGCTTCACCTGGATGACCGACGGCGAGGAGCAGACCGTGCTCGCGCAGCTCCCGGCGCAGGGGGCGACGATGGCGAAGGGTTCACTGGTGATGCTCTATGTATCGGGCGAGGCGCCGCCGGACGCGCAGGAATATGTGCTGGTGCCGGATGTATCGGGCATGAGCATCCTGGAGGCGAGCCGGCAGCTTCGGGCAAGAAACCTTCTGCTGGAGATTGACGGCAGCGGCCTGGCGACGGGGCAGAAGCCCGCAGCAAACACGTTTGTACAGCCGGGCAGCACGGTAACGGTCACATTTCGGGCGCGCTGAGCGCTCTACGGAGGCAGATCGATGACACTGCGGGAATTGGCGGCGGAAACGCCGGGGATGATCGGCATTGCGGGAAACGCGGACCTGGACGTGCAGAACATTTGCGCGGACACCCGCCACAAGGACCGAATCACGGGGAGCCTATTCTTCTGCATTTCCGGCGCGACGTTTGACGGGCATGCCTTCGCTGCCAAGGCGGTGGAGCTGGGTGCGGCGGCGCTGGCTGTGGAGCGGCTGCTGCCGGAGATCGCAGTGCCGCAGGTGCAGGTGGAGAACATGCGCCTGGCGATGGCGTACATGGCATCGACGTTCTACGGCCATCCGGCGCGCGGCATGCGCATGCTGGCTGTCACCGGCACCAAGGGCAAGACGACGACCACCTACCTCGTCAAGGCAATCATCGAGAAAATGGGCCTCAAATGCGGCCTGATCGGCACCATCGGCAACATGATCGGCCAGCGTGTGCTCAAGTCCGTGCTGACCACGCCCGATCCGATCGATCTGCATGCGGCGCTACGTGAGATGGCGGATGAGGGCGTGCAGGTGGTGGTGATGGAAGCGTCGGCGCATGCGCTGGATATGCACAGGCTTTCCGGTATCGTCTTTGAGGGCGCGGCGTACACCAACCTCTCGCAGGATCACCTGGACTATTTCCACACGATGGCGGCCTACGCGGCGGCTAAAAAGAAGCTGTTCACGCCCGAATACGCACGGAACTGCGCGTTCAACGCGGACGAGGAGACGACGCCCTTTATGATGGAAGGGCTGACGCTGCCGTATGTCACGTTCGGCATTCGCGCCAACAGCGACATCTACGCGCGCGACATTGAGATTTCCGAGGAGGGCGTGTCGTTCGTGATGCGCCTGAAGGGCATGTTGGAGACGCCGGTAAACCTGCGCCTGACCGGTATGTTCAACGTATATAACGCGATGACCGCGGCGGCGCTGGGTATGATCGTCGGCGCTGATATGGAAGAGATCCGCGAGGGGCTGGAGTCCGTCCGTTCCGTGCCGGGCCGCGCCGAGGTGCTGGATACCGGCACGCCCTACAAGGTGATCCTCGACTATTCGCACGCGCCGGCGGCGCTGGAGAATATCCTCGCCGTGGTGCGCGGTTTTGCCAAGCGGCGGGTGATCGCGCTGTTCGGCTGCGGCGGTGACCGGGACCGGGAGAAGCGGCCTGTCATGGGCGAGATTGGCGGGCGGCTGGCGGATTTCACCATTCTCACCAGCGACAATGCGCGCAACGAGGACCCCTACGACATCCTGGAGATGGTCGAGGAAGGCATCCGGCCGACTGGTGGGGCATATTGCGTCATCGAAAACCGGCGGGAGGCGATCCGGCACGCGCTGACGATGGCCGAAGCGGGTGATGTGGTGGTGCTGGCGGGCAAGGGACACGAGACATACCAGGAGGTTCGCGGCGTCAAACAGCCATTTGACGAGAAAAAAATTGTCGCGGAGCTGTTGGCGGAGATAGAGAAGTAGGGATTTCTGATGAAATCCCTTCATGGCGCGATACCTTCGATTTCGCGCCGCGATCACAAGACGGAGGCATAGGCATGCAAAGGATGGTATGGGCGGTACTGATCGCGTTTGCGGCGGCGCTGGCGCTCGGCCCTTGGGCCATACGGGAGCTGCGCAAGCTGAAGCTGGGCCAGAATGTGTACGAGCTGGCCCCGGAATCGCACCAGAAAAAGCAGGGCACGCCCACGATGGGCGGGCTGTTTTTCGCGCTGATCACGATCGTCGTAGGGCTGGCGCTGCACGTCGGAGCGTTCAACATTGAGACGGACATGGCGCTGGCACTGATCGCTTTCGCACTGCTAAACCTGGTGATCGGCTTCCTGGACGACTATAAAAAGATTCGTTCCAAGAAGAACCAGGGAGGCCTCAGCGAGCGGCAGAAGCTGGTGATGCAGTTCTTCATCGCGGCGGCGTTCTCCGCGTACTGCTACTTCCATCCGGATATCGGCACCGAAATCGTCGTGCCATTCTTTGGCGTCACATGGGATTTGAGCTGGGCCTACATCCCGGCGATGATCTTTATCATCATCTGCACGACGAACGGCGCAAACCTGCTGGACGGCCTGGATGGACTCCTCGCGAGCGTCTCCAGCGTGGTGATGGCATTCTTTGCGATCATGGCGCTGCTGCTGGGTGCGGCGCTCACGGGCGGCGTGCAGCAGGACAACCTCCTCAGCGTGGGCATACTATGCACGGCGGCGTGCGGCGCGCTGCTGGGGTTTCTACGCTTCAACCTGCACCCGGCGCAGGTGATCATGGGCGATACGGGATCGATGTTCCTGGGCGGCATGACGATTGGCGCTGCGATGTTGCTCCGCCTGCCGCTGATTGTGCCGGTTGTTGCGGGCGCGTATGCGGCGTCGCTGCTATCGGTGTTCATGCAGCGCATGTACTTTAAGGCGACGCACGGCAAGCGCATCTTCAAGATGTCGCCGCTGCATCACCATTTTGAGCTGAGCGGCGTGCCGGAGACGCGTATCGTCTCCATGTACGCGATAGTGACCGTACTTTTGTGCCTGGTGGCGTTCCTGGGGCTTAGCTGACGGACGAGAGTACATCGGGTTGAGGGCCACACAAAAATGAACGAGTGCTGGAAAGACAAGCGGGTGCTGGTGGTGGGCATGGCGCGCAGCGGGCTGGCGGCGGCGGAGACGTTGTTGGAGCTGGGCGCGCTAGCTGTGCTCAGCGACGCCAAGGCGGAGATTGCCGGGGCGGAAGCCCTCATCGCCAAGGGGTGCGAGGGGAGGCTCGGCGAAAGCGCGGAGTCGCTGGTCAGCGACTGCGACGCGGTGATCGTCAGCCCCGCCGTGCCCAAAGAAGCGCCTGTAATCGCGGAGGCGAACCGCCTTGGCGTGCTGGTGCTGGCGGAGCTGGAGTTTGCGGCAGGCCTTGTGCAGGGCATGCAGATCGCCATCACGGGCACCAACGGCAAGACGACCACATGCGCGCTGACCGGCGAGATGCTCAAGAATGCGGGCAAGAACACCTATGTCGCCGGCAACATCGGACTCCCGCTGTCTGCGGTGGCGCTGAAGACGACGCCCGATGATTATTCCGTCATCGAGGTGTCCAGCTTCCAGTTGGAGAACATGCCTGCGTTCCATCCGCGCGTCGCGGTGATGCTCAACCTGACGCCCGATCACCTCAACCGTCACGGCACGATGGAGGCGTACGGCGCGCTGAAAGAAGGCATGCTGCGCAACCAGACCGAGGCCGATTACTTCATCTACAATGCGGATGACCCGTTTTGCAGTGCGGTCGCGGGCAGGGCGCGCGCGAAGACCGTGCCTTTCTCCCGCACGCAGGCGCTGAAGGACGGCGCATGGATACAGGATGGGCAGATGATGGTCGGCGGGCGTGCACTGTGCGGTGTGGAGGAACTGAGCCTGCCCGGTGCGCACAACCAGCAGAACGCGCTGGCGGCTGCGGCAATCGCGGCACAGCTATCCGTGCCCGCGCCGGTCATCAGGCATACGCTGCGCAGCTTCCAGGGTGTCGAGCACCGGATGGAGACCGTGCGCACGCTGCACGGGGTGAAGTATATCAACGACAGCAAGGGAACAAACCCTGAGTCCACCGTACCGGCAGTGCAGAGCATGACCGTGCCGACCGTTCTGATTGCTGGGGGCGAGGACAAAGGCATACAGTTCGACCTGCTGGCCGATGCGGTGCGGCAGAATCCGAACATCCGGCACGTGGTGCTGATCGGCCGGACAGCCGAGATGATCCGCGAGGCGCTGGAGAAGGCTGGGTACACCGCCTGCACGATGGCGGGGTTTGACTTTGAGAAAGCCGTGCGTCTTGCACGTGAGTTGGTGGGGGAGAGCGGTGCGGTGCTGCTGTCGCCCGCGTGCGCCAGCTTTGACATGTTCAAGGATTTTGAGGCGCGGGGCAGGATATTCAAGGAAATCGTTGCGGCGATGTCTTAACAGGCAAAAAAGCGCATATATATAGGCCGGGTGACGGCGGGAGGACTTGCCTCCACCTAGTACGACGCCTAAGGAGCCGATATGATACAGCGTTCCGCCGTACACGAAAGAAGCGGGACACAAAAGAAAACCAGCAAACGCGTGGACATGCGGGTGCTGGTTCTTTTGTTGTTGCTGCTGATGGCAGGGCTGGTGGCCCTGTTCAGCGCTAGCTATTACAACTTCCAGGATAGTGGCGACGCGTACGCGAAGGTACGCCAGCAACTGTACGGCATCGCGCTGGGCGCCGTAGCAATGTTTGTGCTCTCCCGAATGGATTATCATATCTTTCAAAAGCAGTGGATTCTGCTGGCGGCGCTGGCAGCCAGCGCGGTGCTGCTGGTGCTGGTCGTCATCCCAGGCATCGGCGTGCTGGCGAACGGTTCCCGTCGCTGGCTGAACCTCGGCGGCATGAGCTTCCAGCCGTCGGAGTTTGCCAAGTTCGCAATGATTGTGTACATGGCCAACGCGCTGACCAACAAAGGCAAGGGCATCCGCAAGTTCTTCACCGGCGTGGTGCCAGTGCTGATCGTGCCGGGCGTGATGTTTCTGCTCATCCTGGAGCAGCCGAACCTGTCCACCGCGGGCAGCATCCTGATTGTCGCGTTTGTAATGGTTGCGATCTCAGGCGCGCGTGGGCGACATCTGTCGCTGCTGGGGCTGGCTGGCGTTGCGCTCGGCGGCTTCTATGCGTGGAGCGAGCCGTACCGGCGTGAGCGGCTGCTGTCGTTCCGTGATCCGTTTGCGCAGATGAGCGATGAAGGGTACCAGCTCTCCCAGTCACTGATCGCGTTCGGGTCGGGCGGGCTGTTCGGCATGGGCCTGGGCCAGGGACGGCAGAAGACGGCGTACCTGCCGTACCCGGAATCGGACTTCATCTTCGCCTCCATCGCGGAGGATTTTGGGCTATTCGGCTGTTTGCTGGTGATTGCGCTCTTTGTGGCGTTTATGTATGCGGGGCTGCGCGTGGCGATGCGCTGCCCGGATAAGTTCGGCTGCCTGCTGGGTGCGGGCATCACATCGATGATCGGCATTCAGGCGTTCCTGAACATGGGCGTGGTGGTGGGGCTTTTGCCCACAACGGGGCTGCCGTTGCCCTTTTTCAGCGCGGGCGGCACATCGGTGAGTATCTTCATGGCGGCTGTGGGGGTACTGCTGAGCATATCAAGGGAGGATGAGCTGCGCGTCAGGTGAAAAAGGCGCCCCTGGAAACAGGGGCGCCTCGTCAGGTAAAGGGGTATTACGACAAGCGCAAAATCGTCAGCGAAGCGCCATTGTCATCGGCGAGCGTAACGCTGGTGCCGTCATCAAACAGCGCCAGAGAGATCTCGCTCCCGGCGGCCAGCGACGCGATAAACGTAGCGCTATACGTATCGGCGGCCGCAGAGTGCGTGCTGACGGAGCCGGTGGCGAGCACGCCGTTTACCAGAATGCCTGCGCTGACCAGCGCGGTAGCATCCAGACTCACCGAGTAGGTGATCAGGTAGGTGCCCGCGACGGTGGTGGTAAACGTTTCGTTCGCGGCATCGGGCGTGAACCCAACGTTCGACAGAACGGTCGGCAGCGGCACGAGCACGCCGGTGGTCGCGGTGGTCAGCGTGGGCGCCAGGCCATTTATTGCGCTAAGGAAATCAGCGATGCCAGGGCCGGTGGAACCGGTCGCACCCGTAGGGCCGGTCGGTCCGGTGGAGCCATCCGTTTATTCCCAAAGGTTAGCGGATTGACTGCCACCATATGAATCGCCGCAGCGAAGGCAGAGCGTGATCCGCTGTCCCTCGTGGATGCGCGCGGCATCCAGCAGCGCGGTCAGCAGCCCTCGGTCAAGGCGGTCCAGCGTGCCCTGTGCCGCGGCATCGATGACCGC
The DNA here is from genome assembly GCA_031549105.1 of Eubacteriales bacterium. Classification (GTDB taxonomy): domain Bacteria; phylum Bacillota; class Clostridia; order Christensenellales; family Aristaeellaceae; genus Avichristensenella. The sequence goes on from JAVBQK010000039.1 coordinate 28,727, forward strand.
CGGAATATCCGTGTGCATCGCGTCTGCCAGGCGCTTTTTTTCTGCCTCCAGCGTGTCGATGATTTGCGCCAGCTGTCGCAGTTGTGCGTCGAACCGCTGCTTGATGTGATCGTACTCGTCCTTGGTAATCCCGCCGGACTTCCAATCCAGATACAGGTCGGCGATGGCGTTGCGCAGGTGTTCGGTCTCTTGCCCGCGCGCTGCCAGCAACGCGTCGACCCGGCTCAGCTTGCTCCCGGTCACGGGTGCAGGATTTGCATCTGCAAGCGCTTCGACAAGCCCATCCATAAGCAGCAACTGTGCCCGTATCGCGGCGAGCACCGCCTCCTCCAGCGTATCCTCCCGGATGCTGTGGCGGGTGCAGCGCTCGGGAGACTTTTCCGCATAGGTGCGGCAGACATAGTACACAAACCGCTTGGCTGGGTGGCGGTGCATCGCCTTTTGGCAGTCCGCGCAGCACAAAAAGCCTGCAAACAGGCTGACTGTCCCGTGCCCGTTCGCGGTGCGCGTATCGCGCGCCAGCAGCGCCTGCGCCTGGCCGAACAGTGCCTCGTCGACGACAGGCTCATGCGTATCCCGTTTGATGAACCATTGTTCCGGCGGCACGTTCACCAGGTCATGCACCTTATAGCTAACGACCTTCTGCCGTCCCTGCACCATATGGCCCAGGTAGATTTCGTTTTTTAGCAGGCGGCGGAGCGTCGATGCGTTCCATAGGCCGTCGTTGGCGGCAGACTTGGGGTTATGGTAGTTCAGGCCCTTTTTCCGCTTATAGGCGCTGGGGTTTGGGAAGCCCCGTTCATTGAGCCAGTGGCAGATGCCCGTGAGGCTGAGCCCTTCCAGCACAAACCAGGCAAACACATCCCGCACGACCTGCGCGGCTTCGTCATCGACGATCAAGCGGTTCTTGTCATTCGGGTCCTTGCTGTAGCCATATGGCGCGAACGCGCCGATGTACTCGCCGTTGCGCCGCTTGGTGTTGAAGGTACGGCGCACATCTTCAGATGTTTTGCTGGCAAACCGGTCGTTCATCAGCCCGGTGATGGGCACCTCCAGCCCGCTGATTGCTTCCGGATTGGCAAAGCTATCCACATGCGGGCCGCCGACAGAGATAAACCGCGTGTGGTGGCGGGGGAAGAAATCCTCCAGAAAATAGCCCTGGTCCGCGTAGTTGCGGAATGCACGGGAAAGCGTCTTGCAGATGACGCAGTTGACCTGCCCATCCTCGATATCCCCAAGCATGCGCTGAAACGCGGGCCTGTCGTGGTCCGTGCCGGTGTTGCCATCATCAATGTAAAAACCAGCCAGGGTATGTGGGCCGTCCAGCGACTGCTCCACATACTCGGCCAGTATTTTTTTTTGATTGGTCACGCTCAGGCTTTCGTCGTCGCCATCCTCGCGCGAGAGGCGGATGTACACGGCGATGCGCCACAAGGGGATTGAAGTCGTGCCTACCTTTGTGATCCTGTCTTTCCGAATTCGTGCCATGCCTTCTCTTTCCTTTCGGGTTACCCTCGTTACTACTAGGGTATTGCCCGGCGGGAGAAGGGTGAAACGGCGCTACTTCTTTAGCTCAAACCAGAAGGTGCTGCCCTGCCCGACCTGGCTCTCCACGCCGAAGCGTGCGCCGTGCAGCGTCAGGATTCCCTTGACAATCGACAGCCCAAGTCCCGTGCCGGTCTTCGGCCTTTGGTGATTCTGTGCCTTGTAATACCGCTCCCAGATCAGCGGAATCTCCTCCGGGGCGATGCCCTCGCCGTGGTCGGTGACCTCAAAGCGCACGGAGCCGCCCTGGTCGATCAGGTTCACCACGATGGCTTTGTCCTCGCCAATATAGTTGATGGCATTGCCAATCAGGTTGTAGAGCACCTGTGTCAGCCGCTGTCCATCGCCCAGCACATACTGATCGGGCTCGATGGTCGTTTGGATGCTGTAGCCCTCATGCTCCAGCAATGGCCGGAAGCGGGAGACAACCTTCTTGACCGCGTCACTCAGGCTGATGTTCTCCAGCACCAGCGTTTCGTTGTCCGACTGCATCACAGACAGGTCCAGCAGGTCGTTGACGAGCGTCGTCAGCCGCTCCGCCTCGCCCGAAATTACCGCCAGGTGAGCCTCGCGCTTTTGCTTGTTGTCGCCGGAAATGTCGCGGATCATTTCGGTGTAGGCCTTGACCATCGTCAGCGGCGTGCGCAGATCATGCGATACGTTGGCGAGAAGCTCACGCCGCAGTTTTTCAACCTTCGACAGTTCCACGGCCGTATGGTCCAGCGCCAGCGCCAGATCGTCCAACTCGGAGCAGAAGCCCTTCTCAAACGTGATGTCAAAGTCACCCTGCGCCAGCGCGCCAGCCTTATGGGTGATGGCCCGTACAGGTTTTGAAAACCGCTTGGCGATGAAGAAGGCAAGAATAAGGCTTAGCAGCAGCGAGGCAAGGGTGACATACAGCAGCTGCGTGCGGATGATGTCGGTGGTGGAGTTGACAGCATCGATCGGCGCGCTCATATAGAGCGCACCATCAGGCAGGCGAACGCCGTAGATCAACGATTTGCCCAGATGCTTGATGTTGCGGACGATATAGCTAACCGTGCCGTCGCTCTGCGCAAGGCGCTTGAGAAAGTCCTGAAAATCATCCGGCAGCGAGCGCATCTGCCACGGCAGGTTGTTGTCCTTTTTCATTCCGCCCAGCCCGCCCAGACTGTCCAGGCCATCCGGCCCACTAGGCCCGCCGGAGCCATGCTCATCGGAGCTGTAGAGCACACTGCCTTCGCTATCGGTGATGAAAACCAGCACCGAGTTATGGTATGTCAATTTGTCGATGGTTTCAGCAAAATCGTCCTTGCCGTACGCTTCGATGATCGCGGCGGCGGTCTGCTCAATGTCGCGCACCTTCATGCCCTCGTAAAAGCTTTGCAGAAACACCGTCTGCAAAAGCCACAGCGCGGAGAGAATTACGGCTGCGAAAAGAATAAAGTACAGCCAGAGTTTTACGCCGATGGAGCGCCGATCAAACTTCAAACTTGTACCCCACCCCTCTGAGTGTGACGATATAATCACGGTACGGGCCGAGGTTGCCGCGCAGCAGCTTCACCTGCGCGTCGACTGTGCGGTCATCGCCAAAGAAATCATAGCCCCAGACGGCGTTTAGCAGCTTATCGCGCGTCAGGGCAATGCCCTTGTTCATGGCGAGGTACACCAGCAGCTCGTACTCCTTGGGCGTCAGATCCGCCTTTTTGCCGTCGATGGTGACGGTATGGCCAAGCGTATCGATGGCAAGTCCGCCAAAGACGAGCGCACCGCCTTCGTCCACCTTCTTGGTCTTCGCCTGGTTCCGCGAGATAATGACATGAATGCGCGCCATCAGCTCCTTGGGGGAGAAGGGCTTGACGACGTAATCGTCCACACCCATTTCAAAGCCGAAGAGCTTGTCATACTCCTCGCCGCGTGCGGACAGCATCAGCACCGGTATTTCTTTTGTTTTGCGTATTTCTTTGCAGGCGGAAAAACCGTCCAGCTTGGGCATCATCGCGTCCATGACGATCACATCAAAATCCTGCTGGCGGCAAAGCATCACCGCTTCCATGCCGTCGTTTGCCTCGGTGGCCTCGTTGCCCTCAAACTCCACATACTCCCGGATGACCGCGCGGATATCCGGCTCATCATCCACGATCAACACCCTGTACATGCGAAAGATCCTCTCCCAACGCTACGATTGTACTGTGCGAATCATTATAACACAGCGTATGATACCCGGCAAATATGAAAGGCGTATGATGGCTCCATGCTGTTTGGGCGGAATTGTCCGCCTGCGTCCGCAGCATCGATGGCCGAAAAGTGAAAAGTGCGCCGGAAATCAAAGCCCATCCCCAATGGACGAGCACCCTTCTTTATGCTAAACTGTGGATAGGATATCCATGTTTGTGTGTGATTTGATGCCGGAAATGGTGGAGGGATGAGCCTATGTCACAGGTAACTTTTGCGCTGGCGGGTGCGGGTGCCCGGGGGCAGTTCAGCTACGCGCCCTATGCACTCCAATACCCGCACGAGATGCGGTTTGTCGCCGTGGCGGAGCCGGACGATGGACGCCGCCAGAGCTTTGTGGATGCGTACGGCGTCCCGCCCGAAAATGTGTTTCTCGACTGGCGTCAGATGCTGGAAAGGCCGCGGCTGGCGGATGCGCTGCTCATCGCTACGATGGATGGCGACCATGTGGAACCGGCGCTGCGTGCGCTGGAGCTGGGCTACAAACACATCCTGCTGGAAAAGCCGATTGACGCAGACATGAATGCCTGCCGCGCGCTGGCCAGTGCCGTGCGCGCCCACGGGGCCAATGTGCAGGTCTGCCACAGCCTGCGGTATACGCGCTTCTACCGCAAGCTCAAGCAGATATTGGACAGCGGCCGCCTGGGGCGGATCATCAACATTGCGCATGTGGAGGGCGTTGGCTACTACCACCAGGCGCACAGCTTTGTGCGTGGCAACTGGGCCGATAGCAAGATAAGCAGCCCGATGATCCTGCAGAAGTGCTGCCACGATATGGATCTGTTCCTCTACCTGACCGGGCGGGATTGCGTGTCACTCAGCTCGTATGGCTCGCTCAGTTACTTCAACGAGGCAAACGCCCCGGAGGGTAGCGCCCCTCGCTGCCTGGACTGCGCAGTGCGCGAGGAATGCCCGTACAGCGCGCTGCGGATTTACGGTCCGGGCGGGCATTGGGCGCATCTGAATTTGTTGATCAAGGAAGGCTTTGCGACGCTGCACGATATGTACAAACACGGACGGCTGGGCCGGTGTGTGTTCCATTGCGGCAACGACGTGGTGGACCATCAGGTGGTCAACCTGCTCTTTGAGGAGGGCATCACTGTCAGCATGACGATGTCCGCGTTCTCCCACCGGATCGGCCGCGAGACGCGCATCATGTGCACCGGCGGAGAGATCTACGCAAACCTGGAAGATTCCACGATTGACATCCACGAGTTTGCCACCGACAACAAGGAGCGCATTCAGGTGACATGCGGTGTCTCCGGCCATTCCGGCGCGGATGAGCTGATGGTGCAGGAGTTTGTGCGCAGTGTGCTGGGGCAGATCGAGGCGGTGTCCGATATCGATCGGTCGGTGCGCAGCCATGAGATGGCGATGGCGGCGGAAGCGGCGCGGATCAGCGGCGAAGTGGTGCGGCTATAGCCGCGTGGAGGAAATCTGCGATGGGGGATAGTCGGCTCTTCGGAACCTTTGCCAGCGCCGGGAGGCGGTATGGCGTTTTGCGCCCGGGTGAACCCCGGGCCATTGACTATGAGAGCATCGCCGCGATGCGCGCAGATGCTTGGCGAGATACCGGTTGGCGGGGCGATGTGTTGCTGGCACAGCTGCTGCTGTGGACGGCGGGGGAATCGGCGGAGAACATCCGCGTGACCTCCGGGGACCTGGCGTCGGGGGAAGCGCGCATTCCGGCCTGCTGCCTGGAGGTGCGGCCGCTGCATTATGTGCGCGCCTCAATGGGACGGGCACGCCCCGATGCGCCTGCCGAACTGGTGCCGGATGTAATTGGGTCTGAACCGCTGGAACCATTTGACATGCCTGCGGGCTCTGTCCAGCCCCTCTGGATCAGCCTGCGCATCCCCCGGGATGCCGTGCCCGGGCGGTATGAGGGGGAGATATGCGTTGCGAGCGATGGGCAGACGCCGCTTTGCTTTTCGGTTGTGGCGGAGGTGTTGGCGCACATGCAGCCTGCGCCGGAGGAGAGCAGGTTCTACCTGGACCTGTGGCAGTATCCGTATGCGGTGGCGCGATGCTATGGTGTGTCCCCCTGGTCACAGGAGCACTTTGCCTACCTGGAGGGGCAAATGCGCCTACTCCTTGATGCGGGCGGCGGTGCGATTACCGCGACGATTGTAGAGAATCCGTGGACGGACGAACTGGGGAAGTATCCGCAGCAGACATACGATGCCTACCCGTCGATGGTGCGCTGGGTTAAGCGTACAGACGGTGGGTGGAATTTTGACTTCAGCATCTTTGACCGCTGGGTGCAGTTTTGTTTGGACCTGGGTTTTGCCCGCCATATTGACTGCTACAGCATCCTGCCGTGGAACAACCGCATCACCTATTATGACGAAGCGGTGGGCGGGGCGGTTACAGTCAGCCCTGTTCCGGCGGAGGACGGCGAGTGGCGCGCGCTGTGGCTGCCGATGCTCACGGCGTTTGTTTCCCATCTGGAGGAGAAGGGTTGGCTTGGCTTTGCGTACATCGCACTAGACGAGCGGAGGCTTCCCTGGATGGCGGCCGCAGTGGAGCTGGTCAAGGGCATCAAAGGAAAGAGCGGCCAAAGCCTGAAGCTGACCGGCGCGATGAACTACGGCGCGGTCGACGCGGCGATCCTTGACCGGGTGGAGAATGTCTCGGTCAACATTGCGCATATCCAGCACGATAGCTTTGACGCATTCGTGCGGCAGCGCAAGGCCCTCGGGCTGTGCACTACCCTGTATGCCTGCACGGGCAACTATCCCAACAGCTTCACGCGCTCCCAGCCTATTGAAAGCGCGTGGCTGATCTGGTATACGCAAAAGTACGGCACGGATGGCTTCCTGCGCTGGGCGTATGACGCGTGGGTGGAGCGTCCGCTTTCCTGTACCGACCACTGGTACTGGGAGTCCGGCGATGCATTCCAGGTGTATCCTGCGCCGGAGGGTGGGTGCGTGCCGCAAAGCTCCCCCCGCTTTGAACTGCTGCGGCAGGGCATCCGGGATGTGGAAAAGCTGTTCTGGCTGGAAAAGGCCGCGCCGGAAGCCGCCGTCCGTGTTCGAAAGCTCTGCACGCAGCTATCGCTATATCCAGGCAAAACCAACGCATGGGGTGCTCAAGAAGGTGCTGGGCACGATGAAGAGATCGAGGCGGATGTGCAAAGGCTGCGGGAGGCGGTTCTGTCCTTCGTGTAGGGCGCTTTGGCATCAAAAAGCACCGGGCAAACCCGGTGCTTTTTTATTTTCCTAGCCGTTGGGAATAAACGCATGGCCTCGTGGGGCCGGTCGGCCCAATAGGTCCGATAATCCGATTTACGCCACAACCGCCGCCGCATCCGCCAAAATTACTTAAACATGCCATTTACTGTACAACTCCTTACCAGTCAAGCCCGGTGTATCCTATGATGCGACCCGTCCTTTGGTGACCGGTCAAAAAAGACGAAGAATTGTCAGCGTCGCGCCGTTGCCGCTCGCCAGCGTCGCGGTCTGCGCAATGGCGTATAGCTGCACCTGCAGCGTATCGCCCGCGTCAAGCTCGGTGCCGAACGTGACATCATAGATGCCGGAGGTGGTGCCGGGGTCAAAGAGAGACGCGGGAACCTCAGCACCGTTGACGAGCACGCGCGTCTGATACGCCTGCGGCTCCACAATGCGGATGGTGTAGGTGATCAGGTACGTGCCGGCGTTTGTCACAGTGAAGGTGTCAAACGTGCCGTTGGCGGTGAAGCCCTGGTTGATGGTGGTGCTGGGAAACGGCACCGGTACGCCAGCCACGGTCACTGCGATGCTCGGCCCAATGGGATTGTAAACATTCAGCGCCTGTGCAAACCCGGCAATGCCGGTCGCTCCTGTGGGGCCTATAGGCCCTGTGGGACCGGTGGCAGCCATTCCGCATCCGCAGAAAGTATTTTCATTTTGCCCTTGACACCCATACACTACCGTGGTAGTATGTGGGTGTGATCACACTACTGCAGTAGAAAGCTGGCGAAGCCTGATGAAACTATTTGATTCCGAACTGAAAGTAATGTCGGTCCTCTGGCGCGAGGGAGACGTACCCGCCCGCCGCGTGGCGGAGGTGCTGGAGGCCGAAGTTGGCTGGAATATCAACACTACCTATACCCTGATCAAACGGTGTATTGGCAAGGACGCGATCGAGCGCCGGGACCCTGGTTTTGTCTGCCACGCGTTGGTACCGCGTGCGGCGGTACTCCGGCAGGAGGCGGAAGCCTTGCTGGATAAGCTGTTTGAGGGGTCAACAGAAAAGCTGGTGGCCTCCCTGGTGGGCGGCGATCGCCTGACACCTGATGAAGTCACAAAACTGCGCAGGCTAATAGACGAGATGAAATAAGGGGTGAATCCCATGACGTTGCTTGGGCGCAGCCTGATGGCGGGCCTGTTTATCCTGGCGCTGCTTGCGCTCCGTCCGTTGCTGCGGCGGCGTGCACCGGCGTGGCTGTTCCCAGCACTATGGACGCTTGTGGCGCTGCGCCTGGTATTTGCCCCGGCCGTATCATTGCCTGTATTGCCCGGTGCGGGTGCACCGTTTGCAGGCGGATGGATCGCGATACCCAAGGCCGCATTGACGGCCGAACCACCCGTAGCCGCAGCTGCGGCACCCGTTGCCGTGGGAATCACGCATACCGCCGTTTCGCCCTGGGTTTTGCTATGGGCGGCCGGCGTTGCAGGGTCGGCACTGCTGTTCCTGTGCGGCTACATTCGAACGCTGCTCCGCTGCCGCTCTGCAAGGCCAGCGCCAGGGATTGCCCTGCCGGGACGCCTGTGGCAACCGGTGCGTGTGCTGGTATCAGAGACAGCGACAACACCCTATGCGCTGGGCATATTTCGCCCGACCATCGTTTTGCCCTCGGTGCTGCTCCGGCCGGGCGAGGGAAGGCTCCAGGCTATCTTGGCGCACGAAACGGCGCATATCCGCCACGGAGACCTTCTGATCAAGGCGCTGTTGGCTGTGGCTGTCTGTCTACATTGGTTCAATCCGCTGGCGTGGATGATGCTGCGCCAAGCCAATCTGGATATGGAAATGGCCTGCGACGAGGCCGCTGTGCGCGGAGCAGGCCGTGGGGAGAGGGCCGCCTATGCGGGCGCGCTGCTGGATTTTGCGGCAGTGGAACAGCCTTTTTCCCCACTGGCGACGCCCTTTGGCGTCAAACCGATTGAAGAGAGGATACAAAGAATCATGACAGCTAATATGAAGAGAAAAGCATGGCCGGCGACGGTGCTGGCGCTGATCCTGGTACTGGCGGTGGGCTGTGCGCTCGCAACCGCGCCTGTTGAGAAGACGGCTGCGATGGACCCGTACGCTGGAAACCTGGATTGGACATCTGGCGGCCTGAAAACGCTGGCCGATCTGGGCATGGAGATTGGGCCGGACAACTATGGTTACTATGAAGGGAAGTTTGTCGGCGGCGTATACTTCCCGGCAGGGAATGGGGGACATTGGTTCCAGCAGCGCTGGAATGCAGAGACGGGCGCGGCGGAAGCCGTATATGAAATGAACCTGGCCGATGTGGTATTCTTGGAGGTCGTATACGAGGGAGAGAACCCGGTAGGCTATACGCCCATTAACGAAGCTGGTTTCAAGGTTACGGTGGACACGAAGTATGAGCAGGATACCACCAAGAGACAAGAGGAGTACGAACGCCTGGGCTACGCTTCAGATCACTATCAGGGGAAGTACGTGGCGGGCATCTATGATGAGGGGAACATGGTGGGGTATAGGCTCAATGAAGATGGCACAATCATGACGGTGAACCCGGAAGCGTCCGGTGAGGCCGGTATCTTCCTGATTGCCCGGTATGAAGGGGAGACGCTTGTGCGGTTTGACGAGATATCTCTGGAGGAGTTCTCCGCCATTCCGATGGTGGCCAGTGTACTGGCGCTGCAACAGGGCAACAACTAATTGGATTGTAAAGCCCCTTCCCTCGGCATTTGCAGAGGGAAGGGGCTTTCTTTTTACATCCCCACATATTGCGGATACTGGATTGCGCCAGTTGGTCCGGTAGGGCCGGTGATGCCTGTGGTGCCCGTAGTGCCTGTGGACGGAACGCGCGGCAATACGCGAATGGCGCTGCACTGGCAGCGCGTAAAGCGATTGATAACAGCCATATTGATTTCTCCTTGCCGGCGAAGCCGGTCTGATCGTATCTGATAGTGGACCTATGATCATTGTATGGCAGCTGAAAAAAGGGTGTGCCACGTGAGCGCACACCGTGAGAGGAACGGCGGGGAAGGTCCCCCGCCGTCGTCATATCATTTGCCGGACGGAAAAATTGGTATTGGTGAATGCGATGTTCGAATCACCGTCCGAAGATACGCTGATCGTATAGGGCAGTGCTGTCACATCAATGATCAGCGAGTTGTTCAAAGGGACAGTTGTCCCCGGTGCGGAGAGGGTGGCGCTGGTGGTCGGGCTGCCGATGGGTTCATTCGCGACGAACGTGGCGCTGGCCAGCGCGTCGGGTATCGCCCCATCGTCGGCCGTGGCCACCGTGCTGAAGGAAACGATATACGCCCCGGTGACCAAAATGCGGATGCCGGAAGTGTCCCCCAACCGGAGCACATCGCCGAGGAAAGCGACTTCACCTGTGTAGGTAAACAAATCGCCGCCGCTGGGGGTCTGCGCATCCGTCTCGTAGCGGTTGAGGTAGGCGATGGCGGTAAGCGGGCCGGTCGGACCTGTTGGGCCAGCAACGCCTGCTGGACCGGCGGGCCCGGTGCTCCCGGTCGGTCCCGTGGGCCCTGTCGGCCCTGTGATCCCCGTGACGCCGCTAGTGCCGGTGGGTACAGCGCGTGGCAGCACCCGGATGGCGCTGCATTGGCAGCGTGTGAAGCGGTTAATGACAGCCATAATATTACTCCATACCGGCGGTGCCGGTTATCCTGCTGATACGTGCATTGCTTACGTTGGCGGCGGCCCGACCTGGATCACCGACATGGACGCGCCGTTGCCGCTCGCCAGGGTGGCGGAACCAAGCAGTCCAAATAGCTGCAGCTGCAGCGTGTCGCCTGTGGTCAGCGATACGCTGAACGTCGCCGTCAGCAGATCTGTCGCTGCGGTGGGCGAGGAAATGGACTGTGCAATCGGTGTACTGTTCTGCAGCACCTGGCTGGATACCGTAAGCGGTGCTGTCAGCCGGATGGCATAGGTGATTACATAGGAGCTGGTCGTGGTTGCGGTAAAGGTATCGAACGTCCCGTTGGCAGTAAAGCCGGAGCCCGAAAAAGTGGGCAGCGGCACCGCGGTGCCGCCCAATACGACGGCGATGGTTGAACCTGCCGTGTTAACCGAACTGAAGAAGGTGGCCGTACCCGAAGGGCCGGTCGCCCCGGTGGCCCCGGCCACACCGGCGGTCCCGTGGCGCCGGTTACCCCAGTTACGCCGGTCACCCCGACAGGCCCGCCCACACCAGTAGCACCGGTTGCTCCGGTGGCCGCAGCCACATAGCCTCAATGATTGTTTCTTGCAGGTTGACTGAATAACGAAAAATCAACCATAAGTTTCTTGATGGTTGACTTGCTGCGCGGTATAATAGACTCAGGTGGTGAAAAGATGAACGAAATCAACTTGGCGGCAATCCTGGCGGCGAAGCGCAGGGGAAAAGGGATCACGCAGGATGAGCTTGCCTCGTACATGGGCGTTTCGAAGGCCTCGGTTTCCAAATGGGAGACAGGGCAGAGTTATCCCGATATTACCTTTCTCCCGCTGCTGGCCGCATACTTTGACATTAGCATTGATGAGCTGATGGGCTATTCTCCGCAGCTGAGCAAGGCGGATATCGCCAAGCTGTATCAGAAGCTGGCAGCGGATTTTGCGGTGATGCCCTTTGAGGATGTCATAGCCGACTGTGAGGCGGTTATCCGAAAGTACTTCTCCTGCTATCCACTGCTTCTGTTCATGGTGCAGCTGTACATCAACCATTGCCCGATGGCGGCAACGCAGGCACGGAGGGATGAGCTGCTGCACAGCGCGGCTGGGCTGTGCGAGCGGATCAAAACGGGCAGCAAGGATGCGCAGCTCGTTCGCGAAGCGGTCTTTTTTCAGTCCGTGTGCCTTCTTTCCTTGCGCAACGCGGAGGCGGTTTTGGAGCTGCTTGGCGATGGGCTTCGGCCCATGCTGCAGGAGGGCACGCTCATCTCCCAGGCATACATGGTGCTGGGCAATGCGGCAAAGGCCAAGGAGACGCTGCAGGTGGTGCTCTACCAGAACCTGATGTCAGTATTCAATGGGCTTATCGCCATCCTGCAGGCCAACATAGGCAACATCGCGGTCGGGGAAGAGGTGTTCAGCCGTGCGGAGAAGTTGGCGGAGCTGTTTCATATGCGCGGGTTGAACCCCAACAACATGGCGATGCTGTACGCGCTGGGCGCACAAATGTACTGCGCGGGGGGCTATGCGGATAAGGCCATTGAGCTGCTGGACCGGTATGCGGATACGTGCATCCACGGGTTCTTTCCGTTGGCGCTTCACGGAGATGATTTCTTTGATGGGATTGACGGGTGGCTGGCCGAGGTTGTCACCGTCGCGCCGCGGAGCGAGAAGACCGTCAAGGAGAGCATGATCAAGGATGTGCTGCTCAACCCCGTGTTTGACTGCCTGCACGCATACCCCGGATATGGCCGGGTCATCCAGAAATTACGCAATTTTGTGGGAGGGAACTGACATGGAAGCAATCAAAGAATACTTGCCTTTCTTGATTCCGCTGGTGGTAATCGATTTGGGCCTGCTCATCGCGGCGCTTATTCACATTTTCACCCACAAGACCTATGCGCGGGGGAACCGCGTGCTATGGGTGGCGCTCAGCTTTATCCAGATCATCGGGCCGGTGCTGTACTTCACCATCGGCAAGGGGGACGAATGATGGAAATGCTATCCATCCAAAACGTTTCCAAGAGTTTCGGGACGCGCAAGGTGATCGACAACATCTCATTTTCGGTGCCGGAAGGCTGCGTTTTTGGCTTCATCGGCGCGAATGGGGCGGGCAAAACGACGACGATGAAGATGGCGCTGGGCCTCCTTCGGGCGGATAGCGGCAGCATCCTGGTTTGCGGCGAGAAGGTCTCCTTTGGCGAAACGAAGACAAACCGCCATATCGGCTACCTGCCGGATGTGCCGGAGTTCTACAGCTACATGCGGCCCAAAGAATACCTCGCGCTGTGCGGCGAAATTTCCGGGCTCGATAAAGAGCAAATCAAGCAGCGCAGCGCTGAGCTGCTGGAGCTGGTCGGGTTGGCACGGGAAAACAAGAAGATCGGCGGGTTCTCCCGCGGGATGAAGCAGCGGCTCGGCGTGGCGCAGGCGCTCCTTGGTGAGCCAAAACTGCTCATTTGCGACGAGCCGACGTCGGCGCTGGACCCCATCGGCCGCAAAGAAATTCTGGATATTCTGCGGCAGATCAGCGGAAAAACCACGGTGGTGTTCTCAACGCACATTCTCTCCGATGTTGAGCGCATCTGCGACAGGGTAGCCGTTTTGAGCGGCGGGCACATCGCCCTTTCCGGTACGCTCCAGGAGCTGAGGGCCAGCCATAAATCCGATTCCATCGCTATGGAGTTCGCATCCGTGGCGGATAAGGAGTGCTTCGCCGCGGCAGCCCCGCACCTGATGGCAAATGCGGAGCAAGTGGATACACAGCTGACGCTGCATGTGGCGGATATTGCGGACGCGCAGCGGGAGGTTTTGCGCCTGTTAGCGCACAATGACATTTTGCCTGTGCGCTTTGAGGTGTTGGAACCATCCATTGAGAGCTTGTTTCTGGAGGCGGTACAATGAATGCATTTATTGCGATGACCCGCAAGGAATTTATGGAAAGCCTGCGCACCTACCGGCTGGTGATCTTTCTGGCGGTGTTCGGCTTGTTTGGCATGATGAGCCCGCTGCTGGCGAAGCTGACGCCCGAGCTGCTCAAAAGCCTTGGCGATGCGGGGATGACGATCACGATGGCGGACCCAACGGCAATGGACGCATGGGTGCAGTTCTTCAAGAACGTGGGCCAGATGGGCATGCTCGTGCTGGTGATTGTCTTCTGCGGCATTATGGCGGGGGAGTTTACCCGGGGAACGCTGGTCAACCTGCTTACCAAGGGCATGAAGCGGCGGACCGTCGTCCTGGCGAAGTTTCTGACGGCGAGTGTTCTGTGGGCCGCCAGCTATTTGCTGTGTGTGGCGCTCTGCTATGTTTACACGGTTTATCTTTGGCCAGTGAACGAGCTGAGCCATGCAGGTTGGGCGTTCCTCGCACCATGGCTATTTGGCGAACTGATGATTGCACTGTTGATTTTCGGTGGTGTTCTGTTTCGGAGCATCTCCGGCGCGCTGTGCAGCTGCGGCGGTGTGGTGATCGGCCTGGGCCTTGTGAGCATTGTGCCCAGCGTGCAGAAGTATAACCCCATCATCCTGGCGGGGGATACGCTGAACCTACTCAACGGGCAAAAGGGCCTGGCGGAGTATGTTCCGGCGCTGGTGATTTGCGCAGCAGCGGTGATAGCGCTGGTGATGGCGTCGATCGCTGTATTCAGTAAGAAGCAATTGTAACCCATAACCTGGCCAATGATTGGAAAACAGGGCATCCACCGCCGCCCGTATGGCGAACGATGAATGCCCTGTTTCTTTATACCACGCTATGGGTTTTGAGGATAAGGCGCTGCACCGGTGGCACCCGTCGCGCCGGCAGGCCCCATCGGACCGGTCCCTGCATCATCAGATGCACAAAACCGGGTGAAAAGGTTACTCCGCTTCTGCCGCGTCGTAGACCAGCTTGCCCATGAAGTACGTCCGAAGCACCTGCGTCTCGCTGATGTCCAGCGGGTTCACCGTCAGCAGGTTCTTGTCGATGATGATCATGTCAGCGGATTTGCCCACTTCAAGGCTGCCGATGGTATCCTCAGCAAAGACCGCGTAGGCGCCGTCGATGGTGTAGCCGCGGAGCATCTCCAGCACGGTGAGGCGCTCTTCGGGCCAGAGCAGGTAAGTCGGATCATCCATATCGGTGATATCCCCCAGCCCGTACTCCATGTCTTGCGCCAGATTGCGCGTGATGCCCGTCTCAATGGCGACGAACGGGTTGGGGTTGGTGGTTACCGGATAGTCGGAGGCGAATGACAGCACGACGCCGGCATCCAGGAAGGACTTCATTGGGTATTCCTTCTCGGCGCGCTCGCCCAGCGCCGGGTATTCTACCGTCTCCCAGTAGAAGGGGGCTTTGTTGTGCCAGTAGGGGTCTGCGACCGCGATTGCGCCCAGCGTTGCGAAGCGCGCGAAGTCTTCCGGCGCGACCACCTGCAGGTGTGTGAAGGCGTTGCGGTAGTCAGCTTCGCCCAGCTGCTCCACCGCATATTCCATCGCGTCAAGGCCCATCCGCGTCGCCGCGTCGCCCATCGAGTGCAGATGCGCAAGGAGGCCCAGGCGGTTGATCCCGGTGATGGCTTCGTTCAAAGCTTCGGGCGTCCAGCCGGCAATGCCGTAGAACGTGGGATCATTCGTGTAGGGTTCCAGCAGGTAGGTGGATTTGTTGTCGGTTACGCCATCCACGAAGATCTTTGCGCCGACGACGTTCAGCAATTCCCCGCCGCCGTAAAGCTCTTGAAGCTGGCTGAGCGTCTCCAGGTCCTTCTTCGCCTGCCAGCTGGTCACAATACCCGCGCCATATATGCGCATGTTCAGCTCGCCATCATTCTCCATCTGCTGGTAGGCGGCCCAGGGTATCATAAAGAAGCCATTGGCAGGAGGCGACATGATGGCCGTGTAGCCCAGCGAGTTCAGGCTGTTTACGAATACCTTCAGGCCGGAGGTCAGCTTTTCCTGATCCATTGGGAAGTCGGCTGTAAAGGACATGGCGGAGTCGCGCAGAATGCCCCACAGCTCGCCGTTTTCATCCTTGACAATCTCGCCGCCCGGGGTGCTCTCCGTGTCCACGGTGATGCCGCAGTACTCAAGCGCCTTGGTGTTGAGCCAGGCGGCATGGCCGTCGAACGAGTAGATGACGATCGGCTTGTCCGCGCAGATCTCATCCAGGCGCTCTTTGCGCGGGCCGATGGTTTTCTCATCGCCTTCAAACACAGGTGCGAGATAGCCAAAGGCAAAGTATGTTTCCTTATCAGGATTTGCCTCAATGTAATCACGGATATGCTGCATGGTTTCGGCCTCGGTCGTGATGCCGAGCAGGTCGAAATCCAGGAAGTATGGCGCCATAGAATGCAGATGCCCATCGATAATGCCCGGCATCAGCATGTTGCCCTCAAGGTCAACGACTTCCGCGGCGGCCGCCTTGTAGGGCTGGCCCTCTTCCGCCGTGCCCACAAAGACGATCTTGCCGTCTTTTACCGCGATCGCTTCCACCACAGTATCACCGTCATCGGCTGTGTAAATGATGCCATTCTCAAAGTACAGATCCGCCGCGTAGGTTCCTTCCGCCATGACGCTGGTCAGGCTGCCTGCCACAAGGGACAGCGCAAGCATGAACGCAAGCAACATGCAACGCCTTTTTTTCATGTGGTATTCTCCTTTTGCTTCATTGTGCGTATGCAGTATAAAGCAGGGAACACAAACAGAACACAAACCGGGATGCGTTTTGTGTTACGTCGAAGTAAAAAATGTGACAGAAGGGATGGCGTGCTACATTTTGCGCGTCAGCGCTCCGGCGGTAAACTCGGCCCAGCTGTAGTTGGCCATATACTCGCCCCGGTAGCTGTTAACTGCCGCTATGTCACCCATTTCATAGCGGTAATAGTCGCAGACGGTTTTTTCGGTATCCACCGCGTACAGGCCGCGGCGCTTGACGATGATGTCGTCCGCGCCCGTCTCCTGCAGCGCGCGGGTTATTTCCGTCAGCAACACATACAGGTGGGATTGCACGCTGTGGGTATAGGGCTCGTCCTCCCACAACACCGCTGCAAGCTCCTTTTTGCTGACACCTGCACCCCGCCGGTCTACAAGATAGGCCAGCGCCTCCTTGGCCTTGGGGCGTCTGAACGGCACAGGCTTGCCATCCATGAAAACTTCGAAGCTGCCGAAGCATTGGAACCGCAGGCCATAATCGGGATGCTTCACGGGGACACGGAGGTTTTCAAGCTCCTTCGCCACGCGCTCAGGGCTGATGGGTTTTAGCACATAGCCGGATGCATGCATGTCAAAGGCATTGCCCATATAGCTGTTATACCCAGTGACGAAGATGATGTTCGTCTCTCCATGCAGGTCCTTGAGGCGTTTGGCCAGCAGCAGGCCGTTCATCTCATCCATTTCGATATCGAGGAACGCTACATCCACGCGACTTTCGCGGGCATGGGCCAACGCCGCCTCTGCCGATTCAAAGCACGCAATAGACGTACCCGGCGCTACGCTCAGGATGGCCCTCTCCAGCAGCTGTAAGGATGGCCGTTCATCGTCCACCGCGATGATGTGCATTGCTGGCGTCCCCCTTTTTCGGAATCTCGATGGTGGCGACGGTTCCTTGTCCCGCTTCACTCTGAATGATCAGTTGCCCACCGCATATAGCGGCCAGCCTGCTCCGCACATTGGACAGGCCCATATGGCTGCGCCCATCATGCGTGATGGCACCCGGGTCAAAGCCTGTGCCGTCGTCCTCCACCACAATGCGGACTGCGGTCTCATCTTCCTCTGTCCGGATCGTAACCGTGCCGCCTGCGCGCTTTTTGGTTATGCCGTAGCGCACCGCGTTTTCAACGATCGGCTGCAGCGTCAGTACCGGCAGCATGAACAGCTCCGTCTGAATGTCGTACACAACCTGCAGCCGCTGGCCAAAGCGCAGCTGTTCCAGCCACAGGTATTGCCGCACATGCTCCAGCTCCTTGGCAAAGGGAATGGGCATCTTTTGCGAGAGGGAGTCCATGTTCACGCGCAGGTATTCTGAAAAGGTAATTAGCGCCTTCTGCGCATCCGGCTGATCGTTGCACAGGTTGCTGATCGCCGTAAGCGAATTGTAAAGAAAGTGCGGCTGTATTTGACTGATCATCACGGCGATGCGGCTTTCCGCCAACTCTGCTTCCCGCACCTTGGCCTGTTGCCGGAGCTCTACCTGTATGTTGACGTAGATGATGAACATGCAAAGCGTTGCGCCGACATGCGCCAACCAGAGCTCAGGCGACAGGGTTTCGACCACGTAGCATGTCAGCTGGATGACTATATAGAGCAGCAGCGAGCCCCACTCCCGGAAGGTAAGGCCCTTGGCATTCCGCACGATGAAGACTGTATAGAAGAATAGCGTCAACATTGGCAGGATCTGCGCTATCCAGTACGAATCCTGCTGATGATAGTAGTTAAGGTCGTCAAATTTGGCGTACATATCGGTCCACCCCGCAATGGCCGCCATGATGACGATGACGATGCTAATGCATGTGATGATGTACACAAGCGTTTTGGCCGTTTTCTTTTTAGTAGAGATATATTCATAGAGATAGAACGAAAAAGCGATGTATTGCAGGCCTGCGGCAACATAGGTGAGAAAGTCTGCGATGTGCAGCACTGCGCGGATAACCGGCCCGACATGCCCCTCCAGCAACCCTATCGTAAACTCAAACAGCAGAATAAGCAGGTTTACCAGCAGTGTGATGAAGAACCAGCGGTAGACCCGCTGGTGCAGGTTGCCACCCAGCGCGGCGGCGGCCAGCAGCATGATTGTAATGAAAAGAGAGCACAGGCTTGCGGAGAAGTTGATGATAGACATCATATCCATCCTGGCTCACCTCATCGATGTTTCGTTTTATTGTGATTACACTATACTGGATCGATCGGCATCTGTCCATACGAGCCAATTTTGTGTATAAACGGCCGCAGCTGTAGGCCCTGTTGGCCCGGTAATGCCAGTTGCCCCGGTAGAGCCGGTCGGTGTGGAGCGCGGAAGTACCCGGATGGCGCTGCATTGGCAGCGTGTAAAGCGATTGATGACAGCCATAGTGTTACTCCTTGCCAGTCAAACCCGATGTAACTTATGCCACGCGGGAAAAGGGGGTGATTTTGGCGGTTACCGCATCTTGTCCGACAAGCCGAGGAGCCACAGGGGGCTGACGCGCAACACCTTCGCAAAGGCGATCAGTTGCAAGTCAGTAACCGGGCGTAAGCCTTGCTCGATCAGGCCAATGGCCCGCGCGCCCAGAAACACGCCCTCCGTCTCCAGCCGGGCGCTGATGTCCGCCTGGGTAGCGGCGGGCTTCTCCGCCTTGCGGGCGATCCGCAGATAGGGGCCGATGGCATTTCGGGGTGGTTGCATAGCCACCTCCAGGGTCATGCGGTAAAGGAAAGAGCGCTGGGGGAGGCTGTCCCCCAGGCCCCCTGCCAAAGGGCCTTGCCCTTTGGGAACCCAACATTTCGCCCGCGGGCGGGTTATGTTTTACCCACTTCTGTAGACCTCCCGCCGCGTGGCGAAATGTCGGAGGTCCAGGAGGCCAGCCTCCTGGTAGGGGGTCCAGGG
>JAVBQK010000029.1:0-16180 GCA_031549105.1 Eubacteriales bacterium
TCCCCTGGGTTGCACGAAGGGGTCGCACCCCTTCGTCTTCAAGCGTATCGACCGGCTTTGCCGGTCGGGCGGGGAGTTTTCAGGCGGCAGTCCGCCTGAAAACATTCCACAGCCAGGGGGATATTATAAGGGGGACGCGTCCCCCTTATATACCAAAAGAGCCGCTCCCTTTCGGAAGCGGCTCTCGTTGCTCAGTTCGGCTGAGTAGCGGCTCTGGCGCTGACGGTCGAAGCAGTCACGGCAGTACACCGGACGATCGCCACGGGGCTGGAACGGGACCTGGGTGGTCGCGCCGCAACCGTCGCAGATCACTTCGAACATCTGGCGATCGCCGCCGCCGGAAGAACGGCCACCGCCGCTGGCACGACGAGTCGCGCGGCAGCTGGGGCAACGGCTGGGCTGATTCTGGAAGCCCTTCTGAGCGTAGAAATCCTGCTCGGACGCGGTGAACGCAAATTCGGCACCGCAATCACGGCAGGTCAAGGTCTTGTCTTCAAACATGTGAAAAACCCTCCTAATGATAGTACCCAATCCTGATGATCCCTTGGTCTTCCAGTCCCTGTCATCGGTATGGGCACCTTGACACGAGGAGGACTCCATGGCGGCATTGTTGTTGGGCCTTCGCGAATGAGTATACCACGATCACGGATAAAAAGCCAGCGGAAAAAATCACAAATTTAAATTTTCTTTTTCCAACAATTCTTTGAGTCCGTATACGATGTCGCCCCGGAAGCCGGTCGTGGTGTGTGCGCAGATCATCGAGTTGAGCACCGCTTCCTCGCAGCACTCCGCTACCGCGCGGAACGCGTCGTCCAGCAGGTCCTCACGCAGCGCGCCCACCTGCCGCACCGCAGGGCCTTCCTCAAACGGCACACGGCCCGCCGTGGTGAAGCCAATAACGATGTCGCCGCTGCCGTGGCCCACATATGACCCCACGCGCGCAAGGCCCACTGGAGCGCGCTTCAGCACGCGCCGCAGCTGCCGCGCATCCACCGGCAAGTCGGTCGCCACCACCAGGATCACGGAGCCGCGCTCGGGCTCCTGGCGTGCCTCCACCGCCGCATGCAGCGCCTGCCCGATGGGCCGCCCTGCAATGGTCAGATCCGCGAGGCTCCCATGGTTCGTCAGCGCCAGCAGGCCCAGCGTATAACGCTCGCCGTCCAGCTCGATCACACGCGACGCGGAGCCGATGCCGCCCTTCAGCCCGTGGCAGATCATCCCACGGCCCGCGCCGACGGCCCCTTCCGCGAAGTCCGCACACGCGGTATCCAGCGCCGCGCGCACATGTGTGTGCCGCACCGGGCGCGTCGCCAGGTCGGACAGGCGCCCATCGTGGCATTCGCCGACGACCGGGTTGAGCGATGTGGGGAACTTCCCCTCCGCGTGGCACCGGTCCAGCATGGCCTCCACGATTGCGTCGTGCACCAGGCCGACGTTCAGCGTTCCGGTCAGCGCGATCGGCGTCTCCAGCGTGCCCAGCTCGTCCACCTGCACCAGCCCCAGCGTCTTGCCATAGCCGTTGAGCACGAAGGACGCCGCCACCAGCTTGCTGTAGAACGGGTTCTCCGTGCCCGGGACGATCACCGTCACGCCCGTACGCGCCGTGCCCTCGTCCACCGTGCAGTGCCCCACGAGCACGCCCGGCACGTCGCTGATTTTGTTCAGCGGCCCGCGCTCCATCCGCCCAATATGCACCCCGTATGCGTCTATCCGCTTTTGCATGTCGCGTTCCCTCTCCTTGTCACACCAGCTGCTTGGGCTCCTTGGGCGTGGACAGTCGCTTCTTGGCTTCTTTCTTCAGGCGCTTACGCGGCTTGTTCTTGGCGTCCTCCAGCGCCTTGACGGACTTGGCACGGCGGCTGGGGCCGAACTGGTAGCCAATCGCGGCCACCGCCGGCATGATCAGCGCCAACAGCGGCGACACGCGGTCAAACATCAGCGACGCGCTGTCGCCCATCTCGCCCAACAGGCCGACGTACGGGAACAGGATGAACCGCACCGCGATGCGCACATAATCCCCGATGCCAGCCGAGTAGCTGACGCCCTGCGCGTAGACCAGCGCATCGCCGATTTCCGCCCGGGGCAGGTAGGACGCGAGCCAGCCTGGCAGGTCCTGCGGTGAATAAGCATACGGTACGGCGGTCACCGCCACGTATATGCTCAGCAGCACCACCGGCAGCGCGCCCAGCGCGGCGATCAGCACGCCTTTCATGCGGCTGTACCGCTTGGCGTTCTCCACGGGCGATGCGGTGTAGTTGCCCTTGGCGACCAGTTTGTCCAGCGTCTCGCTCATGCCACAGTCGCGCTCGCCCCGGTACGCGCCTTCGTTAAACATTAGCAGTGCCGCCGCCGCGATCAGCAACCCGATCAGCGGCACCCGCAGCATCGCCGAGCTACCGATCAGCGCCGGCGTCACCATAAATCCGAAAAATCCAAACCCAATCTGGTAGCCAAGCAGCCGTAGCGCCGTGCGCACCATCTCGCCCCTGCGCGCCTTACCCATCCAAAGTCCCTCCCTTGCACACGAAAAGTCCCGTCTCCATGATCAGCGCGCCCACCGGCATGTCATGCGGCGCGGGCGCGAGCGGCTGAATCTGCGCCGAAAAGCACAGCCCGCAGGTCTCTCCCTGATAGTCTGCCAAAAAGCGGTCGTAATACCCTGCGCCCTGCCCCATCCGGTTGCCAGAGAGGTCGAACAAAAGGCCCGGCGCGAGGATCAGGTCGATCGACCGCTTGTCCGCCGCAGGCAGCGCCGCATCCGGTTCCGGGATGCCCAGCCTGCCCGGCACGAGCCTGTCCAGCGAGGTGATCTCCACCGCGTCCATGCGCCCGCCGCCGTGGCAGCGCGGCAGCAGCAGCCGCTTTCCGCGCGCCAGCAACGCCACAAGCAGCGCGCGCGTCTCCACCTCGCTGCTAACCGACACATACGCCATCACCGATGTGGCCCGCTCCAGCACGTCCCACGCGAGCGCGTGCGCGGTGATCGCCTCCGACCACGCGCGGCGGCTTTCGCCCGGCAGTGCGGCGCGCATCGCCCGCGCCTCGGCGCGCGTCACGGCAGGTACACTTTGGGCACGCGCACTGTCGGCGATAGGACGATTTCATAATCGATCATGTTGCACCACTCGCCCATCTCGCGCACGGGAATGCACGCGTCGCCCTGGCAGCCCAGCAGTACTACTTCATCGCCCACGGCCGCGCCGTCGATGTCCGTAACATCCAGCATGATCTGGTCCATGCACACCCGGCCGATTACCGGCGCGCTCTGCCCGCGCACCAGCGCGCGGCCCTGCCCGCCGATGCAGCGATGATAGCCGTCCGCGTAGCCCACCGGCAGCGTCATCACGCGCGTGGGCCGCTCGGCGGTAAAGCGGCGGCCATAGCTGACCGTCTCGCCCGGCTGGATCGTCTTGACATGCACCGCGCGCGTCACCCAGCGCATCAATTGGCCCAGGCCTTCGCCCGCGACGCCCGGAAAGCCCGGGTCCACGTACAGCGCGATGCCCGCGCGCACCATGTCATACGCGTACTCGGGGCAGCGCAGCAGCGCCGCGCTGTTGGACGCGTGCACGATGACGCCAGGCGCCATCTGCCGCGCTGCGGCGGCCAGCGGCTCAAACCGCGCCGCCTGCTCGCGCGTAAACGCGAGATCCTCGTCGTCTGACGTGGCAAAGTGCGTGAATATGCCCTCCAGCCGCAGGTTCCCGGCCATCAGCACCGCTTCCGCGACGCGGCGCAGTTCCGCCTCGTCCCTGACGCCGATGCGGCCCATGCCGCTATCCACCTTGATGTGCACCGGGATCATCACGCCATGGCGCGCGGCGGCCTCCGCCAGCCACGAAACCGCCCGCGCGTCAAATACCGCCTGCGCAAGGCCGTAGCGCGCGGCTGCCTCCGCGCCCTCCCTGCTGATTCCGCCCAAAACGAGAATAGGCGCGCCAACCCCCGCCTCGCGAAGCTGCGCGCCTTCCTCCGGAATCGCCACGGCCAGGCAGTCCGCGCCGCTCTTCAGCGCCGCCTCCGCCACCTGTACCGCACCGTGCCCGTATGCGTCTGCCTTGACGACCGCCATCAGCCGCGCATGCGCGGGCACCCGGGCGCGCAGCAGCGCGACATTGCGCGAGAGCGCACCCAGGTCAATCTCCAGCCGTGTCGGCCTGAACTGCTCCATCACAGCGTCCGTACCGCCTCCTGCGGGATCAGCGGGAGGCCGCACTGCGCCAGCACCTCGGCCGCCTTGTCCAGCTCCTCCACGCGGAAGATCAGCAGCGCGTTGTTACCGGCGCTGCGCACGAACGAATACAGGTACTCGATGGAGATGCCCGCGTCCGTCAGCGCGCGGATTGCGATACCCATGCCGCCGGGCTTATCCGGCACCGACACCGCCAGCACCTCGGTGAGGCGCGCGGTGTAGCCCGCGTCGGTGATCACCTTCAGCGCGCGTGCATAGTCGCAGACGATGCAGCGCAGGATGCCAAAGTTGGTCGTATCGGCGATGGACAGCGCCACCAGATCGATCCCCTCACGTCCGAGCAGCTCCGCAAACGCCGCCAGCTTGCCCGGCTGGTTTTCGATAAACACTGAAATCTGTTGCACGTACATCAAAACGCCCCCTATTCTGTCTTCTGCTGCTCGTAAATCACGCGCTTTGCCTTGCCTTCGCTGCGGGGCAGCGTGCCCGGCGTCACCAGACGGATGGCCGCGTTCAGCCCCAGTACCGAGGCAACGCTCGCGCGGATGCGGTGTTCCAGGTCCTCGATGGCGCGCACGGTGTCGCCGATCATCTCTTGCTCCATCTCCACGCGGATTTCCAGCGTGTCCATGTTATGATGCTTGCCGACCACCATCAGGAAGTGCGGCGATACGCCCGGCATCGCGGACAGCACGCCCTCTACCTGCGAGGGGAACACGTTCACGCCGCGGATGATCAGCATATCGTCGGTGCGGCCTACGAGCTTCTTCATGCGCACATGCGTGCGGCCGCAGTCACAGGGCGTCGGGTCCAGCACGGTCAGGTCGTGCGTACGGTAGCGGATCAGCGGCAGGCCTTCCTTGCGCAGCGTCGTGAAAACGAGCTCACCCTGCTGGCCGTAAGGCACTGGCTCGCCGGTATCGGGGTCGAGCACCTCTGCCAGGAAGTGGTCCTCCCAGATGTGCATGCCCTGCTGGCACGCGCACTCCATCGACACGCCCGGGCCCATCACTTCGCTCAGGCCGTAAATGTCCTGCGCGGAGATGCCCAGCATCCGCTCCAGCGTTTTACGGGTACCTTCTGTCCACGGCTCGGCGCCAAAAACACCTGACTGTAGGCGTAATTTCGACAGCGGAATGCCCATCTCCTGTATGGTTTCACCCAGCACCATCGCGTAGGATGGCGTGCAGCAGATCGTCGTCGCGCCGAAATCCTGCATCAGCATCAGCTGCTTCTGCGTGTTGCCGCCGGACATCGGCACCACCGATGCGCCGATGCGCTCCGCGCCGTAATGCGCGCCGAGGCCACCGGTGAACAGGCCGTAGCCGTAGGACACCTGCACGATCGATTCCTTCGTGACGCCTGCCGAGGTCAGCGAGCGGGCCATCAGCTCCGCCCAGGCGTCGATGTCGCCCGCAGTGTAGCCCACGACCGTGGGCTTGCCCGTGGTGCCGCTGGACGCGTGGATACGGACGATCTCGCTCTGCGGCACCGCGAACAGGCCGAAGGGATAGTTGTCCCGCAGGTCCGTCTTCTCAGTGAACGGGAGCTTTACGATGTCCTCCGCGCCCCGGATATCGCCGGGCGTAACGCCCACCGCCTGCATCTTGGCGCGATAGGCGGGTACGTTCTGGTACATGCGCTTGACCAGCGATACCAGCCGCATGCTCTGCCGCTCACGAATCTGTTCGCGCGGCATGCACTCCACTGTTTTATCCCAAATGATGTTCTGTCGATCGCTCATACAGCGGCGGCCTCCCATCCGGCGAGGAACGCCCGCCGGTTTGTTTCTATTGTTTTTTGCGGGACGCAGGCGGACACAGCGCTCTGCCATGCGGTCTGATCATCCCCACGCGCGCGGGCAAACGCGCCCAGCAGCACAATGTTCACCGCGCGCGGCGCGCCGGTTTCCTGCGCGATCGCATACGCGTCCAGCGCGATGACCTCGGCCTTTTCCCGTAGCGCATCCATCAGCCCTTCCGGATATTTGGCGGTGCCCGCCAGCACCGGCGCGGGCGCGATTTTCTGCGTGCTGACGATCAGCCGCCCGCCCGCCTTCAGATACGGCAGCGCGCGCGCCGCCTCCATCAGCTCAAAGGCGATCACGGCGTCAGCCTGTCCCTCTTCAATCAGCGGGCTTTTAATATCTTCGCCGACGCGCACGTGCGTGATGACATCGCCGCCGCGCTGGCTCATGCCGTGCACCTCGCTGACCTTCACATCCAACCCCTTGTCCATCGCCAGGCGGCCCAGCACGCGGCTGGCCAGCAGGATGCCCTGCCCGCCGACTCCGACGATAATCAGGTCAAGCTTCATGCCTGCGCACCTCCCTTGATGGCCCCAAACGGGCAGACATCCGCGCACAGGCCGCAGCCGGTGCATACGTGCGGGTCGATCGACACGCCCTGCGCGCCCCGCGCGATGGCCGGGCAGCCGATGCGCAGGCACGCGCCGCAGTTGCGGCAGGCGCCGACCGTTGCCGCCGCCGGGTGGGTCTTGGTCAGCAGCACGCACGGCGACTGGACGATCAGCACCGACACGGCCTCACGCGCCGTTTCCTCGCGCAACGCCTCCTCCAGCGCCTTCTGGTCCAGCGGGTCCACGGTGACCACATGCTCCACGCCGCAGCTGCGGCACAGCGCCGCCAGATCGATCATCGGCGCGGGATTGCCGTAGATGTCCTTGCCCGTGGCGGGGTTCTGCTGGTGGCCGGTCATGCCGGTGATGCGGTTATCCAGGATCAGTACGGTAATCGTACCGCCGTTGTACACGGCGTCGATCAGCGCGGTGATGCCCGAGTGCAGGAATGTGGAGTCGCCGATCATCGCGACGGCCCTCCGGCTGAACTCCTTGCCCTGCGCCTTTTCCGCGCCGAACGCCATGCCGATGGACGCGCCCATGCAGAGCGTGGCGTCCACCGCGGACAGCGGCGGCGGCGTGCCCAGCGTATAGCAACCGATATCGCCCAGTACCTTCAGGCGCAGCTTCTTGACAATGTTATAGGTGGCGCGGTGCGGACAGCCCGCGCACAGCGACGGCGGACGCGGAACCACGCCGGGGACGGCCAGATCGGGTACTTCCGTGCCCAGCAGCGCGGCGCGCACCTTCGCGACGCCCAGCTCGCCCTGCAGGCCGGTCTTGTCCTTGCCGGTCGCGGCGATGCCCATCGCTTTCAGCGCGTCCTCGATGAACGGCTCCAGCTCCTCGATGACGACGAGCTTTTCCACTGACGCAGCAAAGTCACGCAGCGCCTTCTCCGGCAGCGGGTAGGTCATGCCGAGCTTGAACGTGGACGCGTCCGGCGCGGCCTCGCGTACATACTGGTAGCATGCCCCGGAGCACACCACGCCGAGCGACGCATCGCGCATTTCGGCGCGGTTGATTGCCATCTGGCTGGCGTCCTCAGCCATTTTCATTTCGCGCGCCTCCACGATCGGGTGGCGCTTGCGCGCAAAGCCCGGCATCATCACGTACTTGGGCGCGTCCTTCTCGTACGGCGGTACGGCGACCTCGGTGCGCTCCGCGAGTGTCACCAGCGAGCGCGCATGCGAGATGCGCGTCGTCACGCGGACGATCACCGGCGTGTCGTATTCCTCCGACAGCGCGAACGCGAGCTTCACGAAGTCCTTGCACTCCTGCGCGTCGGACGGCTCCAGCACCGGCACATGCGCGCCGCGCGCGTGGTAGCGGGTGTCCTGCTCATTCTGCGAGGAGAACATTGCCGGGTCGTCCGCGACGATGAGCACCAGCCCGGCGCGGTTGCCGGTGTAGGCGGCGGTGTACAGCGGATCGGCCGCGACGTTCAGGCCCACATGCTTCATGCAGGTCATCGCCCGCGCGCCGGCCATCGCCGCGCCGAACGCGACCTCCATCGCCACTTTTTCATTGGTGGCCCACTCGGCGTTAATGTCGGGGTAGTTTGCTGCGACAGCCTCGGTGATCTCGGTGGACGGCGTGCCGGGGTAACTGGACACGACGCGGCAGCCCGCCTCCCATGCGCCGCGCGCGATCGCTTCGTTGCCTAGAAACAGTGCTTTTTCCATCATTTATCCCTCAAATCGGTGACGCGCTTTGCCTTGCCCTCAAACCGCTTGAGCGTGTTGGGCGAGACGAGCATGACCTTTACATCCAGATTCAGCGCGGAGCGCAGCCTGTCGTGCACGGCGCGCTCCAGCGCCTCCAGCTCCGACCAGCGCTCCAGCAACTGCCCATCGATCAGCTCCACCTTGACCGTCAGGCGGTCGAGGTAGTTCTGCCGCGTCACTTCGATCTCGTAATGCGGGCCGATGCCGCGCATATCCAGCAACACGCTCTCGATCTGCGAGGGGAACACATTCACGCCGCGGATGATCAGCATATCATCGCTGCGGCCCTTGATCTGCGCCATGCGCGCGGACGTGCGGCCGCATGCACATGTCTCATACGAGAGGCTGGTGATGTCACGCGTTCTGTAGCGCAGCATTGGCTGGCCGCGCTTGGTCAGCGTGGTGATGACCAATTCGCCCGTTTCGCCCTCGGGTAGCACCTCGCCGGTATCGGGGTTGATGATCTCCGGCAGGAAGTGGTCTTCGTTGAAGTGCTGACCGGCAAACGCGGTGCACTCGCCCGCGACGCCGGGACCGATGATCTCCGTCAGCCCGTAGTTTTCCGTCACCGTGATGCCCCAGCGCCGCGACAGCTCCCGCCGCATCTCCAGCGTGGACGCCTCCGCACCGAACAGGCCTAGGCGCAGCTTCATCTCGCCCATCAGGCCCATCTTTTCCGCCGCCTCGGCCAGGTACATCGCGTAGGAAGGCGTGGCGACCAGCGCCGTCGCGCCAAAATCGTGCATGATGCTAATCTGCCGCTCCGTATTGCCGCCGGAGATCGGGATAATCGCCGCGCCAATCTTTTCCAGGCCGTAGTGCAGGCCGAACGCGCCCGTGAACAGCGAGTAGCCGAACGATATCTGCACGATGTCCTCGGCCGTCGCTCCTGCCGCCGTCGCGAGCCTGGCGACGCACTCGCTCCACACATCGAGGTCGCCGCGCGTGTACCCGGCGACAATCGACTTGCCCGTGGTGCCGCTGGACGCGTGCAGGCGCACGATCTCCCGCATCGGCACCGCCAGCAGCTGGTAGGGGTAATTCTCCCTCAAATCATCCTTCACCGTAAACGGAACATGCCGAAGGTCATCCAGCGTGCGGATGTCCTCGGGCTTTATTCCCATTTCATCAAACCGCCGCCGGTACAGCGGGGTATTCGCATAACAATGCGCAACCGTCTGTTTCAGCCGTTCTACCTGAAGCGCGCGCATTTCCTCGCGCGACATCGTCTCCACCTGCGGGTTCCAGAACATACAAGCCCTCCATTCTACCTCTCTACATTTGTCCGCATAGGGAAAACCGGCCCACCGCTGCCGCAGGTGGGCCGATTCGGGTATTATACCGCAAAAAACGCCAAAATGAAAGCGAAGAGGGGAAAAAAGGCGAGGGAGACGCCAGGGGGGCTCTGCTCCCCTGGACCCCTCGCGAAGGGCTTTGCCCTTTCGAAACCCATGTCTGCTCACGCAGGGGCTTAGCCTATTCTCTCCACTACAAGTGCGCCCATTTCCTCTGTGCCGACCAGGGTCATGCCGGGGCTCATGATGTCTCCTGTGCGGTAGCCTGCGTCCAGGGTGGATTCGACTGCAGCTTCTATGGCCGCCGCTTCCGCTTGGAGGCCGAAGGAATAGCGCAGCATCATCGCGACCGAAAGGATGGTGGCTAAGGGATTGGCTTTGCCTGTGCCCGCTATGTCCGGCGCGGAGCCGTGGATGGGCTCGTACAGGCCGCGTGTGCCTGCGCCGATGCTCGCGGAGGGCAGCATGCCGATGGAACCTGTGACCATCGACGCTTCGTCCGAGAGGATGTCACCAAACATGTTGCCGGTGACCACGACGTCGAACTGGCGCGGGTTGCGGACCAGCTGCATCGCGGCGTTGTCCACGAACATGTCTTCGTAGGCGACGTCGGGGTATTCTTCGCGCAGGCGGTGCATCGTCTCGCGCCATACGCGCGAGCTTTCCAGCACGTTGGCTTTGTCCACGCTGGTGATTTTCTTGCCGCGCTTTTTCGCCATTTCGAACGCGACACGGCCTATGCGCTCCACTTCGCCTACGCTATATTGCTTGGTGTCGTAGCCCGCTTCGCCCATCTCGGTCATCACGCGGCCGCGCTTGCCGAAATAGATGCCGCCGATCAGTTCCCGCACGATCAGAACGTCCAGGCCGCCCTCGACCAGCTCCGGCTTTAGGGGGCACGCGTCCTTCAGCGCGTCGAACAGCAGCGCCGGGCGGAGGTTGGCGAACACGCCCATCGCCGCGCGAAGGCCGAGCAAGGCCCGCTCGGGGCGTTTGTCGCCAGGGAGGCCATCCCATTTGGGGCCGCCGACCGCGCCCAGCAGCACGCTATCCGCCGCGAGGCAGGCTTCGACCGTTTCCTTGGGCAGGGTTTCGCCGGTGGCGTCGATCGCGCAGCCGCCTGCGAGCACGTCGGTATAGGTGAAAGTGTGGCCATAGGTCATGCAAATTTTTTCCAATACACGCAGCGCCTGCTCGATGATCTCCGGGCCGATGCCATCGCCCCGGATGACCGCAAGGTTCATGTTCATGCGCCGCCCTCCTTGATGGAGGCTAGCAGACCGCCCGCGTCGATGATCTTTTTCAGGAAGGGCGGGAACGGGCTGGTTTCGAACGTTTGTCCCGTGGTGACGTTCTCGATGATGCCCTTATCAAAGTCCACGCGAACCTTGTCGCCAGCCGAGATGCCCGCGACCGCCGCCGGGCACTCAATAATCGCAAGGCCGATGTTGATGGAGTTGCGGTAGAAGATGCGCGCGAACGTGTTCGCGATGACGCAGGAGATGCCGCACGTCTTCAGCGCCAGCGGCGCGTGCTCGCGCGACGAGCCGCAGCCGAAGTTATCGCCCGCGACGACGATGTCTCCGGGCCGCATCGTTTCGATGAACGTGGCGTCGATGTCCTCCATGCAGTGCGCGGCCAGCGCCTTGGCGTCCGGCGTGTTCAGGTAGCGCGCCGGGATGATCACGTCGGTATCGACGTTGTTGCCGTACTTGAAAACCTTTCCTTCCGCTGCCATGTTCACACCTCCAGATCGTCCGGCTGCGCGATGCGGCCGGCTATTGCGCTTGCCGCGGCCACAGCAGGCCCGGCGAGGATGACTTCGCTCGTCTTATGGCCCATGCGGCCAACGAAGTTGCGGTTGGTGGTGGCGACGGCGCGCTCGCCATCAGCCAGGATGCCCATGTACCCGCCCAGGCACGGGCCGCAAGTGGGCGTGGAGATGGCGCAACCCGCGTCCAGGAACACGGTGAACAGCCCCTCATTCATCGCCTGGCGGTAGACGGCCTGCGTCGCGGGGATGATGATGCAGCGCACGCCCTTCTTGACCTTGCGGCCGCGCAGCACTTCGGCGGCAGCGCGCATGTCCTCGATGCGACCGTTGGTGCAGGAGCCGATGATTACCTGATCGATCGCGCGGCCATCCGTCTCGCTGACCGGCACCACGTTCTCCGGCAGGTGCGGCAGCGCGACGACGGGCTTAATCGCAGACAAATCGATCTCGTAGACCGCGTCGTACTCGGCGTCCGCATCAGCCTCGAATACCTCGTATTCCTTGGGGTAGCGGCCATTCAGGTACTCGCGGGTCAGGTCGTCCACGGGAAAGATGCCATTCTTGCCGCCTGCCTCAATCGCCATGTTCGCCATGCACAGGCGGTCCTCCACACTCAGGTGCGCAAGGCCCTCGCCCACGAACTCCATCGACTTGTACAGTGCACCGTCCACGCCGATCTTGCCGATGATGGACAGGATCACGTCCTTGCCGGAGACCCATTTCTGGGGCTTGCCGGTGATGACGAACTTGAGCGCCGAGGGCACCTTGAACCACAGCTTTCCGCTGGCCATGCCGCACGCCATGTCGGTGGAACCCACGCCCGTGGAGAACGCGCCGAGCGCGCCGTAGGTGCAGGTGTGGCTGTCCGCGCCGATGATGATTTCACCCGGGCCAACCAGCCCCATCTCCGGCAGCAGCGCGTGCTCCACGCCCACCTCGCCCACATCAAAGAACTTGTCGATCCCCTGCGCGAGCGCGAACTCACGGCACTGCTTGCACTGCTGCGCCGCCTTGATGTCCTTGTTGGGCGTGAAGTGATCCATCACCAGGATGATCTGGCCCGGATCGTGCACCTTCGCAAAGCCCGCTTTTTCAAACTCATTAATCGCCACCGGCGTGGTGATATCGTTGCCCATCACAACATCCACCCGCGCCTCGATCAAATCCCCCGCCTTCACGGACGGAACGCCCGCGTGCCGCGCGAGGATTTTTTGCGTCATCGTCATGCCCATGGGTATGCCTCCTTATTGCAGCATCCCGGCGGGGAACGGGGGGAACGCTGGGGGACGCTGTCCCCCAGACCCCCTGCCAAAGGGACCTTGTCCCTCTGGACTCCCAGCGTTTCGCCTCACGGCGGGATGCATTTTTTAGATAGAATCAAACCCGCCCGCAGGCGAAATGTTGGGTTTGGAAAGGGCAACGCCCTTCCCGGGGGTCCAGGGGGCAGAGCCCCCTGGCGTCTCCTCACCCCAGCAGCTTGTTCACGCCGTTGATGTACGCCCGGATGCTCGCCTCCACGATGTCCACGGATAGCCCGCGCCCGGTGGCCGTGCGGCCGTCCAGCGATAGCTTCACGGTCACGTCGCCCTGGGCGTCCTCGCCGCCGGACACCGCGTGCAGCGCATAGTCGTCCAGCTCGGGGGACACGCCGATGAGCGCGTTGATCGCACTGAACGCTGCGTCGATCTGGCCGGTGCCGATCATTGAGGTTTTCTTGACGCCATCGCCGTTCTTCAGAGTGATCGTCGCGGTGGCGTCGATGGCGGAGCCACTGTTGACGACGAAGCTCTCCAGCGTGTACGTCTCGGCAATGCCGATGCGCTCGCCCGTCACCAGTGCCTCGATATCCTGGTCGGATACGGTCTTCTTGCGGTCGGCCAGCGCCTTGAACTTCGCGAACGCATCGTCGATCTGTTCCTTATCCAGGTTGACCCCCAGCGACACCAGCCGGTCCGCGAACGCGTGGCGGCCGGAATGCTTGCCCAGCACCATCTGGTTCTGCGGCAGGCCGATCGATGCCGGGGTCATGATCTCGTACGTTTCGGGGTTGGCCATCACGCCGTGCTGGTGGATGCCCGCCTCGTGCGCGAACGCGTTGCCGCCAATGATCGCTTTGTTCGGCGGGATGCGCTGGCCGATGATGCGGCTGAGCAGCCCGCACGCGCGGTAGATGCGCGTGGTGTCGATGTTGGTGTGGCAGTCGTAATACGCCTGGCGGGTGTGGATTGCCATCACGACTTCTTCCAGCGACGCGTTGCCCGCGCGCTCGCCGATGCCATTGAGCGTCAGCTCCAGTTGGGTCGCACCGCCGCGCATCGCGGCGAGGGAGTTGGCGGTCGCCAGCCCCAGATCGTTGTGGCAGTGCGTGGAGAAGGTGATGTTCTCCGCGTTGTAGACGCTGCCGGTCAGGTGGCGCATCAGCGCGTACATCTCGTCCGGGGTGGTGTAGCCGACGGTGTCGGGGATGTTCAGCGTGGTCGCACCCGCGCGCACGGCCTCCGACAGCACCTCGGTGAGGAACGCCCAGTCGCTGCGCGTCGCGTCCTCGGCGGAGAACTCACTGTCCTCGACATAGTTCTTCGCGTAGCGCACCAGGGTTTTGACGCGGTCGATCACCTGATTGGGCGACATCTTGAGCTTGTATTCCATATGAATGGGCGACGTCGCGAGGAAGACGTGGATGCGCGGGTTCTTGGCGGGTTTGACCGCCTCGGCCGCGGCGTCGATGTCCTTCTCGGTGAGCCGGGCGAGGCTGGCGACCGTGGTGTTCTTCGCCGTCTCGGCGATGGCGCGCACGGACTCAAAGTCGCCCGGGGAGGAAATGGCAAAGCCAGCCTCGATGACATCGACCTTCAGAAGCTCCAGCTGCCGCGTCATCTCCAGCTTTTCCGCAAGGTTCATCGAGCAGCCGGGCGATTGCTCGCCATCGCGCAGGGTCGTGTCAAAAATCTTGATCTGTCTAGGCATGGTCTTTGCCTCCTCGTGATTCTTTTATTATTCGGCGGAGAGAACGGCTCCCTGGGCGGCGGAGGTGACGAGCTTGGCATAGCGTGCCAGCACGCCCGTCCGGATCTTGGGCGGCAGCGGCGCGAACTGTGCACGCCGGGCGGAAATCTCTTCTTCGTCCACGCGCAGCTCGATCTTGCCTGCCGGGATGTCGATGGCGATGATATCGCCGTCCTTCACCAGGCCGATCATGCCGCCGCGCGCCGCTTCCGGCGATACGTGGCCGATCGCCGCGCCGCGCGTCGCGCCGGAAAAGCGCCCGTCGGTGATCAGCGCGACCTGCTTGTCCAGGCCCTGGCCTGCCAACGCCGACGTGGGCGAGAGCATCTCGCGCATGCCGGGCCCGCCGGACGGCCCCTCGTAGCGGATGACGACCACGTCGCCCGCCTTAATCTTGCCCGCGTAAATCTCGGCGATCGACGCGTCCTCGCTGTCGAACACGCGGGCCGGGCCTTCGTGCACGAGCATGTCGTCCGCCACGGCAGCGCGCTTGACGACGCAGCCGTCCGGCGCGAGGTTGCCGCGCAGCACCGCGATGCCGCCGGTGACACTGTACGGATCGTCGATGGGCCGAATCACCTGATGATCCAGCACCACGCGCCCGGTAATGCTCTCCGCAAGCGGCGCGCCAGTGACGGTCATCGCCGTCAGGTCCAGCAGGTCGCGCTTGGATAGCTCGTTCATCGCCGCCATGACGCCGCCCGCCGCGTAAAAGTCCTCCACATGGTGGTGGCCGGACGGCGCGAGGTGGCAGAGGTTGGGCGTGATGGCGCTGACTTCATTCGCCATATCGAGATTCAGCTCCACGCCCGCCTCCCGCGCGATGGCGGGCAGGTGCAGCATGGAGTTGGTGGAACAGCCCAGCGCCATGTCAGCGCAGAGGCCGTTTCGGAACGCCTTCTCGGTGAGGATATCGCGCGGGCGGATGTTCCGCTTTAGCAGCTCCATCACCTGCATACCGGCCTCTTTAGCCAGCCGGATACGCCCGGCGAACACCGCCGGGATCGTCCCATTGCCCGGCAGCGCCATGCCCAGCGCCTCGCACAGGCAGTTCATAGAGTTTGCGGTGAACATGCCCGAGCACGAACCGCACGTGGGGCACGCCTCGTTCTCCACGCACAACAGGCCCTTGTCATCCAGCCTGCCCGCGCTGTACGCGCCGACCGCCTCGAACACGGAGTTGAGGTCCTGCCCGCGCGGCCCAGCCAGCATCGGCCCACCGCTAATAACAATCGCCGGAATATTCAGCCGCGCCGCGGCCATCAGCATGCCGGGCACGACCTTATCGCAGTTGGGGATCAGCACCAGCGCATCAAACCCGTGCGCCTCCGCCAGCGCCTCGACGCTGTCCGCAATCAACTCTCTGGACACCAGCGAGTAATGCATGCCACTGTGCCCCATCGCAATCCCGTCGCACACGGCAATCGCCGGAACCTCCACGGGCGTGCCGCCCGCCATCCGCACGCCTTCCTTCACTGCCTTGGCAATCGTATCCAGGTGCACATGCCCGGGCACGATCTCGCTCTGCGAGTTCACTACGCCGATCAACGGCTGCGAAAGCTCCCGGTCGGTATAGCCCATCGCCTTGAAAAGGCTACGGTGCGGGGCCTTGGAAAAGCCTGTCTTGACTTGGTCGCTCTTCATGTACGCTTAAAAACCTCCTAATGAGAAGGGAACGGGGGACGCAAGGGGGACGCTGTCCCCCTTGACCCCCTGCCAAAGGGACCTTGTCCCTCTGGACTCCCAGCATTTCGCCTCACGGCGGGATGCTTATTAACGATAGAATCAAACCCGCCCGCAGGCGAAATGTCGGAGGTCCAGGAGGCTG
>JAVBQK010000106.1:0-10146 GCA_031549105.1 Eubacteriales bacterium
GCATAGAAAACCTAACCCGCGCGTGAGCGCAACATGGGTTTCGAAAGGGCCCTGAACCGCATTCCGCCAGTGGCGGAATCAAATGCGGTGAGGGTCGGTTTTCCTACAGAGCGGCGCTTGCGTCGCGACAATAGGAAAACCCGGGTCAACGCCCTTCGCGTGGGGTCCAGGGGGAGCAGAGCTCCCCCTGGCGTCTCCCTCCTCCCCGTTGTAGCCGCGCGTCAAACGTGGTATACTTCCTTCGACCAACAAAAGGAGCGGCGGAATGGGCGCGGAAGGCAAAAAAAGATGGTTTCGGCTGGACAACGCGGGCAAGCTGTACCCCGCGATTGCCAACTCGCGCTGGAGCAGCGTGTTTCGCGCGTCGGTATTGCTAAAAGAAACGGTTGTGCCCGAGCTGCTGCAGCAGGCGGTGAACCGGGTTCTGCCGCGATTTCCATCGATGGCGGTCTGTATCCGCTTGGGCTTCTTTTGGTACTACCTGGAGGCTAACGATAAGCCGTTGCTGATCCAGGCGGATACGGGCCACCCGTGCCTGCGTTTCCGGTGGAAGGAAAACAACGGCTATCTGTTGCGCGTGCTTTACTACCAGAAACGTATTTCCGTGGAGGTTTTTCACTCCATTGCAGATGGCTCGGGCGGGTTTGTGTTTTTAAAGACGCTGGCCGCTGAGTACCTCCGGCTGCATGGCATTCGCATCCCGTCCGGCGAGGGCGTGCTGGATCTGAAGAGAAAGCCGTCCGTTTCCGAGATGGAGGATGCATTCCAGCGCGCCCCACTGCCCAAAGTAAAGTACTCCCGGCGCGATTCTCGCGCCTACCACCTGCCGGGTACGGCGGACCCGCCGCATACGCTGCACGTGATTGCCGCGTCGATGCCGTTTAGCGCGGTGCACACGCTATCAAAAAAACTTTCCGTGACCGTTACGGAGTACCTTGCTGCCGTGCTGCTCTACGTGTGCTACAGGGAGCAGTGCCGCGAGGGCCCACGTAAGCTGAGGCCCATTCGCGTATCGGTGCCGGTTAATATGCGCGCGTTTTTCCCGACGGAGACGCTGCGCAACTTTTCGTCGTTCGTCAACCCGGAGATCGACCCGCGCCTGGGCGAGTATACATTCGAGGAAATCGCCCATGAAGTGCATGATTTCATGCATTATCAGGTGAAGGGCAAGCGGCTGTTCGCGGGCATCGCCACCAACGTGGCGGACGAGCGCAAGCTGTTCCTTCGGCTCAGCCCACTGCCGGTGAAGAACCTGGCGATCAACACGGTGTTCCGTTACGTGGGCGAGCGCGCGATGACCACGACGCTCACCAGCATCGGCCGCATGCCGATGCCCCAGCCGATGGAGGCGCATGTGCAGCGGTTTGAACTGATGCTCGGCGCATCCGCAACCCCGGGCTGCAACTGCGCGCTCGTCTCCACCGGAGACACGATGCTGCTGACATTCACCCGCAACCACCAGGAGGCGACGCTGCCCCGGGAGGCGCTGCGCTTCCTGGTGGAGCAGGGCGTCCCCGTGACTGTAGAAAGCAACCAGGAGTGAAGTAACATGGCCTATTGCGTGCACTGCGGCGTGCGCCTGGGCGACGCCGAACCCCGCTGCCCGCTGTGCGGAACCGAGGTAATCGACCCCGCGTTACCCAGGAACCCTGAAGCGTCCAAACCCTTTCCCGTGCGCACGCCGGAACAGACGCTGATCCTCAACCGGCGGTACGCGCTGTCGCTGCTGTCGGCGCTTTTGCTGCTGCCGGCGGCGCTTTGCCTGCTGCTGGACCTGCTGGGCGGCCAGATTAGCTGGAGCATCTATCCGGCGGGCGTGCTTCTTCTGTGCTGGATCGCCGTATCGCTGCCGCTGCTGATGAAAAGGCACCGCCTCTATCGCACCATCCTGATCACCGGCGCGACGCTGGCAGGGTATCTGTTCATGGTGGAGCAGCTGTCCGAGGCGCCGGGTTGGTTTTTGCCAATTGTGTTTCCGGCGCTGGCGCTGCTGATGGGCGCCATCTGCCTGACGATCGCGCTGATCCGCAAATGGAAGCGGAGCGTACTGCAAGTGGTGGCGGCCGCCTTGATCCAGGCGGGGCTTCTGTCGCTGGCGGTGGAACTGCTCTGCGCCTGGCAGGGCATCGGCGCGGCGCTCACCTGGTCGCAGTTCGTGATGGCGCCGTGTTTTTTCGTCGCGCTGCTGATCATCCTAATATCAAAAAACAGACCGCTGTTTGAAGAGCTCAAACGGCGGCTGCATTTTTGACCCACAATCAACAAGGAGGAAACACACGATGTACAACAGCCGGCCTGCGCGGGAGGCGCGCGCCAAATGGTTCCTGCACGACCGCTTTGGCATGTTCATCCACTGGGGCCTGTACGCCATCCCCGCGCGGGGAGAATGGGTTCGCTCGCCCGAACGCATGTCCGTTGAGAACTACCAGAAGTATTTTGACGCGTTCAACCCCGTTGATTACGATCCCGTCAAGTGGGCCCGCCTAGCCAAACGCGCGGGCATGAAATACGCGGTGCTGACCACCAAGCACCATGACGGCTTCTGCCTCTTTGACAGCAAGCTGACCGATTACAAGGCCACCAATACGCCCGCCGGGCGCGATCTGGTGCGCGAGTATGTCGATGCGTTCCGGGCGGAAGGGCTGAAAGTTGGCCTGTACTACTCGCTGATCGACTGGCACCACCCGGACTACCCTGCGTATGGCGATCGCCAGCATCCGGAGCGGGATAATGTGGCTTTCAAGGACATCCCGCAGAACTTCGACCGCTACCTGGAGTACATGCACGGCCAGGTGCGCGAACTGATGACGGACTATGGCAAGATTGACCTGCTGTGGACGGATTTCTCGTATGATCATCTGGTGGGTGAGGCGTGGCGCGCGACGGAGCTGGTGCGCATGGTGCGCACTTACCAGCCCGATATCCTGTTCAATGGACGCCTGGAAGGCAGCGGCGACGGCGAGGGTTCGCTGCGCACCGATGACCCGGCCGAGTTTGCAGGCGATTTCTGCTGCCCGGAGATGATGATCCCGGCGACCGGCGTCACCACCCCCAGCGGCTACGCGGTGCCGTGGGAGGCGTGCTTCACGATCAACAACTCGTGGGGCTATCACGCGCTGGACCGCGATTTCAAGAGCGCGGACATGCTGATCAAGAAGCTGGTAGAGTGCGTCAGCAAGAACGGCAACCTCCTGCTCAACGTCGGCCCCGACCCGCGCGGCAACATCCCTGCCGAACAGGCCTCCGTGCTGAAGGACATCGGCGCGTGGATGGAAAAAAATGGCGAGAGCATCTACGGTTGCGGCGCGGCCGGTCTGCCCAAGCCCGATTGGGGCCGCTTCACGCGGAACGGCGACAAGCTCTACGCCCACGTGATGGATGAGCCGGTCGGCGCGGTCTGCCTGGAGGGCATGACCGGCAAGGCGAAGGACCCGGTCAACCTTGCCAGCGGTGCGGAAATGTTCCTGGCCCGCGCGTGGAACACGGTGTTATATCCGAATGATCTGTTCGTCTCGCTGGACCGCGAAGGCGTCAAAACGTACAGCTTGCCGCACACGCCCGATCGAGTGATTAAGCTGACGCTAGTAGAGGAATAGTAAGGGCGGGCTGATCAACAGATAAGCAGGTGGCGGCTATGGATATGAACCGGCGAACCATCAGGACCATCCTGGGCTTCATCGCGTTTGGCGTGGTGATGCTGGCCGCCGCATGGAACCTGGGCGCGGTGTGGGCCGCGCTCAAGTTTGTGTTTTCGCTCTTTTCCTTTTTTATTATGGGGCTTTGCTTCGCGTTTATCTTCAACACACCGCTGCAGGTAATCGAGAACAAGATGTTTGCCTGGCCAAATAAGCACTGGGGGCGCCTGTGGCTGCGCCTTCGGCGGCCCATATCGCTGGTGCTGACGATGGTGTTTGTGCTGGGCGTGTTGTTCCTTGTGGTGTTTATGGTCATCCCAGAGATGGGGCGAACGTTCGTCGTCATCGGCGATGAGCTTCCGGTGTTCTATGAGGAAATTACTACCTGGCTGCAGACGATGCAGCAGGAATCCGGGCGCTCACTAGGTTCACTGAATCTGCCGGAGCTGGACTGGGTGAAGATTGGCGACGCGATTCTGGACCTGTTCCGCAATGGCGCGGGTGACATCGTCACCAACACGGTCGCCGCAGCAACAACCGTCGTCTCGGGCGTAACGAACGTGGTGATCGGCATCATCCTGGCCGTGTATATCCTCTGGCAAAAGGAACGCCTGGCCGATCAGGGCAAGCGCGTGCTATACGCCTATCTGCCCGATAAGCGCGTGGACCGCATGCTGGAGATTGGAGGGCTTGCGAGCCATACGTTTGGCAATTTCATCACCGGGCAGTTCCTGGAGGCAGTGATTCTCGGGTCCCTCTGCTTTCTGGGCATGCGCATCTTCAACTTCCCATTTGCGCCGATGGTATCCGTGCTGGTGGGCGTAACAGCATGCATCCCGCTGATCGGCGCATTCATCGGTTTCGTCATTGGCGCGTTCATGATCCTGGTACACCAAGGCGCAATGACCGCGCTGTGGTTCTGCATCTTCTTCGTCTCACTCCAGCAGGTTGAGGGCAACCTGATCTACCCCTACGTGGTCGGCAAGCGCATGATGCTGCCGGGCCTATGGGTGATCACCGCCACGATGCTCGGCGGGAACCTGGCCGGCATCTTGGGCATCCTCATCAGTGTACCGCTGGCGTCGCTCCTGTACACGCTGCTAAAAGAGGCGGTGAACCACAGGAACGGGCAGGTGGGGACGTAGGGACGATGGGGACGCCAGGAGGCTCTGCCTCCTGGACCTCCGCGAAGGGCTTTGCCCTTTCGAAACCCATGTTGCGCTCACGCGCGGGTGAGGTTTTCTTGCGGATACTCACATAAAACAAAACCCAACCCCTGCGTGAGCAGTGTTGGGTTTCCAAAGGGACCGGAGCCGCATTCCGCCAGTGGCGGAATCAAATGCGGCGGAGGTCGGTTTTCTTACAGAGCGGCGCTTGCGCCGCGACAATAAGAAAACCCGGATCAAGGCCCTTTGGTTGGGGGGTCCAGGGGGGACAAAGTCCCCCTGGCGTCACTCCTCCCCCGTACTCTCCCTTTGAAACACCTTCTGCGTCTCGGTCACACACTTCTCCTTGTAGGGGAAGGTTTTTTCGTATGCTTCGAACTTGGCGGGATCGGCGGTGAAGGCTTCGTCCTCGTAGAGGCGGCCTGCCATATCCTTCAGTGCGCCCGGGACTAATTCCAGCGCCATCAGCGCATTGAGGAATGTGCCGTTCGGACGGGCGATGCCGTATGCTTTGCCGGGTCCAAAGCCGAAGCAGTGATAGTAGGCAGGACTGCCATAGATCGCTACGGCGCGGTGACCTTGGGCCCGGGCAGCGTTCAGGGAGTGGTGCACCAGCGCGGAGCCGACGCCCATCCGCTGGTAGCCCGGCATTACGCTCAGCGGGCCGAACATTAGGATTTGGTGCGGCTCGCCCGTGTCCGGGGTGATTTTTGCCCAGGTGTACATGATGTTGCCGACGACTTTTCCGTCTATTTCCAGTACAAAATCAAGCTCCGGCAGGAACGCCGGGCAGTCGCGCAACACGTGGGCGATGTAGTGTTCGTCGCAGCCGGGCACGTGCAGGTTCCAGAACGCCTCGCGTGTCAGCTCTTCCACGGCGCGGTAATCGCCGGGTGTCTCCAGGCGAATGTTAAAAGACATGCACGGCCTCCTGCGGCGCGGGTGTTGCGGTGGCTTCCGGCTGGGCGGAAGGTTCCGCGTTTCCGGTCTGTACTTCGCCGGTTGCTTCCGGAAGCACCTGCTCCGCGCCTTCTTTGGCGATAAAGGTCATGGACACGTACCCCTCAATATCACCGGTGCGCATCTTGGCCCAGCCGTCTTCCGTTTCCTCCACAACAATGATCCGGCTTCCGCCACGCACCACGCCCAGGATGGGTTCTGTCAGGCCCGGCGCCTTACGCACGTTCAGCGTGGAATCCACGCCCTCCACCATCACGATGGCGTAGTACTCGCCCGCTTCAATCGGCGGCAGCGGCTTGGG
This sequence comes from Eubacteriales bacterium, assembly GCA_031549105.1. Taxonomy (GTDB): domain Bacteria; phylum Bacillota; class Clostridia; order Christensenellales; family Aristaeellaceae; genus Avichristensenella. The sequence continues at coordinate 6,063 of JAVBQK010000106.1, forward strand.
CGACGGGGACGGCGTAGGCCGCGCGGCCGCGGACCCGAGGCTCTCGGGCAACGCGTCCGCGCGGGTTAGCGTCTTCTCTATCCAAGTCATCTGAACCAGTTCCAGTCCGGGGTAATAGAAATCCAGTATTTCCAGATAGCTCTTGCCGTACTGGCCCGCCATCCACTGCGCGCCACGCTGCGAAAGGCCCACGCCGTGCCCGTAGCGGCGGGCGGAAATGGCGAACTTGTTGCCGATATCGGTGACTTCGACGAGCTCATAGCTTGCCGCGTTGATGCCGATGCCCAGCGCTGTCCGCGCCTGATCATAGTACGACAGGTCGATCATCAGCGGCTCCTCGGTCGTCTCCAGGTCGCCCAGTTCACCTGTCTCGGTCAGGCGGCGTATGCTCGCCTTCACCGTGAAGCGCAGCGTGCCGTACTGGCGGCTATCCCCGCCGTAGATGGGGTTTATCGCCTCGATCATCATGATCTCCGCCAGCCCCACAGCATCGCCCTCGCCGATCTTTTTCCCGGCAGCCAGCTGTTGCCCGGCGGCCTCCACCAGAAGCGCGTACAGAGGTTCCTTCATCAGAGTGGCGTCCTTGCGCACATTGGTGGTTTTGACCACGCTCTCCGGGTTTTCCAGATCATAGGGGTCATCCCGAATGTCCAAGTACCCAAAGTCACCCTTGCCCCATACATCGGTGGCCAGCGCGGTCTGCCCGCCGTTGGACGCCGAGTAGAAGCACTCCGCATAGCCACTTGCCGTCATGCCGACGACGCCACGCGTCTCATCCACCGCCTGGATCGGCCGGGTGTAGCGCACATCCAGGCCCTTAAACACCTGATCGTTCGTGGTATCTACCACATCATAGTCCTGGCCCGATCCGCGCATCTTGCGTTGCATCGCGTAGGTGCGCGCCGCTACGGCCTGCGCCTTCAGCGCCTCAATGGGGAAAGAGTCGCTCATCTCGTACGGCACCACGCCGTAGAGATAGTCTTCAATCTGAATCGTCAGGATCACGCGCAGACTGCCGTTTCTGACGCCAAAGGACAAATCGCCGCAGAACAGCGTGTCCTTTTCAGACTCGTGGATGTACGCACCTCCGGCCTTATCCGCGGTGTCCAGGTGGCGCACGAGCGTGAAGCCGCCGCCCATGTCAATCGCCGCACCGCCCGCCTGCAGGATGATGCTGCCGTTTTCCACGCCGAGCTTGATCTCGGTGCCCGGCTCAAACTGAAAGCCTCGGTCGCCATCCACCGAGTATGCGCCCGCGAGCGTCAGCCCCAGCGCCTCCCGGCTGCCCAGCGACTGCAACAGCACGCGGATGGTGCCATCCACCGGTTCTCCGTACGGCCTTGCGGCGGGAACTGTCTCCGCGCCTACCGGCAAAAAAATGGAAAAAATTGCCAAAATGGCAAGCATCATTGATATTTTCTTTCGCATACATTACCTCCTCGCGTGGCCACATCATACACGATTGATGCGTAAATGTATAGTGGAGATGATTTGCTCTGTTACCATTCGGCGGCGAAACGCATCGCCTTCGCCGCTGCATCCTGCAAAATGGCCGTGATATCCGCGCCCGCCAAGTCGATTCCTTCCGCGCACACGCTGTCGAATCTTGGGATGCCCAGCATGCCGAGCGTTGCCTCCAAATAGCGCGCGCCGAAGTCGTGCTGGCCCATCGGGCTGCCGGCGGTGGTGAGAAACAGCGCGCGCCGCGCGGTGCACAGCCCGACGGGCGCGTCGTTTCGGTACACAAAGGTAAGCTCGCGCACGAAGATGTGCTCGATATACGCTTTCAGCGACGCCGGAAACATCAGGTCCCAGTACGGCGCGGCGATGACCACACTCTCAGCCTTCACGAAATCGCGGACGATGGTGAACATCGGGTCGTCCCACGCGCGCTTTTCAATTAGCGCCTCGCGTCGGGCGAGCGTCTCGCCTGTCAGCGGCAGCGGGCGCAGCACTTCCAGGTCGTGCAGGCAAATATCGGCACCCGGGCGCGTATCGCGAAAGCCGTCCAGAAAGGCGGAAAGCAGGCCCCGCGTACGGGAGACCCCCTCTCCCCTGGGGCACGCGTTGATAACGAGCAAATCCAAGCGCTAGTCTCCTTTGATTTTTGTACAGGCAGTATACCATATTTTTTTGCCGCATGCACTGGCAGGAGTTGCCCGGCCGATTGGCGAATTCACAAATGATTTGTTCTATTTATATGGGAGGCGAGATGCCGTGTCTTCTAACATTCCCACACCCCACATTGCTGCGAGACTAGGCGATTTTGCGCAGACCGTGCTGATGCCCGGGGACCCGCTCCGCTCACGCTACATCGCGCAGAACCTGCTGGAAGACGCGCAGCTCGTCAACGACGTGCGCGGCGTGCAGGGCTATACCGGCCATTACAAGGGCAAACGTGTATCGGTGATGGCCAGCGGCATGGGCATGGCGTCGATGGGCATCTATGCGCACGAGCTGTTCAATTTCTACGGCGTGGAGCGCATCATCCGGGTGGGCACTGCGGGCGCCATTTCCCCGGCAATCGGCATGCGTGACGTCGTCGCGTGCATGTCCTGCTGCACCGAATCCACGTTTGGCTTCCAATACGGCTTTGCGGGCAGCCTCGCGCCAACGGCGAGCTTTGCACTGCTGCGCCGCGCCGCCGAAACGGCCGAGACGCTGGGCATCCGCCTGCACGTCGGCCCCTTCTACTGTTCCGATGTGTTCTACAACGACAATGGCCGCAATGAGGCCGCGCTGGCATCGCTGGGCGTGGTGGCGGCGGAGATGGAATCCGCGGCGCTGTACCTGTGCGCAATGCGCGCGGGCAAGCAGGCGTTGACGCTGTGCACCGTCACCGACAACCCGCACACCGGCGAGCACGCGACCGCAAAGGAGCGCGAGCAATCGCTGCATGATATGCTGACCCTGGCGCTGGAGACGGCATGATTGCGCCTTAGTGGAGCGTTATCATAGCGTATAGTTGTTCAATTCCAAACGAAAAACAAGGAGGAACCCCCATGCGTAAAATGCTATCCCTGCTGCTGGCGGCGCTGATGGCGCTGTCCCTGGTTTCCGTCGCGCTGGCGGATGACATGCCTTCCGTCGCGATCGTCGCGGCGGGCGGTCTGGGCGACCGCTCGTTCTATGACTCCGCCAACGCCGGTCTTGCCGCGCTCAAGGCCGAAGGCATCACCGGCAAGGTGATCGAGTGCAAGGAGGACGCCTCGCTGTATGAGCAGAGCCTGATCTCCGCGGCGGAGGGATTCGATTTCGTCGTGGCCGTCGGCTGGCAGTTCTGGGAGTACCTGGAGACGGTCGCGCCCGAGATGCCGGAGACCAAGTTCATTTTTGTCGATAACGAGCTGACCGATATCGACAACATCTACTCCATCACCTATGCCGAGAACGAGGGGTCGTTCCTGGTGGGCTACATCGCGGCCAAGCTGTCGAAAACCGGCGTCATCGGCGCGGTGGGCGGCGAGGACAACACGACCATCAACAACTTCATGGTCGGCTACAAGCAGGGTGCGGCCTACGCCAACCCCGATATCAAGGTCGAAATCTCCTACACGGCCGACTACGAAGACCCGGCCAAGGGCAAAGAACACGCGCTGGCGCTGTACGACAAGGGCGCGGACATCATCTTCCAGGTCGCAGGCAAGACGGGCGAGGGCGTCTTTGAAGCCGCCGCCGAGACCGGCCACTACGCCATCGGTGTGGACAGCGACCAGAAGTACATCAACCCGAACGTCATCGTCTGCTCAATGATCAAGGAAGTGGGCAAGTCCATCTACGGCGCGGTAATGAACTACGTCGAAAACGGCGACTTCCCTGGTGGCACCGCCTGGAACGCGGACATGGACAGCGGCTACATCTCCGTCGGCTACGGCGAGATGGATGAAGGCATCCTGGAGCCCCAGCAGGTCTCGGACGAGCTGAAGGCCGAGGTGGCCGAGCTGGCCGCGAAGATCATGAGCGGCGAGATTGTGGTGGAGACGACGAGGTAAGGGGTTACGGGGGGACGCGGGGGGGGGGCGGGGGGACCCGGGCGCCCGCCCCCCGGGCGAGGGCCGTGGGGTAACCACACAAGGGCACGAGG
>JAVBQK010000170.1:0-4940 GCA_031549105.1 Eubacteriales bacterium
CATGGCCACGAAATCCGCGGCGTGCAGATCGCGCAGTGTCATGCCCCGGCAAAAGGCCCCATAGCCAAAGTCCTTTTCCGTGTCGTCAATGCGGTAATAGCCGTTAAACTCGTTTACCACATCGTTAAACTCGGTAAAGACAAACCCGCAAATCTTCTCCTGCAAGCGGAACTCATTAAGCATGTAATGGTACTGCCAGGCCAGATCGCTATCGCCCGCCGATCCGTCCACCCCCCACACCATGCCGCATTCGCTGTTCATCAGCGGAACGGCGGTCTGCTGCGCACCGCCAATAAAGTTGTGCGCGGAGCCCGGGTACGCGTTCTCTGCAACCTCGCGGATATGATCCCGCACCTGCCCGTAGCCGTTGATGTAAAAATGCCATGTGTTCAGGTCGGTCTCCACATGGTCATACCGGCACGCGGAGTTGTCCTCCACCAGCCGGGATGGGTCCAGCGCCTTCGCACGGCGATATACATCCCGCACCCACGCCTGCGTTTCTGGCAGATATACCCTATCGTCTGCAGCTTTGCTCAGCAGGCCCCAGGTCTCGTTGAACATCACCCAGGAAAAGACGGACGGGTGGTTGATGTCGCGCCGGATTACATCGGGCCATTCCAGCTCGTAAGCGCGCCTCGCCGTTTCATCCGGCTCGCCCCAGAAGCACGGCATGTCCTCCACCACCAGGATGCCGAGCCTATCCATCCAGTAGAGCTTTCGCGGCTCCTCGGGTTTGATGTGAATGCGTACCATGTTCAGCCCCAGCCGCTTCAGCCGCCATGCCTCGTCCCGGATCGATGCCTCATCCGGGTAGGTGAAATACCCCTGTGGGTTGAACGCCTGGTCCAGCGTACCATTCAGGTAGATGGGCTTTCCGTTGAGCGTGATCCATGGGAAAGAACGCCCCGGCGCGGCTGCGTAGCCAATCTCCCGTATTCCGAAATACGTCTCAACAACGTCCTTCCCCTGTTCGCTGCAAAAAGAGAGCGTTCCCTCATACAGCGACGGCGAATCTGGTGACCACAGGCGCGGCGCATCAAAATGCATGGGAAGGACCACATCCGCGGCATTGTCCGGCGTGGCGGCAACTTCAAACCGCCGCCCGTCAAACTCGCCGACAAGTGTGCCGCACTCCACCCCGCTAAGATGCACAGACGCGTGTACTTCCACTTCGCCGCTGATTCGCGTCACAAACCGGAACCAGTCAATATGCGCCGCCGGCCGCTCTTCCAGCCACGCCGTCTGCCAAATGCCCTGTATCTCGCCATACCCTTGCTTGCCATAGGTCTGCGATTCCAGGCGAAAATCTTCTGCGCGCACCTCAATCAGGTTCTCGCCCGGCCCCCATACATCGGAAACATCCACCTCAAAGGGCGTATAGCCGCCCATATGGCTTGTTACGTGCTGCCCATTTACGAACACATTGCACTGGTAGTCCACCGCACCAAAGCATAAAAAGATACGGCCTGCTACATCAAAGCAGACCGACCGTCGGTACCAGCCAATCCCCGCCACATCCCGCTCAATTCCTGAAAGCGGGCAGGTCCATGAATACGGAACCGCGATTTCATCCGGGTACGCTTCGCGGTGCTGTGCAAAGAGGCGCTCTGCTTCCTGCTCGCCATCTGCAAACAGCGCAAAGTCCCAGGTGCCGTTCAGCGCATACCAATGCGCCCGCATCCGGTCCGGGCGCGGGTGTTCCGGCTTTGGCATCATGCTCATGCAGTTGTCTCCTTCTATTTACTCAGGTATTTCGCCAGTTTGCCCAGCAGGATATCCAGGTCCACTGGTTTGCCAATATGGTCCACCATACCCGCCTCAATGCACATCGCCACATCTTCCGCAAAGGCGTTGGCGGTCATCGCGACAATCGGCACCGCAAGCGCTTCAGGCGTTCCCAGCGCACGGATACGGCGCGTGGCCTCCAGGCCGTCCATCACCGGCATCTGCAGGTCCATCAGGATCATGTCATACCGGGCCGGGTCCCTTTCAAACGCATCAAGCGCCAACAGCCCGTTCTCTTCCGGCTCAATGGTCAGCTGCGTATCTTCCAGCATCGTCATCACGATTTCCCGGTTGATGTCGATATCCTCCACAAGCATCAGCACGCGGCCGGGATAGGTCGATTGCCCATGCTGCCCCAGGTCAAGCGGCTCCTGTATCCGCTCCGCGCCCTCTGCCGCGCGGCCAATTTTAACAGAAAAGTAAAAGCAGGAACCTATCCCATTGTCGCCATCCCTGACATCGATATCGCCGCCCATCAGCCGCACAATTTGCTTGCTGATCGCCAGGCCCAGCCCTGTTCCGCCGTACTTGCGCGCAATGCTCCCATCTGCCTGCTCAAATGCCACGAACAGCCGTGTTTTTTGCTCGGGGGTTATGCCAATGCCCGTGTCCGTGACGGAAACCTCCAACATGCTCTCCTCATCGGAGACCATTTCCCCCATGCTCACCGAAAGGCGCACGCGCCCGTTCTCGGGCGTAAACTTGATCGCGTTGGATAGCAGGTTCATGATCACCTGCGACAGGTGCATCTCATCGCCGACGACCACCTCGGGCAGGCGCGCATCCACATCCGCGATCAGCTCAATCGCCTTCTCCTCCGCCTTGACAAACATCACATTCACCAGCGTGTCGATCATATGGCGCAGGTCATACGGCGCAGCCGTGAGTTCCAGCTTATTCGCCTCTATTTTGGAGATGTCCAGGATATCGTTGATCAGGCCCAGCAGTTGCTTGGATGCGGCGTCAATCTTGCCCAGGCAATACTGCGTGCGTTCAAGTTCAGTTGCGCCCATACCAATGCGTGTCATGCCGATGATGGCATTCAACGGTGTGCGAATCTCGTGGCTCATGTTCGCCAGGAAGGTCGTCTTCGCGCGGGTCGCGGCCTCGGCCTGTACCTTGGCAATGTGCATTTCCGTGGAATCATGCAGCAGCACCACAATGCCCGACAGTTCATCCTTAGCATCCAATGCGGGCGCGACGCTGATGGAGAAGTACAGCGGTCCCCGGTCCCCACCCGGCGCTTCCGCGTCAAAAAAAGCGCCCGTCTTCGTCCGCTCAATCGTCTCCAGCGCGTTCCGCATCTGCTCCCCAAACCCTTCCCCGAAAAAGGGGATCAACACCGCCAGGATATCCTCCCCGATCAGCCCTTCCGTTTCCCCGCTGAAGTGCCGCTTCACGGGCGAGGTACACAAAAGAATCCTGCGGTCCGCATCCAGCAGGAAGATATCATCGGGGCTGTTGTCCTGCAGCATCTGGTTGTAGCGCCGCTGGGTTTCTTTTTCTTTCTCGTTGTAATCCCGCAGCGCTACGGCCTGTTTATAGAGATGGGTCAGGTTTTCATACTCGCGCACCAACCGGTTGTGTTTGCGGAGCAGCGCCTGATAGTCCTTCTTATAGGAGACGTTTTCCGTGTCGACGCCCGGTCCCATCGATTGTTGATCGCTCACGAAACACGCCTCCATCAGATGTGTCAGTACAGATTATAGCGCGCAGATGGTCATCGTCGCGTTATGGAAGCGGTTGACCGCCCTGCCATTGCGGATGGATGTCGGCGCAATCTCGCCAAAGGCGTACAGCCCCGATACCGTCAGCGAAGGCGGCAGCATCTCGCGCACCAGAATCCCCTCGGCGTCCTTCTGATCGGCCAGGAACATGTTGCGCAGGCTGCAACTGGCGATGAACACCGTGGAGTACTGGTAGTCCTCTGTAGACGCGGCGGCCAACTTTTCTTCAAGCTCGCGCAGCGCGGTCTGGCAGGAGGCCTTTACATCTTCATCGTCACAGTATTGCAGGCCAATGGACGAGTTCTCCGGAACATTGGCAAAGCAGGCAATCTCGCCGGTCTTCACATCGTATGTGTTGAGTGCGCGGGAAACGGGAACGCCATCATTATCGGCCTCGTTCTGCATCTCCACAAAGAACTGATAGTTCCACAGCACCTTCGTCTGGTCGCTGATGAACGGAAAATCCTTGATATACTCATATGCGGGCTTGTCGTCTATCTCGCAGATGATGTTGTCATGCGCCTTCGTCACCTTGCGGATGGACAGTGTCTCCGACCCGGCCAGGTTCTTCACCTCAAAGATGGGCCGCACGTTGCCCGCGATCAGCAGCAGCGCCACCGTATCCCCGGCGCTGTTCCCGTCGAGGAAAACCTGCTGCTTGCTGAACTCAAAATCATCCGCCGCAACAAAGCCAAAGATGGGCAGCCCGCCGCTGACTTCCGAAAGTGTCGCAAGGCAGTCGTCCGACGAATAGCTCTGCACGATGGATGTCACGCAAAATGCCATCTTCGGCTCCGCTGCCGTATCCTTCTCCTTCAGCTTTGCCAATGTCTTTTCGTACGTTTCGACAATCTGGCGCTTGGGCTCCACCGCCATCGATTCGCTGACCCCGGTCGCGAAGCAGCAGTCATTCGCCGTGAGCACATGCAGCATCACCGCCAGCTCATGGTGCCCGTCATTGGAGAGCAGCGCGGCGCCGGCCGTCGTGCCGCCAATCACCGAAAAGCCCAGCATCTCGCCAAGCAGCGCGGAAAGCTCTCCCGTTTCCATCTCGGGCTGCGCGTGCAAAATCGCGACGCTTTCCTTCGCAAACGTCAGTTTTTCCTTGATCTGACCAACCAACTCTTCCGCGGCCCCCTGGATATCATCCAATTCATACGTGATGGCCGTCGCTGATCTCATGCAGCAACCTCCCCTTGTACAGAAATAGCAATTTACCATAAGTATACCACAAGCCGGCTGAAAAATCCATCTTCAGCCGGCTTGTGGGGCGGGAGACGCCAGGGAGAGCGCTGCTCCCCCTGGACCCCCATGCGAAGGGCGTTGCCCTTTCGAAACCCATGACTGCTCACGCAGGGGTTGGTGAAACTTTGTGCTAGAAATAATCCTCCCCCACGCCCGCGCGTGAGCGCAACATGGGTTTGGAAA